>CAXDNE010000051.1:0-30899 GCA_963990595.1 uncultured Methylobacterium sp.
CCGGCTGCGCTTCGCGGCGTGGTTCCCGGTGGAACGCATCCTCCCGGAAGAGGACGATCGGGATTCGGCGACGATCAAGGCCGTCCGCCGGACCTACGCGGCGCTCGAAGCCAGGCGCGGGTCTGCGGGCGGCAAGCTGTATTACCTCGTCTAGAGTCCGTGAAGATCATGAATGAAACCGCCTCGACGCACGCGATCCCGACGGTGGCGCTCCGGCAGACAGCGCACACCGACGCGGGACGGCAGCCGCAGGACGGGGTCGATGCCGTCCTGGCCGCGCCCCGCCTTCTGGTTCTCGGGCTTCAACACGTGCTGGTGATGTACGCCAACGCGATCGCGGTGCCCCTGATCATCGGCGGGGCGCTGAAGCTGCCCAAGGACCAGATCGCGCTCCTGATCAACGCCGACCTGTTCGCCTGCGGGATCGCCACGCTGATCCAGACGATCGGGCTGGGCCCGTTCGGGATCCGCCTCCCGGTGATCATGGGCGTTACGGCAGTCGCGATCCAGCCGATGCTCGCCATGGCGGCGATGCCGGGCGTCGGACTCAACGGCATCTACGGGGCCGTCATCGCGGGCGGCGTATACGGGCTGCTGGTCGTGCCCCTCGTCGGGCGGCTGATGCGTTTCTTCCCGCCGGTCGTGACCGGCACGATCCTGACGATGATCGGCATCGCCCTCACGCGCGTCGCCGTGGGCTGGGCCGGCGGCGGCGCCGGGACCGCCGATTTCGGAGCGCCCGGTACCGTCGCGGTTGCCGCCGGCGTGCTCGCCGCGGTCCTGCTCCTGGCCCGGTTCGGCCCCGGCTTCCTGGCGAACATCGCGGTTCTTCTCGGGATCGGCCTCGGCTACGGCGTCACGCTCGTCCTGGGATGGACGACCTTCGACGGGATCGGTGCGGAGCCGTGGCTGCGGGTCGTGCTGCCGCTGCAATTCGGCACCCCGAGCTTCCACCTCGTGCCCTGCCTGATCATGTGCCTCGTGATGACCATCGTGTTCATCGAGGCGACCGGGATGTTCCTCGCTCTCTCGGTGATGACGGGTCGCCCGGTCGGCACCGAGGACATCCGGCGCGGGCTGCGCGCCGATGCGCTCGGCACGCTGATCGGCGGCCTGTTCAACACGTTCCCCTACCTGTCCTACTCGCAGAACGTCGGTCTCGTGGGCCTCACCGGGGTTCACAGCCGCTGGGTCTGCGCGAGTGCGGGCGGGATCATGCTGTTGCTCGGTCTCGTCCCGAAGATCGCCTACGTGGCGGCCTCGATCCCGCAGCCGGTCCTCGGCGGGGCGTCCCTTGTGATGTTCGGCATGGTGGCGGCGACCGGCATCCGCATCCTGGCGCAGGTCGATTATGCGCGGCCGGGCAGCCGCGACGCGCTGATCATCGCGGTGTCCCTCGGCCTCGGCCTGATCCCGATCGTGCAGCCGGCCTTTTTCCGCGCAGTGCCCGACGCCCTGCAGCCGATCGTGAAGGATCCGATCCTTCTCACCGCGATCGCGTCGCTGACCCTGAACGCGCTGCTCGGCTCCACCAAGACGGTGGTGCAATCGGACTGAAGTCGAAGTCGCGGTCCGTGCGGGGAGCAGCCGGCCATCAGACCTGCGCTGACAGATCCGGCAGCGTGATCGGCGCTGCGGACCCGCGGATCGTGGCCTCGAGCAGGTCGAGGCGATCCTGCCCCCAGAACGGCTCGTCGCGGTAGAAATAGAACGGCGCGCCGAACACCTGGCGCCCGATCGCCTCGCGGGTAAGACTGGCCTCGCGCTCCCGCAGACCCGGCGCCTCGGCTTTATGCAGGAGGCGCCCGCCGTCCAGCCCGCTCTCCTCCGCCAAGCGCCGGACGGTATCGGAGTTAGAGATGTCGCGCTCGTCGGCCCAGACCGCCTTCAGCCCGGCATGGACGTAGGCCGCGACGTCGCTGCCCTCGTCGAGCGCCGCTAGCAGCACGCGATGGGCCAGCGAGGGGTCCGCGGGGTAGTATTTCGGGTGCAGGACCAGCGGGATGCCTCGGATCCTGCGCCAACGCTGCATCTCGACCAGCCGGTAGGCCTGCCGCTGCAGAGGCCGCTCCTTGACGGGCTTCCCGCCGCCGGCCGCGAAGACGGCAAACAGATCGACGGGCTTGTACAGGACACGCACTCCGGTCCGATCCACGAGGTCATGGAAGGTGAGACTTCCGACATAGGACCACAGCGAGAGGAAGCTGAAGTAGAACTCGATGGTTCGCTCAGGAGGGATCATGGCGGACTCGTCAGAGGCGGATGTGCGGTCGTGCGGCGTCGGCAGCTTCGCGGACAGCGAGCATGACGATTCGGTCTCCTCGACAGGATCCATCCTGACGTGGCGGCTGTCACCGGGTGGTCAGGGCCGGATGTACGAGACGAAAGCGCAGGCCTTGCGGGGAGGGTAGGGTGCCGACCAAAATGCCCTTCGGAGCGCGTCGCCTCACGCGACAGCCCGCCAGCCGGGTCCGGTCGCGCCGCCGCTTCCGAACACGTCCGCGACGCTGCCCTGGTCGACGATCCGGCCGTCCTGGAACACGAGCACCCGGTCGGCGAGGTGCTGGATCACGCCCCAGTCGTGGGAGATGAACAGCAGGGCGGTGCCGAGGCGGCCCTGCAGGTCGGCCAGTAGATCCAGAATCTGCGCCTGGATGCCGATGTCGAGGGCCGACACCGGCTCGTCGCAGACGATCAGCGCGGGCTCGGCGGCCAGAGCCCGGGCTATCGCCACCCGCTGGCGCTGGCCGCCCGACAGGGCGCGGGGATGGCGATCGAGCACGCTGCCGCTCAGGCCGACCTGGTCGAGCAGCGCCAGCAGGCGCGCGCGCCGATCCTTCGCGCCGGGGTCCGGGAGGTTCTCGGCGATGATGTCCCCGACGCGGTATCGGGGATCGAAGCTGCTCAGCGGATCCTGCGGGATATACTGGAGCCGCCGGCGCAAGGGTCGGCGGCGGGTCTCGGGAATGTCCGACCAAGTCTCCCCGAGCAGCCGCACATCGCCCGCATCCGGCTCAATCAGGCCCAGAACGATCTTGGCACAAGTCGATTTGCCGGAGCCCGAGGCGCCGATGATCCCGAGCACCTCGCCGGCCCGCACCGTGAAGCTGACCTCCTCCAGGGCGGTGAAGGCGCCGGTCTGGCCGGGCGCGGCCCGCTGCTGGGCGTAGTGCTTGGCGATGCCGCGCACCTCGAGCACGGGGCGCGGCTCGACGGCCACGCGCGGCGGGAGCGGGTCGCGTGCGATCGCCGATGTGCCGGGGCCGGAGGCGATCCGCGCCGAGGCCAGGCGCCCGCCGCGCGAGGCGGCGGACGGGATCGCGGCGAGAAGCTGGCGGGTATAGGGATGGCGGGGCTGCTCCAGCACCACCCGGGTCGTCCCGGCATCGACGATACGTCCGGCCCGCATCACGATCACGCGGTGTGCGATCCGCGCGACGAGAGCGAGGTCGTGGCTGATCAGAAGCAGGCCCGCGCCTTCGCGAACCCGGTCTGCCAGGACCGCTAGCACTTGGTTCTGGATGCCCGGATCGAGCGCCGTCGTCGGCTCGTCCGCGATGATCAGGTCGGGCTCGGCCGCGATGGCGGCGGCGATCAGGGCCCGCTGCCGGAGGCCGCCGGAGAGCTGGTGGGCGAATTGCCGGGCCCGCTCGGCGGGCCGCGGCATGCCGACCTTGGCCAGGGTCGCGTGGACGCGCTCCGCCAGCGCAGCGCGGCCCGTGACTAGGCGGTGCTCGGTGAGCACCTCGCCGACCTCCTGGCCGACCGTCCGCAGGGGATCGAGCGAGACCAGCGCATCCTGCATCACGAGGCCCGTGAAGGTGCCGCGGAGGCGGCGCCAGTCGGCCTCGCGGAAGGCGCGCGCGTCCCGGCCGCGGATCCGGAAACGCGCCGCCTCGACCCGGGCCCCGTCGCCCGCGAGATTCAGGAGGCTGCGCGCCGTGACGCTCTTGCCCGATCCGGATTCACCGACGAGGGCGACGCATTCGCCCGGATGGATGGCGAGGTCGATGCCCTGGACCACCGGCCCTTCGCCCTGAGTCGGGAAGGCGATCGAGAGGCCGCTTATGTCGACGAGCGGTTCGCGGGGATCGATCATGCGAGGCGTCCCTCGAAGCGCTTCTGGAGGACGCCCCCGACGATGCTGAAGGCGATCACCGTCAGGGTGACGGCTAGCCCCGGGAAGACGCCGGGCCACCACGCCACCCGCAGCACGTCGCGGCTCTCGGCGAGCATGACGCCCCATTCCGGCGTCGGCGGTTGGGGTCCCAGGCCCAGGAAGCTGAGACCCGACACGACCAGGATCGTGTTGCCGATGTAGATGGTCGCGATCACCGGGACCGCGACCAGCACGTTCGGCAGGACGTGGCGCAGGAAGATCCGGGAGCGGCCGAGCCCGTAGATCGCCGCGTGGGTCACGTAGTCGGCGCCGCGCACCAGTTGAGTCTGCGCGCGCACGACCCGGCCGAATTTCGGGATGCCGGCGATGCCGACAGCCAAGGCGATGTTGGCCATGCCCTGACCCAGGAAGGTCACGACCAGCATGGCGAGCAGCACGCCCGGAAAGGACGAGAGCACGTCGAAGAGGCGCGACACCGCCTCGTCCAGCAGTCGGC
Source organism: uncultured Methylobacterium sp. (assembly GCA_963990595.1). Classification (GTDB taxonomy): domain Bacteria; phylum Pseudomonadota; class Alphaproteobacteria; order Rhizobiales; family Beijerinckiaceae; genus Methylobacterium. Next base: position 4,617 of record CAXDNE010000051.1, read on the forward strand.
TGCGCAGTCCCGCCAGAACTCCAAGGAGCACGCCCGCGGCGGCGCTGACCGCCATGCCGGCGAGCCCGATCAGGAGCGAGTAGCGGGTGCCGTAGAGGGTCCGGGCGAGGACGTCGCGCCCTAGGCGATCGGTGCCGAAGGGGTGGACCCAACTGGGTGCCTGCAAGGTCTCGGACACGTCTCCGCTGAGGGGGTCATACCCGGTGAACAGGCTCGGTCCCAACGCGACGACGGCCAGCAGCACGAGAAATCCGGCCGCCAGGATGAAGCGTGGCGGATGACGTAGGCCGGGACGGGCCACGCGCGAGGCGGCGGCTGGTGTGCCGGCCACCGCTCCGATCAAATCCTCGGTCGAGAGCGCGACCGTGGCGGGCGCGGAATGCGGGGAGGCGGTCATGCTGCCCTGAGCCTCGGATCGATCAGGAGGTAGAGGATGTCGAGGAGCGTCGAGGCGGCGACGTGGATGAGCGCGGCGAGCAGCACCACCGCTAGGACCACCGGCACGTCGTGGGTCAGGACCGCCCCGAGCGTCACCGTGCCGAGCCCCGGCCGGCCGAACACTTTCTCGGTAATGACGGCGCCGCCGAGCAGGCCGCCGATCAGCCAGCCGCCGAGGGTCACGGCCGGGAGCAGGGCATGGCGCAGGACGTGGCGGGTCCGGATCGCGGTCTCGCCGACGCCGCGGGCCCGGACCGTGGTGACGAAGGGCTGATCGAGGGTCTTCTCCATCGACTCGCGCAGGACCTGGGCTAGCAGCCCGGCAGTCGGGAGGGCGAGGGCGAGGGCCGGCAGCACGAGGGCGTTCCAGCTCCTGGCGCCTGCCACCGGGAACCAGCGCAGGGAGAACGAGAACGCCATCAGCAGGAGGATGCCGAGCCAGAAGACCGGCGTGGAGGCGGCGACGAGTTCGAGGCTCGAGGCGAGACCGCGGGCGAGGCGGCCCCGTCCGGCCGTCGCGAGGGCGAGGCCGCCGGCCAGCAGGACAGCGAGGAGGCCCGCCGCGAGCGCGAGCTCGACGGTCGGCCGCAGCTGCGAGCCGACGACCTCGATGACCGGCCGGCGCAGCACGTAGGAGGTGCCGAAATCGCCGTGGGCGAGGCGGAGCAGGAAGTCGGCGTACTGGGCCGGCAGGCTCCGGTCCAGGCCCCACTCGGCGGCGATCGCCTCGCGCAGACCCGGGAAGTCGACATCGCCCGCGAGGATGTCCTCGATCCGGCCGGGCAGCGCGTGCAGCGCGACGAAGGTTGCGGTCACGCTCGCCCAGGCGACCACGAGGCTTGTGCCCAGGCGGTTCAGGATGCGGAGTGTGAGATGGCGCGCCGGCATCGGCCTACTCTCCGGCGAGCCAGACGTCGTAAGCGTTGGCGGGCGAGTCGAGGCCGGCCTCGAAGCCCAGGCCCTCGACGCCCTTCCGGGCGGCCAGGAACCAGCTCGGCGCGAACAGCGGGACGATGTAGGCTTTCTCGATGCCCTGCGCCTGGATCCGGTCCGTGAGGGCGCGCTTGCGTGCCGGATCCGTCGCGGCCAGGGCTTCGTCGACCAGACCAGTGATCTCCGGGTCGGGATTCGGGATGTTGGTGTAGAGGAAGCCCTTCGTCCCGAGCATGTCCCAGAGTTCTCGAGCGGCGTCCGAGGGATTGTCGGTGTTCGGATAGATCGACCAGGTCCCGGTGGCGTTGTTCTTGGCGTACTCGCCCGCCGTGATGATGCGCAGGTTGAGGTCGAGACCGATGTTCTTGCGCAGGTTTGCCTGGATGCCCTGGATCAGCACCTCGCGATTGTCGCGCACATAGGGCTGCGGGTAGCCCACCTCGATCGTCAGGCGCTTGCCATCGCGGGTACGGAAGCCGGCGGCGTCGCGTCCGGTCCATCCCGCCTCGTCGAGCAGACGGTTGGCGCCGGCGATGTCCCGACCCCAGGCACCGACCAGAACCCGGTTGAAGGCCGGGTTGTCCGGGCCGATGATCGACCACGCCCGTGGGACGGTACCGAGATAGACCTGGCGCACGATCGGCTCGGGGTCGAACCCGTCCCGCAGGGCGCGCCGCACCCGGACGTCGTCGGCGGGCGCGCGGGTGTAGTTGATGTTGAGGGTGAAGGCCGTGCCGGCGCCCAGCGGTCCCTTGAGCAGGGTGAAATCCGGCTGGTCCGCGAAGAGCGGGGCATCCGTCGGCTGCACGCCCTCGATGACGTCGACCTGGCCCGAGGCGAGGGCGCCGGCCCGCACGGCCGCCTCCGGCAGGAAGCGGATCGTGAAGCCGTCGAGATAGGCCGGGCCGGCATGGGCCGCGTAGCCGGGCGGCCACGCATAGGCCGTGTTGCGGGTGAACCGAGCGGACTGGCCGCGCACGTAATCCGCGAACACGAAGGGTCCGGTACCGGCGAGCGCCGGACCGCCGCCGCAGAGATCGCCCTTGGCCAGAGCCTTCGGCGAGATGATCCCGAGCTTCACGTTGGAGACGGATTCCAGAAAGCTCGAATCCGGCCGGGCCAGGATCAGCCGGACCACGTTCGGGGCCGCGACCTCGGCACGCGCATACCGATCGAGCAGAGCGGCCGCATTCGCGGCGTTCTCGGGCTTCTTCACGAAGTCGAAATTCGCTTTCACGGCCTCCGCATCGAGCGGCGTACCGTCATGGAAGGTGACGCCGTCGCGAAGCGTGAAGGTGTAGGTCAAACCGTCCGGCGCGATCGACCACTGCGTCGCGAGCCAGGGGGCGAAGCTCCCGTCCACGCGCTTGGCCACCAGGGAGTCGATGTAGTTCCGGGCGACGAAGAAGGCCGCCTGCTGGGAGGAGCGATGAGGATCGAAGCAGCTGGGCTCGGTCGCGACACCCCAGGTGATTGTGCCACGGGATTTCGGGACCGGATCGGACGGCACCGCGTAAGCTGGCTCCGCAAGCCAAACAGCGCAGGCCATGAATGCCGCGCCGCGGGTAACGATCTTTCGCATCAGTTGCCACCAAGACAATCATATTCGCGCCAGATCTGTGCACCGGCGCCGAATTGTTTTTTCAAAAGCGACCAAGCTCTCGGTCTGAGTGCCGAAACTTGTACGTCGTGATCGAAAGATGTTTAAGATGAGGCGCTGGCCATTGGCAACTCTCGACGTTGCGCTTTCGTAGGCCGATCGAAATTTTGTATTCTATTCCGCGTCGGAAGTTCCATCTGTGGATAGAATTGCTAGGGTGGCCGCTGAGGAAGCATATTTCTTTTGGGCTATCCGGCTGATCTCTGCCGCAACCGCTTCCGGGACCTGACGCCGAGAAGTTCCTCCTGACCGGTGCGACGCCAGGGGATCACGAGAGTGTCGATCTGGTTCGGTCAGGGTCTCACATCCGGCCTGGGATCCGGAACGAACCCATCGCGGTTCGGCATGCGGATGGCCGCCAAGGATCGCGCGTCGAGCACCGCCCCGTCCGGGACCAGCCCGTTCAGGTGAAGCACATAGCCCGAGACGGCGTAGACATCGTCATCGCTGAGCGATTGCGGGGCGTTCATCGGCATCGCGCGGCGGATATAGTCGAACAGGGTCGGCGCGTAGGGCCAGAAGCTGCCGACGGTCTTGACCGGCTTTGCCGAGGCGAGGGTGCCCTGTCCGCCGACGAGCCGTTCCCCGGTCCCACCTTCGCCCCGGGCGCCGTAGCAGGACGCGCATTGCGCCTCGAACACGGCGCGGCCCTGGGCGACGCTGCCGCTGCCCGGCGGCAGCTTCCGTCCGTCGCGATCGACGTCGATGTTCCAGGCGGCAATCTCGGCCTCGGTCGCCGGCCGGCCGAGGCCGAAGCGCTCCGCGGACCGCGCCGCGCCGGCGGTCCCGAGCAGGAGGACGGCGGCGGCGAGCGCCCCGGCGTTACGCGTAACCATTGACGACCTCGCCGTCCGCGGCGATGCGCCAGGGCACGACCGCGTTGTTGTGATAGAAGGATTTGAGGCCGCGCACGGCGGTCAGATCGGAAAAGCTCGGCTGCACGTACCCGGCCTCGTCGATCGCCCGGCTCGCGATGGTCGTCGGCGCCCCGTCCCAGGTCCAGGGCAAGCGGAAACGGGTCAGCGCCCGGGAGAGGATTGGCGCCTGCAGGGCCGCGTCCTGCCAGGTCCGGCCGGCATCGGTCGAGACCTGTACGCCGCGGATCCGCCCGCGCCCGCTCCAGGCGAGGCCCGTGATCTCGTGGAAGCCGGGGGCGATCCGCTGGGTGCCGGAGGGCCGGGTGACGACCGACTTCGCCTCCATGACGAAGGTGAATTGCCGCGCCGTGCCGTCGGGCATCAGGTCGGTGTATTTCGCGGTCTCCTCGCGGGAATAGGCCGGTTCCGCCGTCACGTTGAGGCGGCGCAGCCATTTCACGCTCATGTTGCCCTCGAAACCGGGCAGGAACACCCGGAGCGGATAGCCCTGCTGCGGGCGCAGCCGCTCGCCGTTCTGGCTGTAGACCAGCAGGGCGTCGTCGAGGCACTTCGCGATCGGGATGCTGCGGGTCATCGCGGCGGAGTCGGCGCCCTCGGCGACGACCCAGCGGGCCTCCGGTCTCAGGCCGGCCTCCGCCAGGACCGTTGCGAGCCGGACGCCGGTCCATTCGGCGCAGCTGACGAGGCCGACGAGATCGGACGCGGTCCGGCCCTTGATCGCCTCGAAGCCCGGATTCCCCGAGCATTCGAGGAAGTAGATATGCGATTCCGACGGGAAGCGGCGGAGGTCGTCCATGGTGAGGACCAGGGGCCTGTCGACGAGGCCGTGGATCATCAGCCGGTGCCGGGCCGGGTCGATGTCCGGGATGCCGCCGTGGTGGCGCTCGTAGAACAGGCCGTTCGGCGTGAGGATGCCGTCGAGATCCTGAAGCGGCGTGCGGCTCGAGGCCGAGATGTATTGCGGCAGGCCCTTTGGCACGTTGCGGATGACGCCCGCCTCGAAGCGCGAGGGCAGGCCGTAGGTCTGGCTGCCGACATCGGCGCCCGGCGTCTTCATCCAGTCGGGAATGCCCGGAGGGGCCGCCTCGTCCGATCGGGCCTGACCACCCGCAAGGAGCGCCGCCGCAGCCGCCGCGCCCTGCGCGAGGAAGCGGCGCCGCGCCGCCGGCGGTTCATCGTCGTGGCTCATCGCACTGCTCCCCGGCCTCTTCCCACTGGCAGGCCCGCCTCTTGAATCACGCGGAGTGCCGACCCGAGCCAGCATTATCCGCCGGAGGAAGGCTGTGCGCGGGCCGGGGCAGACCGAGGTTCTCTCGCAGCGTGCGGCCCTCGTAATCACGCCGGAACAGGCCCCGGCTCTGCAGTTCAGGGATGACGAGCGCGACAAAATCGTCGAGGCCGCCCGGCAGGGTGGGCGGCATGATGTTGAAGCCGTCCGCGCCGTGAGCTTCGAAGCGCTCCTGCAGGGCGTCAGCGATTTGTCCGGGCGTCCCAATTATCACCCAATGGCCGCGGGCACTGGCCGCACGCAGATACAGCTCGCGAATGGTCAGGCCCTCCCGCCGAGCGAGGCGCAGAAAGAGCTCCTGACGGCTCTTGCCGCCATTGGTTTCCGGCAGTTCAGGCACTGGCGCGTCGTCCGGAAAAGGCGATAGGTCGGCACCGGTGAGCTGTTCCAGGAGTGAGCGACCGACGACCGGGTGGATCAACTCCTGCAGTGCCGCGAACTTGTCTTGCGCTTCCGCTTCCGTTCGGCCCACCACCGGGAAGGCCCCGGGCATGATCTTAAGGTGGTCGGGATTGCGTCCGTGCTGCCCCATCCGGCCTTTTACGTCGGCGTAGAACGCCACCGCGTCGTCCAAGGTCTGCTGGGCGGTAAAGATCACCTCGGCGGTGCGAGCGGCGAGCGCCTTGCCGGCCTCCGACGAGCCAGCCTGCACTACCACCGGATGCCCCTGCGGCGGCCGAGGTACGTTGAGCGGGCCGCGGACCGAGAAGTGTTCGCCGTCGTGCGCGAGGAGATGCAGCTTCTCGGGATCGAAGTAGCGGCCGGACTCGCGGTCGCGAACGAAGGCGTCGTCCTCATAGGAATCCCAGAGGCCGCGGACAACGTCCACGAACTCCTCCGCACGGGCGTAGCGGTTGGCGTGTGCGAGATGGCTCTCCCGACTGAAGTTCCACGCCTCTCGCGGGTCAGCGGAGGTGACGAGGTTCCACCCGGCGCGGCCTCCGCTCAGATGGTCGAGCGACGCGAATTTCCGCGCGACGTGAAACGGCTCGTTGTAAGTTGTCGAGGTGGTCGCCACGAGGCCGATGCGCTCAGTGACGGCCGAGAGATGCGATAGCAAAGTCAGCGGCTCGAACTGGCCGACGTAGCGGATCGCCGTCCGGCTCAGGGCATCGAGGTCGTCGCCGCGGATGCTGACGCCGTCCGCAAGGAAGATCAGGTCGAACTTCGCGGCCTCGGCGGTCCGGGCGATCTGCCGGTAATGGGCGGGATTGACCCCGGCATCCGCCTGCGCGGACGGATGCCGCCATGCGGCGACGTGGTGGCCGCCCGGGTACAGAAAGGCGCCGAGGCGCATACGGTCGCGGCGGCGCGGCATGGTCGCCTCACGCCGTGCCGACGCGGTACTGCCGCGGCGGCGGCGCGCCCGTGATCGCGAAGGCCCCGACGGTGCGGTCCCGGTAGATCCGGGGATTGTGGGACGCGATGGTGCGGGCGTTGCGCCAGTGCCGGTCGAGGCCGAGCCCCGACTTCACGGCCGAGGCGCCCAGCGCGTCGAACAGCGACGTCGTCGCCTGCAGCACGAGGTCCGTGACCACGCTCACGGCCTGGTTGACCTCGACATCGGCGAGTGTCGTCGCCCGCTCCGTGGCCGGTCGGTCGCCGGCCTGATGCGCCGCGTAGACGCGCTGGAGGGATTCGGCGCTCTTGAGCACAACGGCGCCGGCCGCGTAGGCATTGGCCCGGACGCGGCCCACCACCGCCTGGATCTGCGGATCCTCTGCACTGCGCCCGGCATTGCCGTGGCTGTAGACCCGGGTGCGCTCGGCCACGAGCCGCGCCACGTCCTCGGCGGCCGCCCGGCCGATGCCGGCGAGCGTCGCCAGATGCACCAGCTGGAAGAACGCCATCGCGTAGGGGAAGCGGGCCGGATCGGGCTTGATCAGGTCCGGATCGAGCGCCACGCCCTCGAAGGTCACGGTGCCGCTGGCGGTCAGCGCCTGCCCGAACCCGTCCCAGTCATCGACGATTGTGACGCCGGGCGCCCGGACCGGCACGGCCGCGGTCACGGCCCCGCCCGTCTCGTCCTCGGCAGAGAGGTGGATGTAATCCGCGAACAGCGAGCCGGTGGTGTAGAACTTCCGGCCGTCCACCACGAACCCGCCGTCCCGGCGCCGCACCACCGTGTCGAAGGCGCCGACCTTGGCCGGCCCGGTTTCCGAGACGCCGCTGCCGATCGTCGCGCCGGCCCCGATCCGGGCGATCCAGGCGGTGCGCCACGCGTCGGAGGAGGAGCACAGGGCGTCCTCCGTGAAGCCGAAATGCGCGCGCAGCGCGTTGGTGACGTTGGAATCGGCGCTCGACAGCTCGATCAGGAGCGCGAACAGCTCGGGCAGGCTGGCGCCGTGGCCGCCCTGCTCGGGAGCGAGGCGCAGGGTGGTGAAGGTCGCCTCCCGCAGCCAGCCGATCTCGGCGTGGGGCAGGATGCGGGTGCGGTCCCGCTCGGCCGCGTTGGCGCGGATCTCGGCGAAGACCGGACGGAACCGGTCCGCTAGCGTCTCGTAGCGCGCACTCGGACCCGCGCCCCAGCCCGCTTCCGTCTGCGACATGGCTTCCCGTTCTCAGTCAGCTCCGCCCTCGCGGCCATAAAAAGAAATCGACCAATTGCGCTCGACACTCAAGCAAAATGGCAAATGCGGGCGATAGTTTGGAAACAAGTTCTTTGTCGGGAAAGACGTAGAAAAATTTGATCCCTCAAAAAGCGGCGCAAGAGATGCCGTTTCTCTAGCCGATCTTTGCGCCAATTCTGCCGCACATGTTGATCCGGCGATTTTTTTCGGCACCCCGCCGAGCACGCGGTCAGCCCCGGCTATTTCGTGCCGCGCGAGTTGTCATGACATTGCGTAGCTGTCTGAATGCGAGATCTCCTTCGATGCCGTCGCGCCGATCTTCCGGCGGCGCGGCCAGTTCCGGCGTCACTATGCCGGATCGATCCTGCGCGATCATCTTGGTCTGGAGCTCTCCGCCAGCAGCTGCAACGCCACTGCGGCCGCAGTCTCGGCGCGACGTGGTAGCGGGGCATCGGATCAGAAAACAAGGCTCTTCTTTCATGCCCAGATACGGAAACATTGCTCTTCAAATACAAGGAATTTCGACAAGCGATACCCTTGCCGCAAAAGCATCATTCCGAGATAGAAAGGTGAAATTCCTTGCTACGATTCTAAAAAGTTCACGCCGTGCCTACAGTCTCTCGTCGAGTTTTCCTGTCCGGCGCCCTGGCCATGGGCCTCTCACCAGCCCGCGCCGCCGCGCCTCCTCTGCGGGTCGTGGCCTCTTCGGTGCCGCATGCCGAGATCCTCGAATTTGTCGCTGAAAAGCTCGCCTCCGATCTGCCGCTGAAGGTCATCGAGATCTCGGGCGATCTCCGCCCGAACGCCTTGCTGCGTGACGGCGATGCAGATGCCAACTTCTTCCAGCATGTGCCCTACCTCCGCTCGGAGGAAGCCGCCATGGGTCTACGCTTCGCTGTGATCGCGGCGGTACATATCGAACCTCTCGGCTTGTACAGCCGCCGCGCCAAGTCGCTCGCCGACTTGCCGGTCGGCGGAGTTGTCGCTCTGTCGAACAACGTCTCGAACACCAGCCGAGGCCTTTCCCTGCTTCAGGCCAACGATCTGATCCGACTGCGGGCGGCGGAAGCGGGCATCAAGGCTACCTTGGACGACGTCATCGAGAACCCGAAGAACTTCCGCTTCGTCGAGATTGCGCCGCCGCAGCTGCCGCGCTCGCTCGATGACGTGGCGCTCGCGGTGATCAACGGCAACTACGCGCTGGAAGCCGGCCTGGAGCCCGCACGGGATGCGCTGGCGCTCGAACGCGCCGAAGGCAATCCGTATGCGAATGTCCTAGTCACGACAGAGGGCTTGGCGAAGGATCCCCGCGTAGAGCGCCTCGCCATGCTGCTCACCTCGGCCGACGTCGCCGCGTTCATCCGCAATCGCTATCGCGGCTCGGTGATCCCCGTCCGCAATTCATGACCGACTACGCTCCGAGGACGAGCGGAGGGAATGTGTGGAAGCCGCCTACACCGTGGCGCCACTGGCCCGACCCGAACCGTCCCTCACTGCAGGAGCTCAGACCGTGACCACGACACGACGCCGCGTGACCGCCCTTCTCGGATCGCTTGCCGTAGGCCTCGGCCTCGGGGCCGGTGCCCTGGCGCAGGATGCACCTAAGGAATTCCGGATCGGCTACCAGAAGGTCGGCCTCATCGTGGTGGCCCGGCAGCAGGGCCTGATCGAGAAGCGGCTCGCCTCGCAGAGCATCCCCGTCCGCTGGGTCGAGTTCCAGGCCGGTCCGCCCCTGCTGGAGGCACTAAACGCGGGCGGAATCGATTTCGGCTACACCGGCGATGCACCGCCGATCTTCTCGCAGGTGGCCGGGGGCAACCTCGTCTACGTCGGCGCGGCGGCGCCGACCCGTGACGGCGAGGCCATCTTGGTCAAGGCGAATTCCCCGATCCGTACGGTTGCCGACCTAAGGGGCAAGACCGTAGCCGTGGGGCGTGGGACCAGCAGTCACAACCTCCTCATCGCCGCTCTGGAGAAGGCGGGCCTGAGCGTCTCCGACATCAAGCCGGCCTACCTCCTGCCCTCCGATGCCGGCTCGGCCTTCGCGAACGACAGCGTCGACGCCTGGGTCATCTGGGATCCCTATCTCGCCCTGGCGCAGTCCCGCGGCGAGACGCGGGTGCTCGCGACCGCAGGGCAGACGCACAACGCCTCGTCCTTCCTCCTCGCCAACCGGACCTTCGCGGAGAAGTACCCGGGCCCCGTGTCCGGCGCGCTGGCGGGCCTGTCCGAGGCGGCGGGCTGGGCGCGCGAGCATCGCGATGAGGTTGCGCACGCGCTGGCCTCCGTGACCGGCGTTCCCTACCCCGTCCAGAAGGTTGCCGCCGATCGGACGGAGTTCGCCGTTCGCCCGCTTACAGACGAGATCCTGACCGCTCAGCAGACCACCGCCGATCGTTTCACCCGGCTGGGGCTGATCCCCCGCCCCATCAAGGTGCGGGACGTCGTCTGGACACCGCCGAGGACGTGAGGGACGCCGTCGTCACACCATCAGTCATCAAAGAATAGTTCTTGATGAGCGCGGTCCTTCACGCGTTCAGTCCTGGCGCCGCTCCGGTTTCGGATCCCCGTCGTGTAGGCGAACTCGTCCTGTCGTATCTTGACGTCGACCGCCAAGCCGCCTCCGGCGTCACTTCCGCCTTATCAAGGACCGCGATGCGCCCTGGCGCACACGCGTGAGTGGCGCGAGTGATCCGCCCCCAGTGAAGTGGTCCGCCCTGAGGTATGGCTTGCGGGCCAGGACGAGGACGGACGGATGGGAACGAAGCGGCACAAGCCGGAGGATGTGGTCGCCAAGCTGCGGCAGGTGGATGTGCTGGTCTCGCAGGGCCAGAGCGTCGGGGACGCGATCCGCACGATCGGCGTGACGGAGGTCACCTACTACCGCTGGCGCAAGGAGTACGGCGGCCTGAAGAGCGACCAGGTCCGGCGCATGAAGGACCTGGAGACCGAGAACCAGCGGCTCCGGAAGGCGATCGCGGATCTCACGCTCGACAAGCTGATCCTGCAGGAGGCCGCCCGGGGAAACTGACCAGCCCCGCGCGCCGACGCGCCTGCATTGAGCATGTCCGGACCGTGCTGAAGGTCTCCGAGCGCCGCGCTTGCCGTGCGCTCGGGCAGCATCGCTCGACGCAGCGCAAGGTGCCGCGGGGCAGAGATGACGAGGCGGCGCTGACGGCCGATCTCGTGGAACTGGCGCGCCGGTACGGGCGCTACGGCTATCGGAAGATTGGCGCGCTGCTGAAGGCGGCCGGCTGGTTCGTCTTTCGCGTTTTCGGCAGCAGCCGCCGGGCCGCCGGGGAGACCCCGAACGGGATCCGGATGCTGCCGTGCGACGTCAGGGACGAAGACTCCATACGCGCCCTCGTCGACGAGGTGATGAGAGACGGTGGCAGGATCGACGTGCTCGTCAACAATGCGGGTGTCGGCCTGCTCGGAGGGGCCGAGGAATCCTCCGTCGAGCAGGCGAAATCGCTGTTCGACGTCAATCTCTTCGGCGTGCTCCGGGCGACCAACGCCGTTCTGCCCGCGATGCGCGTCCAGAAGTCCGGACGCATCATCAACATGAGCTCCGTGCTCGGGCTGGTTCCCGGCCCGTACGCTGCCCTCTACGCGTCGACCAAGCACGCGCTTGAGGGATACACGGAGTCACTGGACCACGAGGTGCGGGCGTTCGGCGTCAGAGCGGTGCTGATCGAGCCGGCCTGGACCCGCACCGCCTTCGAGGGGAATCTCACGGAGCCGGATCGGCAGATCGACGCGTACGCGTCGGCGCGCAATGGCGCCTTCATCCTGATGAACAAGGTCATGGAGACCGCGGACGCTCCCGAGACCGTCGCGCAAGTCGTCGTGAAGGCCGCCACCGCGGCGAAGCCGAAGCGCCGGTACTCGGCCGGCAAGGTCGCCGGTCAGGTCAGCCTGTTGCGGCGCTTCGTTCCGGAGGCTGCCTTCGACAAGTCCTTGCGGAAGCAGATGGGGTTGCCCGCCTGAGACGTACCGAACGTTTCACGGTGCCGTGACGGCAGCCCCGTGGCTAGGTTGCCGTCCCGGACACGACAGGACAGCTCTCGTCCTTCGCCCAATCGGCAAAGCTCAGGTAGTAGGCATCCACCTGGCCGAACCCGGCCTGCACGGCGGCCAGAGCGGCCAGGGCCGCGCGCCCGCCGCCGTCGCAATGGGTGACGATCCGCTCGCCCGGTCTGAAGCCCGCGGTCTCAAGCATGGCGCGCAGTTCCCTGGCAGGTTTCATACGCCCCGCGGCCGTCAGCAGGTCGGCATGGCCGACCCGCCGCGCTCCGGGCATGTGGCCGCCGCGCGCGTTCCTTCGCAGATCCTCGCCGGCGAACTCGGCGGCCGTGCGCGCGTCGAAGATCCGCGTGCCGTCGTCGAGCCGATCCCGGAGTTCATGGCGTGTGACCAGTCCGACAGGACCGTGGCTGTTCAGCGTCGGATCGCATGCCGGTGTCGGCACCACCGGCGTGCGATCCATATGGGCGTCGGGACGCTCGGACAGGGCCGGCAAGCCGCCATCGAGGACGGCGGCCGGCACCCCGAAGTACTGCAGGATGAACCACACCCGCGCGGCCTCGGTCATCCGGCCGTCGTCGTAGACCGCCACCGGCCGCCGGCCATCGACCCCGAGGTCGCCGATCAGCGTGCGCCAATACCGATCGTCGGACAGACCGGTGTCCGCCTGTTTGGCGGCCGCCTCCCAGTCCGAGACGGGCACGCGGACGGCTCCCGGCCAGTGACCTTGCCGGTAGTCCTCCTCGGCACGGGCATCGAGCACAACCCAGGACGGGTCGAGGGCGGTGGGATCGAGCAAGCCTGCTTGGGACATGGTGACGGCTCCGGTCGGAGTAGGGCCAGGGCGATACCGCCCAGGGCCGCAGGTTCAAGTCCGCTCAGCAGCGGCATGCAATCCAAGTGAGATGGATAGGCCTCGAACCTACGGCCTCAGGACCTGAGACTCAGGATGCGTTCCCGCGCGACCGACGTGGTCCAGAGACCATTGGCGAGGAAGCGGAAATTTATGAGCGCTGCCAAGTAGCCGTCTCCGTCCGGCAGTTTGGCCGCGGCGACGGCATCCCGCACGACGGCGACTTCGAAGCCTTGTTCGAGCAGATGCCGTAGGTGGGACTCCACGCATAGATTGGCGGCCATTCCTACCAGGATGATCTGATCGATGCGCCGCTTCCGCAACTGCAGCACGAGGTCGTTTCCCTGCGGTCCATACAGTTTGTGCGGTGCGCAGACGATGGTCTCCCCGTCCTCGATGAACTTCTTGAACTCCGGCATGTACTCGGCCCCCGAGTCGGCAAAGCCCTCGAGCGTGAGGGGGCCTCGTCGATCGAACATGCCGAGCTTGTGCTGCACGGTCTCGGCAGGTCCCTCGAACTCCCACTTGTGGTCGTGGGGGTAGTAGTAGTGCGGCGAGATGAAAACCGGCATCCGGGCGTCTTTTGCCGCCTCGAACAGTGCCGTCAGGTTGGACACCAGGCCCTGCTCGGTCACGCTCTCGCCGACCAGGGCCCATGCCGCTCCTTCCGGGCTCATGAAATCCACCTGGGGATCGATCACCACGAGGGCGGCACGTCCTGCGATCAGCCGCATGTCGGCGGCAGGCAGCGCGGGCCGCTCAGGGTCGGCGTAGAGGCTGCCCGTGGACGGCCGCTCCGAAGCTGCGTCGCCGGGTGAGGCATCGTCGATCGCTCGGCTATCCGAACGAACCGACCGGGGCTCGTTAGCGGACATTTGCTCGTTCATCGCTTGGCTCCAGGGCATTGCACGTTGACGAGGCTAGGCTCGGTCGCCAGTGTCTGAAAGGACGTTTTTCCCGGAGTTTCGGACATATCCCGCACGGTCGCCTTCTTCGTCTACCCGGGCTTCGTCCTGTTGGATCTGAGCGGCCCGCTGGAGGCGTTCGCGTCCGCCGAGAGCGCCGCACCGGGGACGTACCGCCTTGTCGTCTTGTCCTCGTCTGGTGGAGAGGTCGCCAGCTCGACCGGACTGCCGGTCGCCACCGGACCCGCATCCGAAGGGAGCTTCGACACCCTCATCGTCGTCGGCGATTTCTCCCTCGCGCATGCGACCGCGGATCGGGTCGCCGTCGAGTGGATCCGTCGCGCGTCCGGTCGAGCACGACGTACCGCGAGCGTGTGCATGGGCGCCTTCCTGCTTGCGGCGAGCGGCCTCCTGGACGAGCGTCAAGCGACCACTCACTGGCTCTACGCGCAGGCTCTGCGATCGCGTTTCCCCGCCATCAAAGTCGACGGAGATCGCCTCTTCATCAGCGATGGAAAGATATGGACGTCGGCTGGCATGACGGCGGGTATCGACATGGCTCTGGCCATGATCGAAGACGATCTCGGGCTCGAAGCATCGAAGGCCGTCGCACGGACACTTGTCGTCCATCATAGAAGATTGGGCGGTCAGTATCAGCATTCATCGCTTCTGGATCTCGACCCGGGCTCGGATCGGATCCGCGAGGTGTTGCGCTATGCTCGCGACCATCTGAAGGACGCGCTGACCGTCGAAGAGTTGTCCGTCGTCGCGCGTCTGAGCGTCCGGCAGTTCTCACGCTCGTTCCTCGCCGCAACCGGTGTCACGCCCGCGAAAGCGATCGAGCGTCTACGGGTGGAGGCAGCGCGGCCCCGTGTCGAGGACGGTCGCGAACCGCTGAATGCGATCGCCGAGGCGACCGGCTTCAACGACTCCGAGCGTATGTGTCAGAGCTTCCTGAGGGTTCTCGGGCAGACGCCGCAGTCGTTGCGGCGATCGTTCCGCGCGACGTCACCAGATGAAGCGTGAACTGTATGGCGACGAACCAGCGGCGCTTTCGGCCACATCGCCGAAAGCGCCGCTATTCCTCCACCTTCCAATACCAGGACTTCGGCGAATGAGTCTCCCGGGCGATGTCAGGCCCCCGAGAGGCGCGTCTTGGCCAGCGGCAGGCTGCGCAGGCGCTGGCCGGTGAGCAGAGCCACCGCGTTGACCACCGCCGGCGGCACGCCCGGCAGACCCGGCTCGCCGATGCCGCCCATCGGCGCGCCGCTCTCCACGATCGCCACATGCACCCGCGGCATCCGGTCCCGATCGAGGATCGGGTAGGCGTCGAAGTTCCGCGCCTGGCGCTGCCCGCCCTCGTAGACGACTTGCTCCAGCAGCGTCGACGACAGGCCCAGAGCCGCCGCGCTCTCCACCTGACGCTTCACGATCGCCGGGTTGACCACGCGGCCCGGATCGATCGCGATCCACAGATCGTGCACCCGCGCCTCGCCGTCTTTGAGCGAGACCTCGGCGATCGTCGCCGTCTCCGAGCCGAACGGCGAGGCCATCGACACGCCCCGCGCCCGGCGCGTCCCGTCCGGCGCCTGGAACGGCCCCGGCTTCCAGCCGCCGGCCAGATCCGCCACCGCCTGCAGCAGCGTGCGGTGGCGGGCGCTGTCCTTCAAGAGCGCCATCCGCAGGGCAAACGGGTCCTGGCCGCCGGCCTGGGCGATCTCGTCGAGAAAGCTCTCGTAGAAGTAGTCGTTCATCGAGTGCCCGACCGAGCGCCAGAACGCGATGGTCACCGGGTGAGGCACCTTCACGTAGCTGAGCTTCCGGTTCGGGATCGCGTAGGGCTTCTGGTCGAGGCCCTCCACAACCGAGGAATCGACCGGGCGTTTGAATATGGCTCCGAAGTAGCGGCCGGTCGGCCCCTCGCCTACGGCCGTCGTCTCCAGCGCAACCGGCATCCCGTCGGGCCCGAGCGCGGCGCGGAACCGCGCGAAGCCCAGGGGCCGCACGCCGTCCATGCCGAACTCCTCCTCGCGCGACCACAGCACCCGCACCGGCTTGCCCAGGGCCTTGGCGAGCAGGATCGCCTGCGGGAACGGGTTGGCCGGCCCGTAGTAGAAGTGGCGCCCGAAGAAGCCGCCGAGCATCGGCGAGTGGATCCGGACCTGATCGGGCTGCAGCCCGGCGGTCTTGGCGGCGATCTGCTGGAACAGCTCGGGCATCTGGTTGGGCAGCCACAGGTCGAGGCTGCCGTCGGCCGCGAAGCTCGCCACCGCCGAGGGCGGCTCCAGCTGCGCGTGGGCGAGGTAGGGCGCGTCGTATTCCGCCGCGACGACCTTGGCCGCGCTCTTGAAGGCGGCGTCCGGGTCGCCCGCCTGCTCGGCCGGGAGGCCGGGGTCGGTCGCGCCCTTCAGGGCCGCCAGCATCGCGGCCGAGGAGAAGCCGGCCGACACGGTGGCGATGCCGTCGGGGGCCGGCTTGGACCACGTGACCTGCAGCGCCTCCGCGCCCTTGCGCGCCCGCCACCACGTGTCGGCCACCACCGCCACCGCGCCCGGCAGGCGCTGGACGGCCTGGACGCCCGGCATCGCCCGGACTTCCGCCTCGTTGGCGATCGCCCCCGGCTCGGTGCCGAGATGCGGCGCGTGCTGGACGGCGGCGTGCAGCATGCCGGGCAGGCGGATGTCGATGCTGTAGACGGCCCGGCCGGTGGACTTGTCGCGCATGTCGAGGCGCGCCACCGGCTTGCCGATCCAGCGGAAGGCCTTCGGGTCCTTCAGCGGGACGTCGTCGCGCGGCGGCAGCGCCAGGGCGGCGGCGGCGAGCTCGCCGTAGCCGAAGCTCCGGCCGGAGGCCTTATGCACGACCCGGCCGTCGTCGGTCGTGAGACTGTCCTGCGGCACGTGGAGCTTGGCGGCGGCGGCGCGCAGCAGCATCTCGCGGGCGGTGGCGCCGAGCCGGCGCATGGTCTCGAAGCTGGAGCGGGTCGAGAACGAGCCGCCGGTCAGGCGCAGGCCGTTGACGACGGCGTAGTCCGGCCCGGGCGGGGCGCATTCGACCGTGAAGCGGGCCGGGTCGAGGTCGAGTTCCTCGCCGATGGTCTGGGCGAGCCCGGTGTTGATGCCCTGTCCGCCCTCCACGAACGGGCTGAGCAGGCGCACCGAGTTGTCGGGGCGGATCTCCAGGAAGGCGGCGACCCGGGTGCCGGGCTTGGGGGCGATGGCCGCGGGGCCCTCCGCGCGGGTCTGCGCGGCGGCCGGGTCGACCTGCAGGTTGACGCCGAGGAGGAGGGCGCCGGAGGCGGCGCCGAGAAAGCCGCGGCGGGACAAATTCCGAACGGGTTCGTCGGCCGCCGGACGGCGCTGGTCTGTGAGCAGCAGAGGCGTGAGATCGTTCATGGCATCACCCCTCAGGCGGCGGCCTGCCGCACGGCGGCGGCGATGGCGTTGTAGGTGCCGCAGCGGCAGAGATTGGTCATGGCGCCGGCGATGTCGGTCTCGGAGGGTTTCGGGGTCTGCTTGAGCAGGCTGGTGGCGGCCATGACCTGGCCGGACTGGCAGTAGCCGCATTGTGCCACCTGACCATCGATCCAAGCCTTGACGACCCGTGCGCCGACGGGATCGTGCTCGATCGCCTCGATGGTGGTGATGGCCTTCCGACCCACGCTCTCGACCGACACTTGGCAGGAGCGGGTCGCCGTGCCGTCGAGGAGCACCGTGCAGGCGCCGCACTGACCGATGCCGCAGCCGTACTTGGTGCCGCCGAGCTCGAGGCTGTCGCGCAGGACGAACAGCAACGGCGTGTCGGGTTCCACGTCCGCCCGGTGATCGTGGCCGTTGATCCGCAGAGTGATCATGGACAAGGTCCCTGTGATGATCGGGGGAAGGGCTAGGCCTTAGACCGAAGGCTTCAGACCGAAGGCGCGAGCCGCGACGTCGAGGCCGACCGAACCGCACGGTCGCGCATCGTGCGGACGGGGCCTTGAAGAACGGAGCGGGAGAAATCCTCGTCCCGCTTGCATCGAGTTCGATCCGAGACACATATGCAGGTACGTGCCTCTAATAGATGCAGGTATATGCCTGCTTTCTTGGTGGGTCAAGCAATCGGTACCCGAGCGCGACGGAGCCGCCGGGATTCTGGGAGAGGCTGCTCGACATGAGCGCGAAACCGAGCGCGAGATCCGCGCCCAAGCCGTCTGCGAGCGCCTGCAGCAATTCCGTGCTCCGGAAGGCCTCGCGGCGCCTCGGCCAGATGTACGACGACGCCCTCGCACCTTCCGGGCTGCGCGCGACGCAGTACTCGCTGCTGGTGAACGTGCAGACGCTGAACGCACCGACGATGCGGGAGCTGGCCGATGCGATCGTCATGGACCTCTCGGCCCTGGGGCACACCTTGAAGCCGCTGGCGCGCGACGGCTTCGTCGACATGGTTCCGGACGAACGGGATCGCCGTGCGAAACGGATCCACCTCACGCCTGCAGGCGAGGCCAAACTCAAGGAGACCGGCCGGCTCTGGCAGGACATGCAGGCCCGGTTCGAGCGGGCGTTCGGGGCCGGGAAAGCCGCCGAGCTCAGAGAGGTGCTTGCGTACCTCTCGTCGCAGGACTTCCAGGAGGCGGTATCCAAGGCATGATCTCAAGCGCGGCCTGAGTCGCGCGACTGGCCTTTGAAGGAGCTGATTGACGATCGATCAGCTTGGAAATGCATCCCCGAACATCGGATTTCCCCCGGCCGACTCCGCCTCGGCCGCCTCCTCCTGAAGAACGTCCCAGTGTTCGACCATGACGCCGTCCTCCAGACGGAAGATGTCAACGCTGATGAGCGTGGGACCATCCAGGCCGGAGTAGCGGCCATGGACCACGACGTGATCGCCTTCGGCCATCGCGAGACCGGACTGATAGTGGGCACCTCCGGGAAGGCTGCGCACGAGTTCGAACAGCCCGTGGCGGCCGGCAGGGACGTGGCGGCTGTGCTGGATGTAGTCCGGGGACCAGAGCGTCGCGGCCTTCTCGAAGTCGCGGCGGTTGAACAGGGCGTCGAGGCCTTCCAGTACGATGGCTTTGTTGTCGTGGCTCATGACCGGGCGGCCTCTTCGGATCGGTTGATGCGGACGGCGTGGATGTCGATCGACACGAGCAGCGGCTCCGGCACCCGGCGCCCCTCCGCGTCGCAGGGGTAGACGCGCCTCACGGTCGGCATCGTGATGCCGTCCACCTTCCGGTAGCCGCTGGCATAGTTGACGCCCGCGGCACCCCCGAGCAGGTCGACCGTGTAGTCGTGACGGCGTATCAGCCCGTCCGGGCCGAAGCGCGTGATCTGCGTGCGCGTGTGGCTCGAGATCGAGTCCGGGAACGTGACCCGGAGACTGCGCCAGACCTCGCCGTCCTCCTCCCAAGGCTCGATCTCCTCGACCTCGAACCCCGGAGCGGCGTAGAGGAACGGCTGGGTCAGGTAGGTCCAAAGAGCCCTACCGTTGAAGTAGCCGGCGTGCAGCGCGTCCCAGGGGGTCGCCTGGGTATGCCTCTCGAAGGCTGAGGCCGGCTGGTCGCGGTGTTCCAGGGTGCGGCCGGCAGCGTCCTCCGTCCAGACCCGCTCGGGCGTGAACACGAGGCGACCCTCTTCGAACGGATGCAGTGCCAGGTGCTGCCGTCGGGTATCCGCCACCACGGTCTTGTCGCGGAAGATGCCGGGCAGGCGCTTGAGGTCCCACAACACGCCGCCGATGGACAGGTCGGCCTCTATCGAGCGGATGGCTTCCCAGCGGTGCAAGCCGCCATGCGCCTCGATCGCCAGCGCAAGAAGTTCGTTCATTGACATGTCCTTGGAAGCTGTTGGCTTCGCCCGGTTCGAAACCGTGATCGCCTCGCGCGAGGCTGTCGATGAGGCGGCCATTCCGATCGGTGCCGCCGGTCTCCGATCGCGCTCGGAGATGCGTGCTAATGCGCTGCACCCTGCAGTCGATTGCATGATGCAATCAACACGATCAATGTCAACGGAATCCGAAGCGATGGCCTCGGTGTGCGTCCGGCGAGGTGCCGCCGCGCACAGCTTGACGTAGTGCAATTGCACACCTACTTGCGCCGTGCGCCGCTCGGATGGGCTTCGGCATGGTCCGAAAACCACGAGACTGCGCCGCCAACTCCAGATGACGCACGTCGCGACAAGGATGACGATTAGCTTCTTCCCGAAAGTCAAACCGGCCGCGAAGGTCAGCCCCGACATCCGGGCCGCTGCCGTGGATTACGTGAACCGCGTCAACTGGCTGTTCGAGACCTGGGATCTCGAAGCCATGGTGGACGCCTTCCTGCCCGATGCGCGTGTCTTTCATTTCCATGGTTCTCTCGACGGAGAGAAGGAGATCCGTACCTTTCTCACGGAAACGTACCCGTACCTCGTGCCCGGGGTGAGCCGGCATGCGTCCAACCATATCGTGGATATCGAGGAGAGCGGCTTGGTAGCGGTCCGCTACCAGAACCTTCTGGTGCGCCACGCCGAACCCGAGGCTGCGGCCAATCTCGGAGCCGGTCAGGTCATCGAGACACGGGAGTTGCCCGCTCTCTGGCTCTACTCGCCCATGCTCGACCGCCTGAAGGCGACCGGAAGCGGGTGGAAGATCGCCGAACGCCATATCGGCGGATCGGCTACGAACGTCAGGTACACTCCCGCCGACACGTCGCGCGCGGCGATGGAGCCGTTCCTGCCGAAGATCTCGTGAGCCGACCCAGAGGTTTCCGCTTCGGACCGGCAGCGCGGAACAAGACCGCCCGGGAAGGGGTCGACGCGCTCCCTCCCGTATTCCTGTAGGCCGCGGGCGATCCGAGCTGCCGCCGCCGCGAAACCTTGGGCTCGTGACCATAGTCCCGCAGCTTCATGTCGGCCGGTCCCCGCCGACTGGCCATTTCCACAGCCACAGCCGCCGCGATCCGGCGGGCGCCGGGCCGACGGGCAGGTGCTCCGCGGACGGACGCAATGGAAGACGTGCATGGAATTCATCGACAACGGCGGTATCCGCATCGCCTACCGCAGCTTCGGGTCGGGTCCTCTTGCGATCTTGATCCACGGCTTCCCGGATACCGAGGAGACTTTCGTCGATCAGATCCGGGAGCTTTCGATAGATCATCTCGTCGTCGCCCCGCGTCTCAGAGGTTTCCCTCCGAGCAGCGCGCCGGCGGAAGTTTCCGCCTACGAGACCATGGAAGTCGCGGACGACATCAAGGCCATCGTCGACCATTTCGGAGGCGGCAAGGCCCTGATCATCGGTCACGATTGGGGTGGAGCGGTCGCTCAGGCGTTTTCACTCAGATATCCGCAGGCGGTCGCCGGCTTGGTGATCATGAATGTTCCGCTCGCCTCCACATACAATGCCATACTCGGCGCCAACCCTGACCAGCAGAACATGGCCTCGTACACGGTGCCATACATCCACTTTCGCGACGGCGACCCGAAGAACATCGAATTCATCGTTCGCAACATCCGCGATCCGCGGCACAGATCTCTCGTCGCTTCGTATCTCGATGGCCATCCGCTGCAGAGCATGCTGTCATACTACAAGGCCAACTACCCTGCGCCGCCCTACCAAAAAGCCGAGGCTTCGGGGTACACGTTCGACGTTCCGGTGCTGATCGTGTGGGGAATGCAGGACGAGTACTTCGTGCCTGAAGTCCTCGACGGTGCCGGCCGATACGTCAGACATCCACTCCGGATCGTGACCGTACCCTGGGCAGGTCACTGGGTGCACAGGGACGCTGCCTCGCTCGTGAACAGCGAAATCCGCTCCTGGCTGAACGGATTGCCGAAGCGATAGCTGCTGGCTCGCGCACTTCGATCTGCAGACGTCCGGCTCATGCCGGCCGCGAGCCGTGTCCCGGCCCGAACGGACCGCGGTCGGGTCAGGACCGTCAAGACCGTCGCGCCGTCTCCGACCCACCGCGGCGGTGCTGCGTGGTCCGCCGTACAATCTTGCCAATTCGACGTTCGAGTGGTCGGCTCGCATTCCACGCGAGCGGCTGGTTGACGCCCCCCGAACCGATAGCGCCTCGGTTCGGCTGAAGCCTCCTTCCGGACGCGCCGCGCCCCGCACCGATGGAGGTGCACATGGGTCGATCGACGCCGCAGGCAGTCGTCGTGGCGCGTATCTCGTTCGAGACCACCAGGCTCAGTCCGCAGTGCCTGGTCGAGGCCTACGCCCGCATCCTGCCGGTAACCCGCAAGCTCCTCGCGACCGCGGGGCCCGTGCCGGCTCAGACGAGGAGGACTGAGCATGGCTGAGGGTGGAGTGGCCTTCTACGCGCGCGTCTCCAGCGAGGCCCAGGCGCGCGAGCATACGATCGACAGCCAAGTCGCGGCTCTGCGCGAGCGCATCGCCGCCGATGGGGACAGGATCGCGCCCGAGCACGGCTATGTGGACGAGGGGCAGAGCGGCGCCTCGCTGGTGCGCCCCGCCTTGGAGCGCTTGCGCGACGCGGTGGCTGCCGGGGCACTCGAACGCCTCTACGTGCTGGCTCCGGATCGTCTGGCCCGGCGGCACGCGCATCAAGCTCTGCTCATGGAGGAGTTCCGACGCGCGGGCGTCTCGGTGATCTTCCTCAATCGTCCGATTGGAGCCAGCCCTGAGGACGATCTGCTGCTGCAAATCCAGGGCGTCATCGCCGAGTACGAGCGTGCTCAGATCCTGGAACGCGGGCGGCGGGGGCGGCGCCATGCAGCGCGGTCGGGCTCGGTCAGCGCGCTGGCTGGCGCGCCTTACGGCTACCGGTACGTCACCCGCGATCAAGGCGGTGGGGTTGCCCGGTTCGAGGTCGTGCCTGAGGAGGCCCGCGTCGTACGCCTGATCTTCGCCTGGATCGGGCTCGAGCGTCTGAGCCTGCGGGAGGTCTGCCGAAGACTGCAGGATGCGGGCCTGCGCGCCCGTTCAGGCCAGCCCCGCTGGTGGGCCTCGAGTCTTCACGGCATGATCGAAAACCCGGCCTACACAGGAACGGCCATGTACGGCCGCTTCCACGCCATCGAGCCCCAGCCCCGTTTGCGCCCGATCCGCCATCATCCGCTTCGCTCCGCGCGTCCGACGACGCGCGTTCCCGTCCCCCGCCCGGAGTGGGTGCCTGTCCCCGTGCCGGCGCTCGTGGACCCTGCGGTGGCCGAGGCCGCACAGATGCAGCTGGAAGAGAACCGCCGCCGCAAGCGCGAGCAGTGCCGGGGACCGGGGTGGCTGCTCCAGGGCTTGGTCGTGTGTCGGCGTTGCGGCTACGCCTATTACGGCAAGTCCACGCCCGGCCTCGCCGAGCGCCATCGACCCAGCCCCTTCGGCTACGGTGCCTATCGCTGCATCGGCAGTGACGGCCATCGGTTCGATGGGAAGCCGGTCTGCACCAACCGCCCCGTACGCAGCGATCGCCTTGAGCGCACGGTCTGGACCGAGGTCGAGGCCATCTTGAACGATCCCGCGCGGGTGGCCCACGAGTACCAGCAACGCTTAGCCGCGGTGAGCGCGAGGGTGGGCAGTGCCGCGGACTTGAGCGAGGCGGAGCGCCGCATCGCCACACTACGGCGCGGGATCGGCCGGCTCATCGACGGTTATGCTGAGGGCGTGATCGAACGGAGCGAGTTCGAGCCACGCATCGCCGATCTGAGGGGTCGGGTGGCGCAACTGGAGGAGCAGCGCAAGGAGATCCGGGCTGCGAGCGAAGCAGAGCGCGAACTGACGTTGATTGTTGGCCAGTTGGAGCACTTCTCCGCTCGCGTGCGCGAGAGCCTCGACGTTCTGGACTGGACGGCCAAGCGCGATGTTCTTCGTCTCATGGTTCGATGCATCGAGATCGATGATGGCCACATCGAGATCGTCTTCCGCGTCCCACCACCCCCGAGCGGGCCGGATCAGGCCGACGCTCGCAGAGGGCAACGTTGTACAGCGGACCGTAGCTCAGCGGATGGGAAGGTCCGGAATCATGCCAGGAATCCATTGCTACTCGGCAGGCGCGTGCGCGTGCCGATGGAGCTCGACCGATCGGGAGCTGCGGCCGATCGATCCTTTGATCCGCTCCCGCATCGCTTGGAACGAGACGTAGAGCATCGGGATCACGAACAGGCCGAGCGTGCTCGCCGCGATCATGCCGCCGAACACGGCGGTTCCAATCCCGCGGCGACTGATCTGAGCCGCGCCGGTGGCGAACACGAGCGGCACGAGGCCGAGGATGAACGCGAAGGACGTCATCATCACCGCCCGGAAGCGCATGCGGGCGCCGAGCACCGCGGCCTCTCTGATCTCGAGCCCCGCCTCGCGCTGCTCCTTGGCGAACTCGATGATGAGGATGGCGTTCTTGGCTGCCAACGCGATCAGGACGACGAGCCCGATCTGCGCGTAGAGGTCGACCGAGAGGCCGGCGTAGTGGATGCCGACGAAGGCTCCCAGGATCCCGACCACGACGGACAGCAGGACGGGGACCGGAATGGTCCAGCTCTCGTAGAGACCGACGAGGAACAGGTAGGCGAACAGAAGCGCGAGCCCCAGGATGACGCCGGTCTGACCGCTGGCGCGCTGTTCCTGATAGGCGGTCCCGGTCCACTCGAAGGCGTAGCCGTTGGGCAGGCTCGCCGAAGACAGGTCGGCCATCGTGGCGAGCGCGGTTCCGGACGCCGTTCCCGGAGCGGCCGAGCCGTTGACGGTGACCGCGCGGTAGTTGTTGTACCGCGTGATCACCTGAGGACCCTGGACCACGCGTACGGATGCGATCGAGCCCATGGGCACCATCTGTCCCTTCGCTCCGCGGACGTAGATCTGCCAGATGTCCGGGATGTCCTTCCGGTTCGCGGCCTCGCCCTGGACGTAGACCTGCCATATTCGGCCATAGAGGTTGAAGTTGTTGATGTAGATCCCGCCGAGCGTCGCCTGCAGGGCC
Organism: uncultured Methylobacterium sp.; assembly: GCA_963990595.1. Lineage (GTDB taxonomy): Bacteria > Pseudomonadota > Alphaproteobacteria > Rhizobiales > Beijerinckiaceae > Methylobacterium. The sequence continues at coordinate 29,059 of CAXDNE010000051.1, forward strand.
GTGAACACGTCGCTCATGTTCAGGCCGAGCGACTGGGCCTTCTGCCGATCGATGTCGAGGTAGATGGAGGGGTTGCTGGCGGTGAAGGTCGAGAAGACGCGGGTCAGCTTGGGATTGCCGTTCGCGGCCGAGATGAAGCCGTTGGTGACCTGACCGATCGTGGTCGGATCCTGCCCCTCGAGAGCTTCGAGGATGTATTCGAAGCCGCCCGACGTGGCCAACCCCGTGATCGGCGGCAGGTTGAACGGCCGGATGTTCGCCTCTCGGATCGAACGCGCGCGCTTCGCGGTTTCCGCGATCGCGGCCTGTGCGGTCTCGGCGGCGCCATGCCGGTCAGCGAAGGGCTTCAGGCGGGCGACGACGAACGCCGAGTTCGGCGCCGACGAGGTGTCCAGAACCGAGTAGCCGATGATCGCCCCGACGTTGGCGACGCCGGGGACGGTCTTCAGGATCTCCTCCAGCTGCAGGACCACGGCCTTGGTGCGCGATACCGAGGCTCCGTCCGGGAGCTGGACCGCGATGTAGAAGCCGCCCTGGTCCTCTTCCGGAAGGAAGCCCGTCGGCGTCACCCGGGATATGGCGACGATACCGCCCGCCGAGGCCGCGATCGCGACGAGCGCGAGGAAGGAGACGCGCACGAGACGGCCGACGATGGCGACATATCCGTCCTGCGTCCGGTCGATAGCGCGGAGCACCCAGCGCATCAGGCCGCGCTGCTCGCCCCGATGCCGCAGGACGAGGGCGCATAGCGCGGGCGAGAGCGTGAGGGCGTTCAGGGCCGAGATCAGCATGGCCGCGCTGATCGTCACCGCGAATTGGCGGAACAGCGTTCCGGACAGGCCGGGGATGAACGCGATGGGCACGAAGACCGAGAGCAGGACCAGCGTGATCGCCACGATCGGTGCCGTGATCTGCGACATCGCCGCCTTGGTCGCGGCCGCCGGCGTGAGGTCCGGCCGCTCCTCCATCACGCGCTCGACGTTCTCGACGACCACGATGGCGTCGTCGACCACGATGCCGATGGCGAGAACCATGGCGAGCAGCGACACCGTGTTGGCGGAGTACCCCATGGCCAGCAGGATCGCGAAGGTGCCGATCAGGCTGACCGGAACCGCGACGGTCGGAACCAGGGTGGCCCGCAGATTCCCGAGGAAGAGGAAGACCACGATCACGACGAGGACGAACGCCTCCCCGACCGTGCGTAGGACCTCCTCGATCGTGTCGTAGACGAAGGTCGTCGAGTCGTAGTGGATCACGTACCTGAGGCTGCTCGGGAAGCGCTTGGTCAGGCGGTCCAGGGTGGCCTGGACGCTCGCGGCCGTCGAGACGGCGTTCGCCCCGGGAGCGAGATAGACGCCGAACAGCACGCTCGGATGGCCGTTGCGCCGCACCTCGGTGTCGACGTTCTGAGCGCCCATCTCGATGCGGGCCACATCCCCGACTCGCAGGATGGAGCCGTCCGGATTGGCCCGCAGCACGATCTTCGCGAACTGTTCGGGCGTGGATAGGCGTCCCTGCGTCTGCAGATTGACCTGGAACTGCTGGTCCTCGGCGATCGGCCGCGCACCGATCCGGCCGACCGCCGCCTCGGTGCTCTGGCTCTTGACTGCTGCGACCACATCGGAGGGAGCCAGGCCCAGGTTGGTCAGGCGCTGCGTGTCGAACCAGATCCGCATTGCATAGTTGAGCTTGCCGACCAAGCTCGCCTGCCCGACGCCCGGCGTGCGCGAGATCTCGTCGAGGATGTTGACGACCGCGTAGTTGGTCATCTCCAACGGGCTCAGACGATCGCCCTCGCTGTAGAGCACGACGTACTGGAGGACGGCCGCGCCCTTCTTCTG
>CAXDNE010000052.1:0-30813 GCA_963990595.1 uncultured Methylobacterium sp.
CGCGGCAACGCGCGGTTCCGCGGAGTCCGTCTCGGACAGCACAGCAATGCGCATGCGAGGATTCCCCTGGGTAAGCTTGGCCCATCGAATGCGCGAACCGGTGCGGCTTTTCGAGATGCGGGCCTGGGATGCGATGGTGGAACAGGGCCAATTGTAACGTGCGGCCAGTCCGATCGACGGCCGCACGTCGCCCCCGCTCAGCCGTGGCGAGCGGTCTCATCCCCCGAGGGCGGGCGGTCCTCGGACCGCCCCTCGACCTCAGGCGAAGAAGAGGTAGAGCAGCAGCAGGATGCCGACGACGAGCGGACCGCGCCAGCCCACCGCCGGCGCCAGGGCTCCCACTGCGCCCGCCGCACCGGAGACGATCACGCCGACGATGGCGAGCAGCCAAGCTTCGCGAATGCCGCCGACGGCGAGGGCCAGCACCCAGCAAATCACCACACCGGTGGCGATCTCGACGAAGCGGACGAAGCCGCGATAGGTCTGCTCGTGGGTCTTCGCGTCCATCGCCGGGCTATAGGTGTGCCCGGCCACCGTGTGACTCTCAGCCATCGTGCGCTCGATTCCCTAAGACGCGACTTCTTGCGGTCACGGTGGGATGTAGCTCAAGCGTTTACCTGCCGCAATCGGACGCACGCAAGTTGATCGCTCTCTCGGTGAATCTCCCGACGGTATCAGGCGGGCTTCGGAAGGCCCGCCTCGGCGAGCGCCCGGCCCTGCCGCGCCCCGAGCTCATCCAGAGAGAAGTGCTCGATCTCGGCTTCAAACAACCGGTGGTAATTGAGCTCAGACTTGAGGTGGAGAAACACCGCGCCGAGCCCCACCGCGGCACGATCCATGAAGACGAATTCCTGCGGCACGGTCACGGGGCCGCGCTCCTTCAGAGCCTGATGCACCTCGAAGGCCTGGCGCCGGCCGTACTCGCCGGGCTTGACACCGTCCGCGACGGTGCGGGTGCGATCCTCCAAGAGCGGCCCGTAGATGAAGCGGGCCCAGATGTTGAGGATCTCGATCTTCTCCCGGTCCAGATTCTTGAAGCCCCAGACCTCGTAGGCGTGGACGACGCGGGCATCGTCGTTCTCCAGGAGCCCCCGGTAGAGATCCACGACGCCGCCGACGAATCGCGGGTGGAAGATCCGCACGCAGCCATAGTCCAGCAGGTTGATGCCGGCGGCCTCCCCGCCCTCCGAGAAGACCGTGTAATTGCCCAGATGCGGGTCGCCATGGATCACCGCGGCGCGGCTGAACGGGTGCCACCACGCCTTGAACATCGATTGCGCGATGCGGTTGCGGATCTCGACCGGCTCCTCGGCGAAGCCCAGGATCTTGTCGCCGTCGAGCCAGCCGAGCGTCAGCAGGCGCTTGGTGGAGAGCTCCGGAAAAACCTGCGGCACGCGCACCGCGTCGATGTCCTTGAGCACGGCGCCGTAAAGGGCGGCGTGCTTGGCCTCGCGCTCGTAATCGAGTTCCTCGCGCACGCGCGCACCGATCTCCTTCGCGATCTCCCGGGTGTCGAGCCAGGAATTCATGCGCCGGTGGAGCGCGAAGGCGAGTTCGAGCTGCTTGAGATCGGCCTCCACGGCCGATTGCATGTCCGGGTACTGCAGCTTGCAGGCGAGGCGCTTGCCGCCCCGGGTGGTGGCGCGATGGACCTGACCCAGCGAGGCCGCGGCGGCGGGCTTCAGATCGAAGCTGCCGAACCGCTCCTGCCAACCGGCACCCAGTTCGGACTGCATCCGGCGGCGGACGAAGGCGGCCCCCATCGGAGGCGCGTCGGCCTGGAGCTTCTGGAGTTCGGCGGCGTATTCCGGCGGCAGCAGGTCCGGCACGGTGGCCAGAAGCTGGGCCACCTTCATGATCGGGCCCTTCAGGCCGCCCAGCGCCTGCGCCAGGGCGGCGGCGTTGGTCGTGCCCTCCTTGCCGAACAGACGGGACATCGCCATCCGGGCGGCCACGCCTCCGACATTGGCGCCGACGCTGGCGTAGCGCCCGGCGCGGGCGGAGAAGCGGTTGGCTTCGCGATCGGTCTCGGCCATCTCTCGATCTGCTTGTCTGCGGGTGATGTGCAGATATGCCGTGCGCGGCCGGGTGCCAGGGGCGTGGGTCCCTCCGCCGCGGGGGCCGGCCGGGTCAGGGCCGGGGGCGCGATCGGCGTCCCCGGGCTTCCTGTCACGCCTGACCTTCCATCCCCTCGAGCTCCGCGATCATCCCCTCGATCATCCCGAGGCCGATCTGCCAGAAGCCCGGATCCTTCGCGTCCAGGCCGAACGGCGCGAGCAGCTCGCCGTAGGGCTTCGAGCCGCCGGCCGACAGCAGCGCGAAGTACCGCTCGACGAACCCCTCCTCGGCCCGGGCATAGACCCCGTAGAGCGAGTTCACGAGGCAATCGCCGAACGCGTAGGCATAGACGTAGAAGGGCGAGTGGATGAAGTGCGGGATGTAGGCCCAGAAGGGTTCGTAACCCGCGTCCAGGGTGATGGCCGGGCCGAGGGATTCTGCCTGGACCGAGAGCCACAGGGCGTTGATCTGGTCCTGGGTCAGCTCGCCCTTGGCCCGCGCCAGATGGACCTTCCGCTCGAACGAGTAGAAGGCGATCTGGCGGACCACCGTGTTGATCATGTCCTCGACCTTGGCGGCGAGCATCGCCCGGCGCTGGGTCGGGTCGGTGGTGGCTCCGAGCAGCTTGCGGAAGGTCAGCATCTCGCCGAACACGCTCGCGGTTTCGGCGAGCGTGAGCGGCGTCGGCGCCATCAGGGCGCCGTTCGGACCGGCCAGAACCTGATGGACGCCGTGGCCGAGCTCATGGGCGAGGGTCATCACGTCCCGCGGCTTGCCCTGGTAGTTCACCAGCACGTAGGGGTGCACGGAGGGCACGGTCGGATGCGCGAAGGCGCCCGGGGCCTTGCCGGGCCGGGTCGGCGCGTCGATCCAGCGATCGTCGAAGAACCGCTTCGCGATGCCCGCCATTCTGGGTGAGAAGGCGTCGTAGGCGGAGAGCACCGTGTCGCGGGCCTCCGTCCAGGGGATCGTGCGCTGCTCGACCTTCGGCAGCGGCGCGTTGCGGTCCCAGTAGGGCAGCGTCTCCTGCCCGAACCACTTCGCCTTCAGCTTGTAGTAGCGGTGCGACAGGCGGGGATAGGCCGCCCGCACGGCGTCCACCAGCGCCTCGACCACCTCGGGCTCGACCCGGTTGGCGAGGTGGCGCGCGTCGGCCACATCCTTGAAGCCGCGCCAGCGGTCCGAGATCTCCTTGTCCTTGGCCAGGGTGTTGGTGATCAGCGTGAACACCCGGAGCTGGCCGCGCAGAACCTCGCTGATCGCCCCGGCCGCCGCCTTGCGAACCTTGCCATCCGGGTCCTGGAGCTTGTTCAGGGTCGGCTCCAGCGGCATCTCCTCGCCCTGGACGGTGAAGCGCAGGGACGCGATCGTCTCGTTGAACAGCCGGTCCCAGGCCGCGTTCGACGTGACCGACTTCTCCAGGAACAGCTTCTCGGTGCGGTCGTCGAGCTGGTGCGGCTTCTCCCGGCGCAGATCCTCGAGCCAGGGCGCGTAGTGCGCCAGCGGACCCTCAGCCATCGCGGCGTTCATCACGCCGTCCTCGACCCGGTTCAGCTCCAGGGCGAAGAACAGCAGATCGGCGGAGGCGTTGGTCAGGCGCTCGCGCGTGTCGCCGTAGAACTTGGCCCGGGCCTCGTCGGTGGTGTCGCCGGAATAGACGAGCCCGGCATAGGACATCAGCTTGCCCAGCAGATCCTCGATGCCCTCGTAGGTCCGCACCGCCTCGGCGAGGCGCGCGGACGCGTCAGGCCCGCCTGCGATCTCCGCGATGCGGCCGGCATAGGCCTCCGAGAAGCGGCGGCACTCCTCCTCGGCGCGGGTCATGTCGGCGGAGAATTCCGGTGCATCGAGGCCGGAATAGAGATCCGAAAGGTCCCATTCCGGGAGGTGGCCGAGGTCGACGGCCTTCGCGGCGGCGCGCGCAGCGCTCACGCCCTCCGGCAAACGGACGTTCACCGGCGAGGCGGTGTGGCTCGGCATCATGTGGTGCATTCCTCTCAAGGGGCCCGGCCCAGTAGCTTGATATCGAGTGTGCCGCCACGCGTTCAACGCGGCCTGTGGTCAAGACGCCGTGCGAGCCCTGACGAAGCGACGGAAACGTCGTTAAGCGGCACTTTACGTCTCTCCGTCACCCTACGGCTCGAAACGAAACAGTCGTCGAATCGGCGCCCGCAGCCGGGACAAGTCCCGTGCCGCGCGCCTGATCCGCACGCGCCGTTCAGGAGCCGCCATGTCCACCACCGTGCTGATCGTGGACGACGATCCGGTCCAGCGGCGTCTCGCCGAGGCGGCGGTGCGCCGGTTCGGCTTCGAGCCCCGGATCGCCGAGACCGGCGCGGACGCGCTCGCCCTGCTGAAATCCGAGGATGTGGACGTGGTTCTGCTCGACCTCGTCATGCCGGGGCTCGACGGGCTCGGCGTCCTCGCCGAGATGCGCAAGAGCGGGCTCGCCACGCCGGTCATCGTCCAGACCTCCAACGGGTCGATCGACACGGTGGTCACCGCCATGCGGGCCGGTGCCGTCGACTTCGTGGTCAAGCCCGCGGGCGCCGAGCGGCTCCAGGTCTCGATCAAGAACGCCCTGCGGGTCGACACGCTGGAGGAGGAGGTGCGCCGCATGCGCCGCCGCGCCTCCGGCGCGCTCACCTTCAAGGATCTCACCTCCAAGAGCCCCGATATGGAGCGGGTGATCCGTCTCGCAGAGCGGGCCGCCAAGTCGAACATCCCGGTGCTGATCGAGGGCGAATCCGGCGTCGGCAAGGAGGTTCTGGCCCGGGCGATCCAGGGCTCTGGCGACCGGCGCGGCAAGCCGTTCGTGACGGTGAATTGCGGGGCGATCCCCGAGAATCTCGTTGAATCCACGCTCTTTGGTCACGAGAAGGGGGCGTTCACCGGCGCCACCGAGAAGCATGCCGGCAAATTCGTGGAGGCGTCGGGCGGCACCCTGTTCCTCGACGAGATCGGCGAGTTGCCCCTGGACGCGCAGGTGAAGCTGCTCCGCGCCCTGCAGGAGGGCGAGGTCGATCCGGTGGGCGGCAAGCGCTCGGTGCGGGTGGATATCCGCCTCGTCTCGGCCACCAACCGCTCGCTGCTCGACCTCGTGAAGCAGGGCAAGTTCCGCGAGGACCTGTATTACCGCCTCAACGTCTTCCCGATGACCCTGCCGCCGCTGCGCGCGCGCCGGGAGGACATCCCGGATCTCGTGCGCTCGTTCTGCGCCCGCTTCTCCGCGGAGGAAGGCAAGCGCGTGCGGGCGATCTCCTCAGAGGCGATGGCGCTCCTCACCCGCTATCCCTGGCCGGGCAATGTGCGGCAGCTGGAGAACGCCCTGTTCCGCGCCGTCGTGCTCGCCGACGGCGACGAGCTGACCGTCGCCGAATTTCCGCAGATCGCCGCGCAGGTCGAAGGATTCGACGTCCGGATCCCGGCGGCTCCCAGCCAGCCGCAGATGCCGGCCTACGCCCCCGAACCGGTCCGCGAGATCGTGCGGGTCGAGGTGCGCGATCCCCACGCCATGTCGCTCGTCGCGGAGGAGACGGGCGAGATGAAGCCGATGGACGTCCTGGAGGCAGAGATCATCCGCTACGCGCTGCAATTCTACCGGCAGCGCATGTCTGAGGTGTCGCGCCGCCTCGGAATCGGCCGATCGACCCTCTATCGCAAGCTGAAGGATCTCGGCCTGGATGACGATGCCAAGACCGAGGACGCGGCCTGAGTGAACGCCGCGTGCGGTAGCGCACCGGACGAATTCAACAGCGATCGCCTGCGCGAGAGTACGACGCTGCTGCACGATACAAGTCGATGATCAGCCAGATCAGAAGTTGCGCAGACTTGAGAATGGGATCGTCGCGGCAAGACCAACTTTCTATTCGTGACGGCTGCGGTTGCTCAGCGCCACGCTTGCGCGGATAATCACAATCTAAGCGTGCGGTCGTGCCGCCGCACCCCGGGAGATCACGATGCGCGTCCCGCGCTCCAGCCTCTTCGCGCTGGCCGCTCTGTTGACCGGTACGCTGGCCTCGGCCGGTGCTGTCGGCGCGGAAACGGCCGCGCTCGACAAGGCGCCGACCGATATGCCAGCCGCGACGCCGCCAGCGACAGCAGCGCCGCCAGCGACAGCCACGCCGGAGGCGACAGCCACGCCGGAGGCGCCAGCCGCGCCGTCGGACCCGGTCTCGACAGCGTTGCCCGACTACAAGCCCGACGCGCCCGCGGCGGAGCCGGCCCCTGCCCCGGCCGTGGCGGCGCCGGTCGCCCCGGCCGATCCGATCGGGGCTGCGGTCTTCGCCCGGCTGGCGGACACCACCGCGCTTCTGACGCGGCTGACCGGCAAGGACCGCGAGGCGATCCGGTCGTTCTACGAGGCGCGCGCCTACAAGCCGCTCTGGATCGCCGATGGCGCCTGGACCGAGGCGGCGAAAGCCGTGTCGGCTCGGCTGGCGGCCGCCGGTGAGGACGGGCTCGACGCCCGCGCCTACACGATCCCGAACCTCGCCGGGACGCCGGACGAGAAGGCGGTGGCGGATGCCGATCTCCGCCTGTCGGCCGCCGCGATCCTCTATGCCCGGGACGCGCGGGGCGGGCGGATCAACCTCGCCTCGATCTCACGGTTGATCACCCCCCATCTCGACCTGCCGGCCGGGAACGACGTGTTGGCGAAGCTCGCCGATGCCGGGGCGAAGGCCGGCGACGCCCTCCAGGCCTACAATCCCGCCACGCCCGGCTATCTGGCCCTCAAGACGCGTCTCGCAGCCCTGCGCGGGCCGGCTCCCGCGGCGGTGAAGCCGCTGCGCCTGCCCGCCGGGCCGGCGCTGCGCATTGGGATGCGCGACGCCCGGGTGCCCCTGCTGCGCGCGCATTTCGGGCTCGAGAATCGGCCGGCCGGGACACTGGACCGGGGGCCCGGTGAGCCGGACGAGTACGATTCCGTCGTGGCGGACGCGGTGACCAAGTTCCAGCGCAGCCGCGGGCTGCCCGGGAACGGGGTCCTGAACGTCCAGACAGTGCTGGCTCTGGCCGACGCCGGCCGGTCGTCGCGGCCGACGGGCAACGAGGCCGAACTGATCGTCAACATGGAGCGCTGGCGCTGGCTGCCGGGCGACCTCGGATCGGACTACATCCTCGTCAACGTCCCGGAATACCGCCTGCGCGCCTATCGCGGCGGGACCCTGCGCGACGAGGCGCGGGTCATCGTCGGCAAGCCGGAATCGCGCACGCCCCTGTTCTCGGGGCTGATGGAATACGCCGTCGTCAACCCGTCCTGGTACGTGCCGCCCTCGATCCTGAAGACGATGGCGCCGAAGCTCGCGGGCTACGGCGGCAAGACCTGGGGCGGCTACGAGGTCGTGCGCCATGGCGGCCACATCTCGCTGCGTCAGCCCCCGGGCGAGCGCAACGCGCTGGGCTTCATCAAGTTCATGTTCCCCAACCAGCACGCGGTCTACCTGCACGACACGCCGAACCGCTCGCTGTTCTCCGCCTCCAAGCGCGATTTCAGCCACGGATGCGTGCGCGTGGACGACCCCTTCCGCCTCGCCGACGTGGTGCTCCCGGACTGGTCCGAGGAGCGGCTGAAGAAGCTGATCGGCAAGGGCGAACGCACGATCCGGCTCCCGGAGAAGCTGCCGGTGCACCTCGCCTATTTCACCGCCTACGTGGACGATGGCGGCACCTTCCGCACCCTGCCCGACCTCTACGGCTACGACGCGCCGATGCGCGCGGCCCTGGGTCTGCCGGGTGGCGGCGGCCCGGCGATCGCCCGGCTGCCGGACGAGCCGGCGCGGCGCAAGGCCGAGCGCGCACCGTCACACCCGCGGGCCCGCACGGCGCAGCGCCGGGCCCCCCACCGCCACGTGGCCGACGAGTGGCCGGGGGGCCGCTACGACCAGGTGGACACACCGCGCCGGAGCGTGCGCCGCGCCGCGCGCGCCGACAGCGCGCCGGAATTCGGCGAGCCCGGTCTGTGGACGCCCGCCCCGCAACCGGCGGCTCCCCGGAGCTGGTGGTAGGTTCAAGCAACGAGACCCTCAACTTTCGCGTGCGCGGCCGCACAGCCGGGCACGATTTCGCCACGGTCCAGCCTTAGCCGTTTCCGCCCAGAGCCCGGCCCGACTTCCGCCGGGCGGAGGCGCCGGGAGAGGATCAGGACCATCGTGCCGAAGCTCTCGCGCTCTCTCCGCTCCCTCGCCATCGCCGTATCGGGCCTCGCGCTCGGCCTGATCGCCGGGACGGCCGAGACGGAGGATGCGGTCGCGAACGGCGATACGCGCACGCTCACGATCTACCACACGCACACGCAGGAGAGCGCGACCATCACGTTCAAGCGCGATGGCCGCTACGACCGCGCGGCCCTCGAGCAGCTGAACTGGCTCCTGCGCGACTGGCGCGTCAACGAGCCCATCAAGATGGATCCGCGCCTGTTTGACACGGTCTGGGAGGCGTACCGGCAGGTCGGCTCGGCCCAACCGATCCACATCGTCTCCGCCTACCGCTCGCCCGGCACGAACGCGATGCTGCGCCGCCGCTCCAAGATGGTGGCCGAGTACAGCCAGCACATGCTCGGCAAGGCGATGGATTTCTTCCTGCCGGACGTGTCGATCGACCGGATCCGCGAGGTGGGGCTCCAGATGCAGCGCGGCGGCGTCGGCTGGTACCCGCATGCGGGCACGCCGTTCGTCCATCTCGACGTCGGCTCGGTGCGGATGTGGCCGCGCATGACCCACGACCAGCTCGCGCGCCTCTTCCCCGACGGGAAGACCGTTCTGCTGCCGAGCGACAACCGCCCCTTCCCGCGCTACGAGGAGGCGAAGGCCGAGATCCTCGCCCGCGGCGGCACCGTGGCGGGCATCACCACCCAGATGGCGAGCGGCGAGGAGGAGGACGGGCCCGGCCTGTTCGGCTTCCTGGCGAGCCTGTTCGGCGGTGGCCGACCCGCACCGGAACCCGCGCCGGCGGCGCCGCCGACCGTCGCGGCCAAAACCCGCCGCGCCACCGTCGTCGCGGTGGCGAGCGCCGATCCGCAGGATCCGGTCGGCGCCCGAGCCGCCCTCGCCTACGCGGCGCCCGCGACCGACGACGCCCTGCGCGGCTCGCTGGTCCAGCGCGCGCAGGCGCCGGACGCCAAGCCCGCGGACGCGACGGCCCTGCTCACCGGAACCCAGCCGACGCCGCCCGCCGACGATGCGATCCCGGCCGTGGCGGCTCCGCTGCCGCCGCGCCGGCCTTCGGATCTCGCTGCCGCCATGGCGGCGATCACGATGCCGCTCCCGCCGCCGCGACCGGTCCAGTTCGCCGCGCTCGACGGTGGCATGGCGAACCTCCCCGCTCCCGGAGAAACCCGCAGCCCGGTCGGGACGGCGACGCCCGAACCGGCGCGCGCCCGCACGCTGGTCGCGCCGGATGCCGACGCGAAGGTCCAGCTGCGCGCCTTGTTCGAGGCGGTGTCTGCCGGGACCGTGGCGGCGCCCGCGAGCCGCAGCGCCCTGGTTCGGGTCGCCACCACCCGGGTCCGCGATGCCGCGCCCGATGCCGTCGTGGCGGCAGCGCCGGATCGCGTGTCCACACGCTTCAGCCCCCGCAGCCCCGGCGACGATCTGACGGCGGCGCGCTTCACCGGCTCGGCGGCCCGGGCCGTCTCCGGGGCGCGCTGAGGCGCAGGGCGTTCCGAGCGGGTCCGCGGACGGTTTCTCCGCGAACGCCCGCCCACGCGCCCGTCCGGTTCAGATCCCGCGGTCCTGCGACGGTAAAGCGGAGAAGACCGCGAGAGAACTCCGGAACCTCCAGCGCGGTCTCGACGGCTCCGTCGAGGCCGCCGCGCGGCATCTCAGGATGAGGGCGTCGGCCCGGATAAGCTGGGTCGGCCGGCGGCGAGCGGGCGCCTCAGCGCAGCGGCTTCGAGAGATTGACCGCCAGAGCCGCCACCAGCGTCGCCGCGTAGCTGTCGTCCTGCGTGGCGGCGATGCGCTCAGCTTCCCCGCCGCTGTTGGCGGCCACCGACATCATGAGCAGGCCGGCGGTGACCGAGCCGCCCAGGGCCGCCACCAGGGCCAGATAGGCGCGCAAGGCGGCGCTCGGGGCGGCGACGACCGCCCGAGTCTCGCCCAGGCACAGCGGAGTGGAGTCGGGGTGAACCATGGCCGGTGATTCTGACGGGTGACGCTGGACCCGACGCGGATCGACTAGGGACACGCATGATCCGTCGGCTCAACCGGTCAACGTGCCGTTCTGGGCCGAGTTCGTCCGGTGCCGGCTCTTTTTCAACCGGTATTTGCCGGGTTGGTTGACGGGGCTCCGGAGGGCGCCCGCGGGCGCCCTCCGGCCGGCCTCAGCCTTCTTTGCCCGAGACCTTGCCGAGGGCCGCCTGGGCGGCGGCGAGCCGGGCGATCGGCACCCGGTAGGGTGAGCAGGAGACGTAATCGAGCCCGACCTCCTGGCAGAAGCCGACGGAGGCCGGATCGCCGCCATGCTCGCCGCAGATGCCGAGCTTGATATTCGCCCGCGTCTTGCGGCCGCGCTCGACGCCGATGCGCACCAGCTCGCCCACACCCTCCTGGTCGATGGTGATGAACGGGTCGGCCGGCAGGATGCCCTTCTGGGTATAGGGGCCCAGGAAGGTCGCCGCGTCGTCGCGGGAGATGCCGAGCGCGGTCTGCGTCAGGTCGTTGGTGCCGAAGGAGAAGAACTCCGCGGTCTCGGCGATCTCGCCGGCCTTGAGGGCCGCCCGCGGCAGCTCGATCATGGTGCCGACCTGATAGTCGAGGGTCGCGCCCTTCTCCTCGGACACCGCCTGCGCCATCGCGTCGATGCGCGCCTTGACGATGTCGAACTCGGCGCGGGTGAAGACCAGCGGCACCATCACCTCGGGGGTGACCGGGCTGCCGGTATCCGCGGCCGCCTGCACGGCCGCCTCGAAGATCGCCCGGGCCTGCATCTCGGCGATTTCCGGGAAGGCGATCGCCAGACGGCAGCCGCGGAAGCCGAGCATCGGGTTGTGCTCGGACAGCTCGCGCGTCCGGTGCCGGATCTTCTCCTCCGAGACGCCGGTGGCCTTCACCACCTCGGCGACCTCGGCGTCCGTGTGCGGCAGGAACTCGTGGAGCGGCGGATCGAGCAGGCGGATCGTGACCGGCAGCCCGGACATGATGGTGAACAGCTCCAGGAAGTCCTGGCGCTGGTAGGGCAGGATCTTCGCGAGGGCGGCGCGCCGGCCCTCGGCGTCGTCCGCCAGGATCATCTCGCGCACCGCGATGATGCGGTCACCCTCGAAGAACATGTGCTCGGTGCGGCACAGGCCGATGCCCTCCGCGCCGAAGTTGCGCGCCGTGCGGGCGTCCATGGGGGTGTCGGCGTTCGCCCGCACCTTCATGCCGCGGATCCCGTCGGCCCATTCCATCAGCGTGGCGAAATCGCCGGAGAGCTCCGGCTCCAGCATCTTCACCTCGCCCTGGATCACTTGGCCGGTGGAGCCGTCGATGGTGATCTTGTCGCCGGCCTTCAGCGTGGTGTCGCCGACCGTCAGCGTCTGCGCCTTGTAGTCGATCCGGATCGAGCCGACGCCCGAGACGCACGGCTTGCCCATGCCGCGGGCGACCACGGCCGCGTGGCTGGTCATGCCGCCGCGGGTGGTCAGGATGCCCTCGGCGGCATGCATGCCGTGGATGTCCTCCGGGGAGGTCTCGATGCGCACCAGGATGCACTTGCGCTCGGCCTTGCGGTGCGCCTCGGCGTCCTCGGAGTTGAACACGATCTCGCCGGTGGCCGCGCCCGGGGAGGCCGGCAGGCCCGAGGCGATGACCTTCCGGTCGGCCTTCGGGTCGATGGTCGGGTGCAGGAGCTGATCGAGGGCCCCGGGCTCGACCCGGCCGATCGCCTCCTCCTTGGAGATCAGCCCTTCGCCTGCCAGATCCACGGCGATGCGCAGGGCGGCCTTGGCCGTGCGCTTGCCGTTGCGGGTCTGGAGCATCCAGAGCTTCCCCTTCTCGATGGTGAATTCCATGTCCTGCATGTCGCGGTAGTGCGATTCCAGGATCCCGTAGATCCGGGTCAGCTCCGCGAAGCTCTCGGGCATGGCCTTCTCCATGGAAGGCTTGTCGCTGCCGGCCTCTTCCCGGGCCTGCTCGGTGATGTTCTGCGGCGTGCGGATGCCCGCCACCACATCCTCGCCCTGGGCGTTGATCAGGAACTCGCCGTAGAGCGCCTTCTCGCCGGTCGAGGGGTTGCGGGTGAAGGCGACGCCGGTGGCCGAGGTGTCGCCCATGTTGCCGAACACCATGGCCTGGACGTTGACGGCCGTGCCCCAGCTCTCCGGGATGTTGTTCAGCTCCCGGTACTTCTTGGCCCGCGGGATCATCCACGAGTTGAACACCGCGCCGATCGCGCCCCAGAGCTGTTCGTCCGCGCCCTGCGGGAAATCGGAGCCGTGCTCGTCGCGGACGATCTTCTTGTAGATCTGGATCAGGGTCTTCCAGTCGTCGGCACCCAGTTCGGTGTCGAGGTCGAAGCCCTTGCCTTCCTTGTAGTGCTCGAGGGCCTCCTCGAAGGCGTGGTGCTCCACGCCGAGCACCACGTTCGAGTACATGGTGATGAAGCGGCGGTAGGAATCATAGGCGAAGCGCTCGTCATCGGCCTCCTTGGCGAGCGCCAGGACGGTCTCGTCGTTCAGCCCGAGGTTCAGGACCGTGTCCATCATGCCCGGCATGGACGCCCGCGCGCCCGAGCGCACCGAGACGAGGAGCGGGTTGGTCGAGTGGCCGAACTTGCGCCCGGTGAGCGCGCCGACCTGCGCGAGCGCGGCCGCGACCTGATCCTTCAGCTCCGGCGGGTAGGACTTGCCGTGATCGTAGTAGTAGGTGCAGACTTCGGTGGTGATGGTGAAACCGGGCGGGACCGGCAGGCCGAGATTGGACATCTCGGCGAGGTTGGCGCCCTTGCCGCCGAGCAGGTCGCGCATCTGCGACTTGCCCTCTGCCTTCCCATCGCCGAAGGCGTAGACCCACTTCGCGCTGCCGGTCGCCATGTCGATCCCGTCCGTATCTGATGCCCGGCGCCGGCCGAGCTGATGGGCGGGGTTGGACCATCCCGCAGCGCAACGCAAGATGAACGGGCGATGGCGTTGTGCGCACGGGGCTGACGGCATTGGCGGTCTGTCAGGCCCGTCGCCTCACGGCGGCTGCGCCGTCACGCCGCGCCTGTTCCACCCCGCGGCCGGCAACGGCTGCCTGTCGTCACGGCCGAGATCCGGCCGTCTCCCCGGTCGGGAGGTGCCGCAGCAGGGCGCAGGTCACGCGGGAGGCCCTCGGCGATCGCGCGCCGGTCCGGCGCGCCTCAAAGGCTGCTGCGCGACGCCCTACGACATCCGCGCGGAGCACCCCGACCTACCTGTTCTCAGCGCAGAATACCCAGGCCGATCACACCGACCACGATCAGGTAGATGGCCACGATGTAATTGAGGAGCCGCGGCATCACCAGAATCAGAATTCCCGCGAGGATCGCGAAGACCGGCTGGAGGTTCGAGATGGTGATGGTCACGGGCGCCTCCTGGGGCCGAGCTTGGCCGTCGGTAACGACGCCCCTACCCTACGGAGGTTCCCTGTAGCTTGAGTGCGGACGAGAGCGGCCGGCGGGTCCGGCCGCTCCGCCGGTCGTTCATGGCTTCGGCGTCTCCGTACCGGGGATCGGATCCTTGGCCTCGCCGGTGGGCAGATTCGCCGAGATCGTCGGATGGGACAGTTCCGGATAGGGGTCGATCACGTTGGCGCCATTCAGCGGCTTGTTGGCGCCGTTGTGGCAGGTGGCGCAATTGACCTTCGGCGCGTCGCCCAGCACCCCGAGGCGGTTGCGCGGGAAGACCGAGGTGAGCGGCGTCAGATAGTCCTGGTTCAGGTCGCGCACCATGCGGATGCCGTACCAGGCATGGACGCGGTTCGGCGTGCTGGTGTCCCACTGCGCCACCGAGCGGGTGTTGTGGCAGAAGGTGCAGTTCACTCCCAGCGATTGCGACATGCTGATCATGATCGCGAAGGTCTTCTCCGCGTCCTGGATCGGCTTGCCCTTGGTCTCGGGGAGCGCCGTGGTGGCGTTGACGCGGACCGCATCTGCGGGCGTGTCCTTGTGCTGGTAGAAGGCCTGATAGACGTCATAGGGCAGCGACGTGTTGCCGACCTCCGCGGAGGCGAGATTCTGGCTGTTGTTGCGCGGGATGAACCGCCCCTCCCCCTGGATCGGACGATCGAACCAGATGTTGGCCGGCACCGGGTTGCCCCGGTGGCAGGTGTAGCAGGTCACACCCGCCTGATGGACGTGGTTCTCCTTCCACGATGAGTTGATGTACTGCGTCATCTGGATCATGCGCCGGGCGACACGCTTCTGGTAGAGCTCGTCGGAGGCCATGTTCTCGGTGCTGTGGCAGTAGGTGCAGCCCTGCTGCGGCGCCACCCATTCGGTGATCGACACCATCAGACGGTTGAACTGCTCGGCCGAGAGATCGCCGAGAACCTGCACGTTCTCATAGACCGCCGAGGCCTTGTCGCCGCCGGCCTCGGCCGGATCGGCGGGGGTCGGGGCGACGTTGGCGGCCGCCAGCGCCTCGTTGCCGGCCCGGGTGCGGATCAGATCCATCCCGGTCCCGCGAAAGCCGGTCTGCTTGTTGGCCATGGGCGGGTGGGTCCAGCCCGCGCCACCGAACATCGCGATGGTGAGGAAGAGCGCCAGCGCCCCGCCGGCCACCGCCAGAATCGTCTTCATGACGGCCTCCTCACGGCTTCATGCCGGGTGCGAGATGGGCGGGATCCACGATCGGGCCGTAGACCTGCGGGTACGCGGGCGCGACGTGGTGCTTGACCGCCCAGAGATACCAATTGTCGACCACGGTCCCGGTGAGCAGGATGCCGATTCCGCCCGTGAGCGTCGTCAGGACCGCGAACCACCACGCCCAGCGGTGGATCGACTCCATCGTGGCGTTGAAGCCCATGGTCCAGCGCCAGAAGAGAGCGGCGCGCTCGGTCGCCGTGCCGCGGTCGACGATCTGGTCGATCTCGCGCTCGGCGCCGTAGCGCGAGCAGGCCAGGATCGTGCCCCCGTGCATCGCGAACAGCAGCGTCGACCCGTAGAGGAACGTGATCGAGAGCATGTGGAACGGGTTGTAGAAGAGGTTTCCGTACCGGAGCGAGAAGGCCGCGGTCCAATCAAGGTGCGGAAAGATCCCGAACGGCACGGCCTCCGACCACGAGCCCATCAGCAGCGGCCGGATGAAGCCGAGGACGAGGTAGAGCCAGATCGCCGACGCGAACGCCCACGGCACGTGGGTGCCGAGGCCGAGTGCCCGCGCCCGCCGGTACAGGTGCACCCACCAGAGCAGGATCGACGTGGTCAGGAAGAAGCCGGCGATCAGCCACCAGCCACCCTCGTTGAGCGGCGGCAGGACCTTCAACCCGTATTTCGGCAGGGGCGGCTCCAGGGCGAGCCAGGGCAGTTGCCGGACGAACTGGACGGGATCCCAGTTCACCGAGGCCCACATGTTGAGGCCGATGATCTCGAAGGCGATCAGCCCGCAGGTGATCGACAGGGCCGCGATGTAGCCGATGTAGATCGGCCCGACCTGGCTATTGCCGATGAGCCCGAACAGGTAGCTGTTGAACGGCTTGCCGACCCGGTCGTCGACCGCGACGGGGACGCCGTGCTCCGGCACGAGCGGGCGCACCTGAACCTGCGTGAAGATGTTCTGGTAATAGGCCATGGCCTGCCCTCCCCCGGGAGTGCCGCGCGCCGGGCGCGGCTCGCATCATCGGTTTCGTCGCGCTGTCGCCCCGTCGCTCACCGCCAGACCGGCAGGTTAAGCCACCAGCCCCACCATTGCGGCCAGCCCTGCGTCCAGAACGGCCCGCTGATCACGATGCAGACCGCGCTCCAGAACCCTGCCGACAGGGCCAGGAACAGGCCGAGGCGGTGGATGCCGAGGGTGCCGATCGAGTAGCCGATCGTGTCGCGGAAGAAGGTATCCTCGTGCTCGGGCGTCTTCACGACCTCGCCCTTCTTCGGGTTGGTCGCCGAGAGGATCAGGCCGCCGTGCATCGCCAGCGCCAGAGTCGTCGTGAAGAAGAACGTCACGGCCAGCATGTGGGCTGGATTGTAGTGGAAGTGGAGATACTGGTATCCGGTGTTCGACACCCAATCGAGATGGCTGAGGATGCCGTAGGGGAAGCCGTAGCCCCATGCGCCCATCAGGAGCGGCCGGATCACCACCAGGGTGAAATAGGCGAAGATCGCCATGCCGAAGGCCGCCGGCACGTGATAGCCGATGCCGAGCTTACGGCAGATCTCGACCTCGCGCAGCGCCCAGGACACGAACGAGCCCAGCGCGCACATGGTGATGATCTGCCAGAGGCCGCCCTCCTTCAGCGGCGCCAGTTTGAGGCCGTAGCTGATGTCGGGAGGCGCGATGTTGATCTGCCAGATGTTCCAGGTCGGCCCGATGGCCGCGCCGTAGATCACCAGCGCGGTGCCCAGCACCGTGAAGAACATCCCGACCACGCCGAAGAATCCGACGAAGAACGGCCCGACCCAGAAGTCGAACAGGTCGCCGCCGAGCAACGTGCCGCCGCGGACCCTGTATTTGCGCTCGAAGCTCAGCATCGCCATGGCGGCTGCTCCCCAGTCAGGCCGAAGAAGGACAGAGAGGTGACCGCGGCCCTCGCGCGCCGCGGTCCGGACCGGCGGTCAGGCCGGCATCTGCGGCAGCGCGAGCGTGATGGTGTTCTCGGCGGCCTTGTTGTTTCTCGGGCCGTCCAGCCAGTTGAACCGGTCGGTCGAGAGCAGGATGAAGTGGATCAGCAGCGCCAGGATGAAGAGGAAGGTGAACAGAGCCACCAGCGTGCGCCGCGGATCGAACAGCAACCAAACCTTGTGCATCCGATCCTCCTCAGCCGATCATCGTGACGAGGGCGTGGGCCGCATCGCGAACGCCCTCGAGAGAGGCGTAGCCCTGCGGTCCGGGAAGCCACGGGCGCCACAGCCAGACGAGGATGTGGGCGACCACGGCAATCGCCGTGAAGATGAGGAAGCTCGTCAGGAAGATCGCGTGGAACTCCTTGGCTTCCGGTTCCGTCAGCCCGGACAGGCTGCTCGGTCTTTCTGTTGTGACGGGTCCACTCGCCATCGTTCAGACCTCCGTGTGTTGGCCGCGCCCCTGGGGAGGCGCGACGGGTTCAGCCGTGGGACCTCGCGGCGTCCACGGCCCGACTTCCCCCGCGTCACCGGACGGAAGTGTCTCGCTCAGGGGCGCGTCAGCCCATGAAGGCGAAGGGGATCGCCTGAACCGCCATGGCGCGGGCCTCGCCGAAGACCGAACGGCGCATCGTCACGAGGCCTGGGCGGGCCGTCTCGCGGGCGGGCCTGAAGCGGTTCAGCGCCGCGGCTGCGAGGAAGAACGGATAGGTCGCGGCCAGGATCAGCCGAAACTGGATCGCCTCCTGGTGCTGGCGGCTGGTCGGGACCATCGTTCGCATCGTCAGGTCTCCTCTGGGTGAAACGGACAATTGCCTCATGCCGGAACCCCTCCGGCGAGATCGGCCCGGGCCCGCGCCACGTGGGCGGGCGCGACGGCGCCGGATTCGGCATCGCGGGCGGCGCGCTCGGCGGCGTCGCGCAGGCGTTTGGCGGCGGAGATCCGGGCGAGCACCGGCTGCGCCTCGACCAGGGCGTCGAGGGCCTGCCGCGCCGCCTCGTCCCAGGGCAGCGCGGCGTGGTGCCGGGCCGGGGTGGCCTCGACCGTGTCCATGTCGCGGGCGAGCGGCAGGATGTGGAAGAGGGTGTCGAACAGGGCGTTGCAGACCTCCTGGACCAGGTAGGTCGCCCCGGCATAGCCCATGAAGGGCGTCCCGGTGTGCCGCCGGATGATCGCGCCGGGGAACGAGGCCGGAACATAGGCTGCCCGGGCGCCGCTTTCGGCGAGGTACATCCGCTCGTTGAACGAGCCGAACAGCACCAGCGGCGGCTTCGCGGCGATCGCCGCCCGCACGGCCGCGTTGTCGGGCTTCACGCCCGCCGATCGTCCGAAGGCGAAGTGGCAGGGCAGGCCCATCTCGTCCTCGAGGAAATGGCGCACGCCCCGCGCGTAAGTCTCGGTCGCGACGATTCCGAAACTCGCGGTCCCGAAGAAGTCCTGCGTCACGGACCGCCAGAGATCCCAGACCGGCTTGATCGTGGTGTGGCGCTCACGCTCGATGAACGGCTCCGGATCGAGTTCGAGAATCGCGCCCAGCGAGCGCAGGAACTTGGTCGTGGAGAGAATGCCGATCGGCGCCTGCAGGTAGGGCCGGCCGAGATCCTCGCAGAGGAGCCGTCCGAACTCCCGGTAGAGGCAGATATTCGCGTCGGCGTTGACGAGCTTGGGCACGTCCGCGAGGTGCGCGCCGAGCGGGAAAGTCAGGTTCACCTCGGCGCCGATCCCCTCCACCAGGCGCCGGATCTCGGCGAGGTCGGAGGGCATGTTGAAGGTGCCGTAGGCCGGCCCGATCAGATTTACCCGGGGCCGCTCGCCGGGCTTCCGCTCGGGCCGGGCCGGAATCCCCTTCTTGGCAAACTTCTTCGCCCCGTATTCCTGCCAGAGCCAGCGCATCGCCCGGTCGGCGGCCTGCCACTGGTCCTCGTCGATGGTGCGCGGCAGGAAGCGCTGGAGTCCGGTGCCCTCGGGCGTGACGCCGCCGCCGATCATCTCGGCGATCGACCCGGTGACCACCACGCTGGGCTGGCCGGGATCGAGAGTGGCGTGAGCGCGCTTCATGGCACCCTCGGTGCCGTGGCGGCCGAGTTCTTCTTCCGCCAAGCCCGTGACGACGATCGGCAGTTCGTGCGGCGGCAGCGCGTCGGTGTAGTGCAGCACCGAGGTCACCGGCAGGTTCTCGCAGCCGACGGGTCCGTCGATGACGACCTGCAGGCCCTTGATCGCCGTGAAGACGTAGACCGCGCCCCAGTATCCGCCGGCCCTGTCATGATCGAGGATCAGCATCACGCCATCTCCCCGATCGGCTGCTTCGGACCCTCGATCGTCGGGCCCTGGCGGCGCTGCGGAACCTCCTGCCAGACCCCTGCGGCGTGGCCGGTGCCGACGCCCTCGAAGAAGTCCCGCATGGCGTCGAATCGCGCTTTGTTGCCGAGCGCCGCGTTGATCACCGTGGCGAGGGAGCCGGCGCCGGCCGCACCCATGAGCGGGCGGGCCGAGATCAGGTTGGTGAAGTAGAGGGCGGGCGTGCCGCGCTCCTTGGCCCGCTGCACCACCGGCGTGGTTCCGATGGCGAGGTCGGGCTTGAGCGCGTCGAGGGCGCAGAAATCGTCCTCCAGCGAGGCCCGATAGCGGACCTCCGTGCCCCGGGCTTCGAGCCAGTCGCGGTCGGATTCGGACCAGGGCGTGCGCGGGCACGCGGTTCCCACGTAGGGCACCTCGGCGCCGCTCTCGACGAGGAGGCGCGCCACGAGAAGCTCGGAGCCCTCGTAGCCCGAGAGCGTGATCCGGCCCCTGATCGGCCGGGCGCCGAGCGCCCCGCGGATCCCGGGGAGGATCCGGTTCTTGGCGGCCTCGACGGTGGCGCGGGAAACCCCGCAGGCCTCGCCGATCCGGTCGAGCCAGTCGGCGGTGCCGTCGACGCCCACCGGCGCCGAGCCGATGATCGGCCGGCCCGCCGCCTCGAACTCGCGGATCGCGGCCGTGTAGAACGGGTGGATCGCCGCCACGGCCGCGCAGTCGAGGGCGGCGTAGAGCTCGCGCCACTCGCGGGTCGGCACGACCGGTCCGGCCGCGAGGCCGAGCGGCTCCAGGAGCGCGCCGATCACCACCGGGTCGGCGGGGAAGACCTCGCCGAGGAGCGCCACGCTCGGGCGCTCCGAGCGGCCGCCGCGGGGCGCGGCGACCGGCCCCTGCTCGGCCTCCGCGCGGGCGACCTTCAGCATGGCGCCGGCCAGCACGTCCTTGGCCTCGGCATGGGTCGGGACACCGAAGCCCGGCACGTCGATGCCGATCACCCGGACGCCGTCGATTTCTTTTGGAAGCAAGCGGAGCGGCACGCCGGAGGCGGTGGGCACGCAAAGGTTGATGACGACGACGGCGTCGTAATCCTGCGGTTTCGCGGTGGCGTAGACCGCCTCGCGGATGTCTTCGAACAGCTTGCCGGTGACCAGCGTCTCCGAGTTGAACGGCACATAGCCGACGCTGCGCTTCGCGCCGTAGAAGTGCGACGTGAAGGTCAGGCCGTAGACGCAGCAGGCACTTCCCGAGAGGATCGTGGCGGTGCGGCGCATGCGCAGGCCGACGCGCAGCGATCCGAAGGCCGGGCACATGCTCTGCGGCTGGTCGTGCGGGCCCTGCGGGTAGTCCTTCCGAAGCTGATCCAGCGTGTCCGACATCCCGGCGGCCTCGGCGGCGGCCACCATCGCGTCCTTGCCGGCATGGCAGCCGAGCCCATCGCCCTGCGTGGCGGCGGGATCGACGTTGGCCGGAGCCTTACGGGCCCGCAGGTCGGCGATGTCGAGGGAGACAGCCATGCGCGTCAGACCTCGTCGTAGACGACTTCGAGGGACGGCTTGGACACGTGGGCGGTGCCGCACATGTCCTCGTGGGTCGCCGGCACCAGGACGACGTCGCGGCCCGTGGTCTCGCTGGAGAACAGGCCGAGCAGCCCGTCCTGCGTGAGCGGCGTCGGGCGGTGCGGCGCGGCCTCGGCGACGTTGGCGGCCAGATCCGCGAACAGGTCGCCCCAGCGCCCGTCCGGTTTGCCGATGATCTCGTAATTGGCGCTCTTGCGGCGGATGTCCTCGTCGGCCGGGATCGACGCCAGGACGGGGATTCCGGCGGCTTGCGCGAAGGCCTGGGCCTCGCCGGTGCCATCATCCTTGTTGATCACCAAGCCGCCGACGCCGACATTGCCGCCAAGCTTGCGGAAATACTCCACGGCCGAGCAGACGTTGTTGGCGACGTAGAGCGACTGGAGGTCGTTCGAGCCGACGACGATGACCTTCTGGCACATGTCCCGGGCGATCGGCAGGCCGAAGCCGCCGCAGACCACGTCGCCCAGGAAGTCGAGCAGGACGAAGTCGAAGCCCCACTCATGGAAGCCGAGTTTTTCCAAGAGCTCGAAGCCGTGGATGATCCCCCGGCCGCCACAGCCGCGCCCGACCTCGGGCCCGCCGAGTTCCATGGCGTAGACGCCGTCGCGCTTGAAGCAGACGTCACCGATCGCGACCGTCTCGCCCGCGAGCTTCTTCTTGGTCGAGGTCTCGATGATGGTCGGGCAGGCCTTGCCGCCGAAGAGCAGCGAAGTGGTGTCGCTCTTCGGGTCGCAGCCGATCAGCAGGACCTTCTTGCCCTGCTGGGCCATCATGTAGCTGAGATTGGCCAGCGTGAACGACTTGCCGATTCCGCCCTTGCCGTAGATCGCGATGATCTGCGTCTCCTTCTTCACCGGTTCGGTCGCGACGGCATCCGGCTCGATCGCGGCCTCGGCGCGGAGCTGGGCGGCCTGAGACAGGGCGGCCTTGTTGAGCTGAACGTTCACGCGGCGTCCCTCCAGTCGAGGATCATCTTCAGGCAGGCGGGATCGGCGAAGGCCGTGCGGTAGGCGTCCGCGGCCTCCGCTGCCGGGGCGCGGTGCGTGATCAGCCCGTCGAGCGAGAGCCGGCCACCGTCGATCAGCATCGTCACGGCGGCGAGATCCTCCGGCCGGAACTCGGCGGAGATCCGGATCCGGGCCTCGCGCATGAACGCCGGCGGGAAGGCGAAGCTGAGGGGCGCCTCGTAGAAGCCGGCCAGGACGATCTCGCCGCCGGGCGCCAAGCGGGCGATCAGGTCGTCGAGGCCGGCGGCGTTGCCGCTGACGTCGGTGATCACCGCGTAATCGCGCCGGGGATCGTCGTCCGGCGCCAGAACCGGGTAGCCATGCGCCCCGGCGGCGCGGACCGGGTTGGTCTCCCAGACGGTCGGCTCGGCGCCGGCCGCCAGGGTCAGGCGGGCGAGCAGCCGCCCGAGAACGCCGTGGCCGACGATGAGCGGGGTCGCGCCGGGCCCGATCCCGCCGAGTGCCCTGTAGGCGGTGGCCGCCAGGGCGAGGAGGCAAGCGTGGTCACCGAGCGCCGGATCGACCGGCACAAGCCGTGCGGCCGGCGTGACGAGGCGGGACGCGGCGCCGCCGAACAGACCGCGGACGGCGCCGAAGCAGCGCGCGCCCGGCACGTAGACGGTCTGGCCAACCCGGACCGATCCGGCGGCATCCGCCGCGACCACCGTGCCGACGGATTCGTAGCCGGGCACCAGCGGGTAGCCCATCCCGGGAAACGGCGGCATCCGGCCCGACCAGAGCAGGCGCTCCGTCCCGGTGCTGATGCCGCTCCACGACACCGCGATGACCGCGTCGGTCACATCGGCATCCGTCAGCGGAAGTCGCTGCACCGCGAGGTGCTCCGGACTTTCGAGGATGACGGCGAGAGCATCCATGGCTGGGATCATCCGCCTGACGTTGCGCGACTCTCGTCGATCCGATGCCGCTAAGTGTCATCCTAGATAGACACATGTCTACGTCAAGACACGGTTACGAAATGTCGCCCGTTTTTTGGGCGACCAGCACGCGCGCGAGCAGCGGGCGCCGGGTTTTCCGCTCCCGGACCGCGGCGAAGCCGGCGGCGTGCAGCATGGCGTGCAGTTCTTCGGCCCGTCGGGGCCGGCCCGAACCCATGGCGAGCAGGTAGAATCCGAAATACGCGTCCCCGACCGGCTCGGCACCCGGTGTGCCGGCCATCGGCTCCGCGAGGAGCAGCGTCCCGCCCGGCGCCAGGGCCGCATGCGCGGCTCCGAGCAGGGCCTGGGCCGGCCCGTCATCGTGATCGTGGACGATGCGTACGAGGGAGATCGCGTCGGCGCCCTCCGGCAGGCCCATGTGGAAGTCGCCGCCGCGGCAGGCGATCCTCCGGTCGAGCCCCGCCTGCGCGAGGCGGGCCTCGGCGCGCGCCGCGACGGCGGGGAGATCGAATAGGGTGAGAAGCGGGGCGGCGTGCCGGGCGGCGACCGCCTCCAGGAAGGCGCCCTCGCCGCCGCCGACATCGATCAGGTGCCCGACCCGCGACAGGTCGAAGGCGTCGAGCACGTCCTCGGCGATCATGGCCTGCGAGGTGCCCATCAGCCCGCTGTAACGGGCGACCGAATCCGGATCACCCTCGCTTCCCGTGGCGTAGGGCCAGTAGCCGGACAGATGCGTCGGCCGCGCAGGCCCGCGCAGCAGCGCGACGGGGTCCGCGAGATCGGCGTAGAGGAGCGCGTGGTGCTCCACCATCGCGGCGATCCCGGGATTGCCGACGAGCGCGGCGCCGAGATCGGCCAGGCCGAACCGGTCGCCGGACAGGGCGCGCACGAGCCCGAGCGATTCGGCCGCCCGCAGCAGGCGCCGGGCGTTCTCGGGCGGCAGATCGAGGTGCAGCGCCAGCGCCGCGACGGAGAGCGGCCCGTCGGCCAGGATGCCGAACAGGTCGAGCCGGATGCAGGCCGTCAGCACCTGCGCGTAGACGAAGCCGGCGCAGAGATCGAACAGAGCCCGGGTGTTCCGGCGGGCGATGCGGCGGGTCAGGGGAAAGCCCGCCGCCCAGCGCTGGAACCGCGGGCGCGCCACGAGCCGGTTGCGCCAATTGAGCCACCGGTCGGCCCAGGCGGTCGGGACCGGCGGCAAGGTCCCGGTCCCGGGGAGCGAGCCGGCGCTCAGGCCACCACCGCCCGCAGGCTCGCGGGCAGGAACAGCCGCGCCTGCGCCTCGATCTCCGCGGTGAGTTCGGTCGCGCCGGGGCAGGCCGGGATCGCCGCGATCGCCTCCCGGGTCAGCCGCGAAAGCCGCTCCAGTGCCCCGCCAGTGCCGAGGAGTGCCGCGGCGTTGGGACGGCCGAGCGTTGCGTCGCGCCCCGCGGGCTTGCCGATCTCCTCCTGCCGGCAGGCCACGTCGCGGAGGTCGTCGGCGACCTGATAGGCCTCGCCCAGACATTCCCCGAGTCGGCGCCAGGGCTCCGGCTCGGCCCCCGCGGCGGCGGCTCCCGCCACGGTGGCGGCCGCGAACAGCGCCCCGGTCTTGGCCTGCTGGTAGTCGCTGAGGCTGACATGCACTTCGGATTCCCAGGCCTGACCCGCCGCGATACCCGATGGCGAGCCCGCGGCGCGGCCGAGCAGGCCGACGAGGCGGCCGAGCCGCTCCGGGTGGGGACCGGTCGAACGGGCCAGGGTCTCGAAGGCGAGCACGATCAGCGCGTCGCCCGTCAGAACCGCGATCGGCTCGCCGAAGGCGACATGGACCGACGGCTTCTGCCGGCGCATCGGCGCGTCGTCGAAGCACGGGAGGTCGTCGTGCACCAGGGAGGCGCAATGGAGCAGCTCGATCGCCGCCGCGGCCGCCGCCGATCCGGCGGGATCGTCGTCGCCGCAGGCCCGGGCGACCGAGAGGCACAGGCGCGGGCGGATCCGATGTCCGCCGGGGAACACCGCATACCGGAGGGCCTCTGCCAGCAGCGGGGGCGCCGACGGCGCCTCAGCATGCGCCACAGCCCGATCCAGGGCGCTCTCGATCCTCTGGCCCGACTCCATCGCGCTGCCTCCCGTGTGGAAGTTGATTGTCAGCAACAGGTGTCATTTCTTATTGACACTCCAGCGATCGGAGATCAATCCCGATCCGCGGGGAGAGAAGGGGTGAGCGTGACGCAGGACCGCGTCGTCGTGATCGGAGCCGGGATCGGCGGGTTGGCCGCAGCCGTGCGGCTCGCCCAGGCCGGGCTCGCCGTCACCGTCCTGGAGCGCGGCGCTCATCCCGGCGGCAAGATGCGCACCGTCGCGGTCGGCGGGCAGGCGGTCGAGGCCGGACCGACCGTCTTCACGATGCGCTGGGTCTTCGAGGCCCTCTTCGCCGAGTGCGGCACCCGGCTCGCCGACCGGGTCGGGCTCACGCAGGCCGGGCTGCTCGCGCGCCATGCCTGGAGCCGCGACGAGCGGCTGGACCTCTTCGCCGATGTCGAGGCATCGGCGGCCGCGATCGCGGCCTTCGCGGACGCGCGCGAGGCCGACGGCTACCGGCGGTTCTGCGCCCGCTCGGCGGAAGTCTACCGCACGCTGGAGGGACCGTTCATCCGCGAGGGGCGGACCAGCCCGGCCGGCCTCGCCCAGCGGGTCGGGCTCTCCGGGCTGAGCGATCTCTGGCGGATCCAGCCCTTTGCCACCCTGTGGTCAGCGCTCGGCACGTTCTTCCGAGATCCACGGTTGCGGCAGCTGTTCGGCCGCTACGCCACCTATTGCGGCGCCTCGCCGTTTACCGCCCCGGCGACCCTGATGCTGGTAGCCCATGTGGAGCAGGCGGGCGTCTGGACCGTGACGGGCGGCTTGAGCGCGCTGGCTCAGGCGGTGGCGGATCTCGCCGTCGAGCGGGGCGCCGTGATCCGGTACGGCGTTCCGGTGGATCGGATCGTCACCGAAGGCGGCCGCGTTTCCGGCGTGATCCTGGCCGATGGCGAGCGGGTCCCGGCCGAGCACGTCGTCTGCAATGCGGATTGCGCGGCGCTGGGGGCGGGATTGCTCGGCCCGGACGCGGCGGCTGCCGGCGAGCGGCTCGCACCGGCCGAGCGCTCGCTCTCCGCGGTCACGCTCTGCGCGGTGGCGAGACCGGCGGGCTTTCCGCTCGCCCACCACACGGTGTTTTTCTCGCGGGACTACCGCGCCGAATTCGACGCGATCCTGCGCGCCCGCCGCCTGCCCGACGATCCGACCGTCTACATCTGCGCTCAGGACCGGACCGAGACAGGTCCCGCTCCCTCGAGACCCGAGCGCCTGCTCCTGCTCGTCAATGCGCCGGCCGACGGCCGGCAACGGCCGCTCACGCCGCTGGAGGTCCAGACATGCGAGAGGAACCTGTTGCGCCGCCTGGAGGCCTGCGGGCTCACCCTGGAGACGGCGTGCCCCACGGTGACGACGACGCCGGGCGAGTTCGACGCCCTGTTTCCCGGGACGGAGGGCGCCCTCTACGGGCGGGCGGCCCAGGGCTGGGCGGCGACCTTCAAGCGGGCCGGCGCGCGGACGGCGGTGCCGGGCCTGTACCTGGCGGGGGGCTCGGTCCATCCCGGCCCGGGCGTGCCGATGGCGGCGCAGTCGGGCCGGCTCGCGGCTGCGGCGATTCTGGACGACCGCGCTTCGACGGCCCGGTCGCGCCGGGCGGCTACGCGTGGTGGTATGTCGATGCGGTGAGCGACGACGGCCGGCAGGGACTCACGATCATCGCCTTCATCGGCAGCGTGTTCTCGCCCTACTACGCGTGGAGCGCCGCGAGGGACCCCTTCGCGCATTGCGCGATGAACGTGGTTTTGTACGGCGACCGCAGCCGCTTCGCGATGACCGAGCGCCGGGCCGCCAGTCTGTCGCGGAGCGCGGACCACATCGCCATCGGCCCGAGCGCGATGCGGTGGGACGGAACGGCGCTGACGATCCGGATCGACGAGCGCGGCGCGCCCGTGCCGCGGGCCTTGCGTGGAACCATCCGTCTCGAGCCGCGGGGCTTCACCGACGGCCCGTTCCATCTCGACCGGGCCGGACGCCATCGCTGGTGGCCGATGGCCCCGTCCTCGCGGGTCGAGGTGGCGTTCGAGCGGCCGGGCCTGCGCTGGAGCGGCAGCGGCTATTTCGACACGAATGATGGCGACGAGCCCCTGGGGGCCGCGTTCTCGCGCTGGACGTGGTGCCGGGCGGACCTGCCCGACGGCGCCGCCATCCTGTACGATGTCCATCATCGCGACGGCGGCGGCCAGAACCTGTCGCTGCGGTTCTCCAGCGACGGCAGCCGCTGCGAAATCCGCCCGCCCCCGCCCGCCAACCTGCCGGCCACCAAGCTCTGGCGGATGGCGCGGGAGACGCGCAGCGACGGCGGCCGCTCGCGCGTGCTCGCCACCTATGAGGACACGCCGTTCTACGCGCGCTCCCTGCTCGCCTCGACGCTCAACGGCGAGCCGGTGCGGGCGATGCACGAGAGCCTGTCGCTGGACCGCTTCCGCAATCCGCTCGTGCAACTGATGCTGCCTTTCCGGATGCCGCGGCCGCTATCCGGGTGAGCCGTCGGCCGTGCCGCCCTGACCGGGCACCGTTCACAGAGGGATTTGCCGCACGGCCCGGCTTGTGCGAGAGGGCGGCGGCTGCGATCCTTGCGCCGTCAAACGGGGCGGTCACTGTGATGCGAGTGGACGAGGTCTCTCCCGCCCCGCGCGTCCTGATCTACAGCCACGACACCTTCGGGCTCGGACATCTGCGGCGCTCGCGGGCGATCGCCAACGCCATCGTCTCCTGCAACCGCGGATCCCGGGCGATGATCGTCTCGGGATCGCCGGTCATCGACCGCTTCGGCTTCGCTCCCGGCGTCCAGACGGTCCGGCTTCCGCCGGTGACCAAGTTCCGGGATGGCGGCTATGCCAGCCTCGACACCGCCACGCCCCTGGTCCGGACGGTCGAGCGGCGGTCGGCGGCCATCGTGCAAGCCTGCGAGGCGTTCCGGCCCGACCTGATCATCGTCGACAAGGAGCCCGCGGGCTTCCACGGCGAATTGATGCCGGTTCTCGATTCGGCCGCGGGGCGCGGGATCCGGCTGGTCCTGGGCCTGCGCGACGTGCTCGACGATGCCGACCGCCTCGTGCCCGAATGGGAGCGGAAGGGCGCGGCCGAGACGATGGCGCGATTTTATGACGAGATCTGGGTCTACGGGCTCAGCCGCATCCACGAGCCCCTGGCCGCCCTGCCGCTGGATCCTCAGATGGCCGCCGGTATCGACGCACGCCTGATCTACACCGGCTATCTCCGCCGCACGCTGCCCGAGCGGCGCGTCGGCCGTGAGGAGCCGGCCATCGCGAACGGGCCTTTTATCCTGGTCACCCCGGGCGGCGGCGGCGACGGCGCCGCCCTGATCGACTGGGTCATCACCGCCTACGAGGCGGATCCCGGGATCCCCCTGCCCGCCCTCATCGCCTTCGGCCCGTTCCTCGATCCCGCAACCCGCGATGGCTTCGCGGCACGCATCGCCACGCTGTCGGGGAAGATCGCCGCGATCACCTTCGACAGCGAGATCGAGTTCCTGATGCGGAAGGCGGCCGGAGTTGTCGCGATGGGCGGCTACAATACCTTCTGCGAGATCCTGTCCTTCGACCGGCGCGCCATCCTGGTCCCACGGACGGAACCACGGCGGGAACAGGCGATCCGGGCACAGGCCGCGGAGCGGCTGGGCCTCGTCCGGGTCCTGATGGAAGCGGAGGGCCGGGCGCCGGAGCGCATGGCCAAGGCGCTGCGCGACCTGCCGGACCAGACCAAGCCGTCGCGGGTCCTCGTCCCCGGCCTGCTCGACGGGCTCGACGCGGTGGCCCGCCGTGTCCGGGCGCTGGCAGGGACCGAGCCGGAACGCCAGAGCGTGCGGGCCTTCTCGTGAATCGCACGCGGGTCGCCGTCGTGCTCAAGGGCTATCCGCGGTTGTCCGAGACCTTCATCGCGCAGGAATTGCTGGCGCTCGAACGGCGTGGCCTGCGCCTGGAGATCTGGTCCCTGCGCCGCCCGACCGATCGCGCCCGACATCCGATGCATGCGGACATCCGCGCCCCGGTGGCCTACCTGCCGGAATACCTCCACGAGGCGCCGCTGCGCGTGCTCCGAGGGTTCCTCGCCGCCCTGAGACGGCGCCGCTCTGCCGCACTCGTCAGGCTCTTCGCGCGCGACCTCTGGCGCGACCCGACGGCCTCGCGCCTGCGGCGGCTCGGGCAGGCCCTCGTGCTGGCCCGGGAACTGCCCGCCGAGGTCGCGCATATCCACGTGCACTTCCTCCACACGCCCGCCAGCGTCGCCCGCTACGCGGCGTTTCTGACGGGCCGCCGGTGGAGCTTCTCGGCGCACGCCAAGGACATCTGGACGACCCCGGACTGGGAATTG
The DNA here is from genome assembly GCA_963990595.1 of uncultured Methylobacterium sp. Lineage (GTDB taxonomy): Bacteria > Pseudomonadota > Alphaproteobacteria > Rhizobiales > Beijerinckiaceae > Methylobacterium. The sequence continues at coordinate 29,009 of CAXDNE010000052.1, forward strand.
ACCGAAAAGCTCGGCGACGCCTCCTGGGGTGTGACCTGCACGCGGGATGGCCTCGCGCGGCTCGAGAGCCTCGCCCCCGGCCGGACGCGCTTGGCCTATCACGGCCTCGACCTCAGCCGCTTCCCCGCCGCGCCTTCGCGGCGCGAGCCCCGTGACGGGACCGATCCGCAGGCGCCCCTTCGGCTTCTCTGCGTCGGCCGGTTCGTCGCCAAGAAGGGGCATGACGATCTGATCGACGCGGTCGCCGCGCTGCCTCCGGGGCTGCATTGGCATCTCGATCTCATCGGCGGCGGCGACCTGCGCCGCGCCCTGGAGGCGCAGGTCCATGCGCGCGGCCTCGCGGGGCGGGTGACCTTTCACGGCGCCCTGGCGCAGCCCGACGTGGTCGCGGCCATGCGCGAATCAGACCTGTTCGTGCTCCCCACGAAACCGGCTCCCGGCGGCGATCGCGACGGGCTGCCGAACGTGCTCATGGAAGCCGCGAGTCAGGGTCTGCCGATCCTCGCGACCGCCTTCGCGGGCACGCCGGAATTCATCACCGACGGCGTTCACGGCGTGCTGGTCCCGGCCGGTGAGCCGGTCGCGCTGACGGCTGCCTTGCTGCGCCTCGCGGGGGATCCACGCCTCCGGGACCGTCTCGGGGCTGCGGCACGGGCACGCCTTGTGCGAGACTTCTCGGAAGACGCCGCCGTCACGATGATCGCGAGCAGGCTGCGGGCATCCGCGGGGCTGGAGCCTGCGGCGACCGCGCATGAACAGGAGCCGTCCGCGTGCGCGTCCTGATCTCGGTCACGCATCTGCTGGGTGCCGGTCATCTCACCCGCGCCGCGTCCCTCGCCCGCGCCTTCGTGGCCGCCGGGCACGAGGCGATGCTGGTGTCGGGCGGGGTTCCGGCCCCGATGGTTCGCCATGACGGCGTGCGCCTCGTCCAGCTGCCTCCGCTGCGGATCGCCGGCACGGCGTTCTCGACGCCCCTGGCCCCGGACGGCCAGCCAGCGGGTGCGGCGCTGCTCGCGCGCCGCCGCTCCGAGATGATCGCCGCCCTCGAGGGGTTCGCACCGGACGCGGTCGTCACCGAGCTGTTCCCGTTCGGTCGGCGCGCGCTGGCGGCCGAGTTCCTGGCCCTGGTGGACGCGGCCAGGGCCCGCGTCCCGCGCCCCCGCCTGTTCGCCTCCGTGCGGGACATCCTCGTCGCGTCCGCGAAGCCGGAGCGGATCGCCGAGACCCATGCCCGGGTGGCGGCGCTCTACGATGCCGTGCTGGTGCACAGCGATCCGACGCTCGTGCCGCTCGAAGCCTCCTGGCCGCTCGATGCGGCAACGGCCGAGAGGATCCGCTACACCGGCTACGTGGATGAGGGGACGCGCCCCGCTCCCACCGCCACGCGCGCGGGCATCCTGGTCGCCGCGGGGTCCGGACCGGCCGGACTGGACCTGCTGCGCGCGGCCGCCGATGCGGCGCGGCGGAGGCCGGACCTCGGCTGGCAGATCCTGGCCGGACACGGCGTTCCGGAGCCTGCTTTGTCGGAGATCGGTCTGGGCCTGCCGGACGGCATCGTCGGCCGCGCCCGCCCCGATTACAGAACCCTGCTCGCGGGCGCGGCCCTGTCGGTGAGCCAGTGCGGCTACAACACCGCCACGGATCTGCTCGCGACGGGGACGCCGGCGGTGCTGGTCCCCTTCGAGGCCGGAAGCGAGACCGAACAGCGCGCCCGGGCGGAGCGCCTCGCCGCGCGCGGACTCGCCCGGATCCTCCCGGAACTGTCTCTTATACACATCTGACGCTGCCGACGAAGAGGATAGTGT
>CAXDNE010000053.1:0-30750 GCA_963990595.1 uncultured Methylobacterium sp.
CTGCGATGTCAGGCAGCAAGGCATACGAGATCGTTCAGTCGATGTCGGGGCGCCTGGATGCCGATCTGGTCGGCTCGTTCCGCCCGGTGATGACCGCATTCGACCCCGTCGCCGCAGCGGCTTAGGGCAGCGGCATCCGCCCGACAGGCGGGATTACCGGCTTTTACCGTCGATCGGGCAATTTACCCACCGACGCGCCTAGAACGGTAATGGGCCGTCGTCAGGTAGCCTCGTCCCCATACCCGTCCTTCGGACACGCCTCCGCGTCCAACGCCGCATCGCGTGCGAAGCGCGCGATCGTCGAACTCGACAGACCTCCGCAGCGGGCGACGACGCACAGCGCCGCGACCGGCCCGAGATAGCGTTTGCGGATGCGTGCATGGGAGAGGATGTCGGCGAAGTCCTCGATGACGGGCGGACGGCACTCGTTGGCGCCCTCCAGCATGACGGCCAAGCCCTGACGGTAGATCGCGAGCAGCTCCTCCGCGGTGGTGCCGGCCGGTACCGACGAAAGCTCCCCTTCGGGATCCTTCGCCCCGTCGCGACACCGGGCGATCGCATGCCGGGCCAGGGAAGCCATGTCCGGCGCGGGCTCGTCCGGATGGGTCGAGATCAGGGCCAAGGCGGTCTGGCTGTGCACGAGCGTGCGCCGGAAGGCGAGGTCGCGCATCATGTCCGGCAGGTCCCGCGGCATACCGGGGACGCGCTCGTTCATACCCTCGAGGATGGCGGCGGTCCGCGCATCGTGGGCGAGCAGCATGGGGTAGGTCACGTCCGATCGTGCCTCGCGAACGGGCTCGCCGCATGGGCGGCTTGAAGCCTGAGATGGTCGCGCCTGTTCCCGTTCGCCATCTCCAAGTCGAACTCGCCTTCGCGGGTGGGTTGCGCCTCCGGCAGACCGAAAGGCTGCCTGCGAGCATCGCTCGGCACCTGCGCACCGATAGGGGGCGACGGCCGTCGGCGTCCGGGCACCTCGTTGTCGGCCTCTCGGGGCGCCACGCTCGCTGTTGGCCGCGTTCGATCGGATCGCAGTACCGGCAGAGCGGGCCCCTACGTGGGATCGAACGCGATGCTCCATCGGAATGGTCGAATGGGCTCACGCCCCTCGGCGGTCGAGCTCTACGGCTCCGGCTTGAGGCGAGGTGCCCACCCCCGTGATCGTAGCGCTCTGCCGATCCGGACCCTCCTTGGTCGACGCTGCCGGGTGGGCCGGTCCGTCTTCGACCTGCCTGTCCGTGCGCAGACCGCCGACCAGGGTCGAAACGGCGTTGCCGCCACCCTCGAAGCCGGCCTCCTTCAACAGCGCTCCGAGGATGGGCGTGTTGAACTGATAACGCAGGAGATGGCCCGAGAGGCTGTCGCCGAAGCCTGCGGAAACAGGGCTGCCGCCGGCGCCGGTACCTGCCGCTCCGAGAGAGCCGCCGGCGTCGAAGATCCGGATCGAGTCGATCTTCTCGACGGCCTTCATGCTCTCCCGCAGCGCTCCGGGGATCATCTCCAGCCGCTTGAGGCCGGTCTCGTAGGCACGCGCCTCGGCCGAGAGCGCGTTGCGGGCTTCGTTCATCACCTTCTCGCGGGAGGCCTCCGCCTCGCCCAGCTTCGCGATCGCCGAGGCCTTGGAGTTCGCGGCCTCCGCCTCGGCCTGGGCCAGCGTGGTGATCGCGGTGGCGCGATCCTCGGCCGCGCGCCGCTCGGCCTCGGCCGTCACGGTGATGCCCGTCGCCTCCTTCTCCGCGTCCCGCTTGGCCGCGATGACCGTGACCTCGCGCTCGCGCTCGGCGATCTCCTTCGCCTTTGCGGTCGCGACCCTCTCCTCCGCGGCCACTGCCAGGGCCTCGGCCTGCTTGGCGGCAGCGCGCGCGTCAGACTCCTTCTGCGAGCGCTCGGCGATCTGGATGGCGTTGTCCTGGAGAAGGAGCTGCCGATCGCGCTCGGCCTGCGCGTTCCGCTGGGCGATGGCGAGGTCGGCTTCGATGCGTGCGGATTCGGCGTTCCGACGCGCTTCGGCCTCCCGCAGCTGGATCGCCTGTTCGCGCTCGATCCGCGCCGCCTGCTCGCTCTGCTGCGCGCGCTGCTCGGCCTGCGCGGTCTCGGCGCGGGTCTCGGCGGTCTTGTTCGCGATATCGCGCTCCTGCGCGAGCTCGGCCTCGCGGGTCGCCTTCCGGATCTCGAGCTGCCGGAGGGCGGTCTCGCGGTCCTTCTCGGCGACGGCGACTTCGGCGTCCCGTACCGTGGCGTTGCGTTCCTTGCGCCGCTGCTCGGTGATCTCCTTCAGGCGGGCCAATCCTTCCGCATCGAAGGAGTTGTCGGGATTGAAGTGCTCGATCGAGGTCTGATCGAGCCGGGTCAGGGAGGCGGACTCGAGCTCGAGGCCGTTGTGGCGCAGATCGCCCGAGACGGCTTCCTGCACGCCCTTCACGAAATCGGCGCGCTTCTCCTGGAGGTCGGGCAGGCTCATGCCGGCGGCGACGGCGCGCAGGGCGTCCACGAACTTCGCTTCGATCAATTCACGCAGAAGGTTGGCGTCGTTGGTCCGATCGCCGAGGGTCTGTGCGGCCAGCGCGATGGAATCCTCCTTCGGCTCGACGCGCACGTAGAACTCGACGGTGATGTCGGCCCGCAGTCGGTCCTTCGTGATGAGCGACTCGTTGCCCGAACGCTTCACCTCCAGGCGGAGGGTGTTCAGGTTCACCATCGCGATCGAGTGGAAGACCGGCAGCAGGACCGCGCCGCCGTCGACGACGACCTTCCGGCCGCCGAGGCCCGTGCGGACGAAGGCGGTGTCACGGGTCGTGCGGCGGTAGAGCCGCGAGAACACGAAGCCGATTCCGAGCAGCGCGACCAGGATGAAGGCCGCCAGCATCAGGAGGCTGACGATGCGCGAGTCGACGAAGTCCATCGAAGGAGCCTTTGGTTGGCGATATGCGGATCAGAGTTCGGGGCCGGCCGGAACCGCCAGGAAGACGGCGTCGGCGCGGTCAACGAGGAGCACGCGCTCGCCCCTGGCCATGGCGGGAGCGTCGGGGGCGGCACGGGCGCGCAGGAAGTGCGCGTTGCCGTGGCGGTCCACCGCGCGGACCTGTCCGGGAAGGCCGTCATCGAGCGGGCCGAGCGTGACCTCGGCCGTCGTGCCGATCAGATCGTCGGCGGTGATGACGTAGCTCTCGTCCTTCGGGATCACGCGAGCGAGGACGCGCGAGGAGGTCCGGAGCGCCGGCACGGTCAGGGCGACCGCAACGGCCCCGGCGATCCACGCCGGAAGAGGTGCGGCCAACGCCCCGGCCGCGGCCTGCAGGACGAAGCCGGCTATCGCGAAGACCGCCAGAGCGACGATCAGCAGGACAAGGAAGGGCACCCGCCCGACATTCAGCCAGGACAGCCACGAGGCCGGGGAGAACGCGTTCGACGCGTCCGCGCTCGTCTCCAGTCCAGCATGACCGAAGCCTCCGTCATGCCCGAGCAGGCCGTCCACCAGACCGGAGAGCGAGTGGCCGATCAGCAGAGAGGCGCCTTCCACCAGCACCAGGCCGACCATCACCAGGGCGGCGAGCGTGAAGGGGAACACGTGCGGAGCGACGAAGGCGGTCACGAGGAGCGGTTCCGCTTCAACGCGGCGAGCCGCTGCTCGATGGCCTGATCGCGGTGCAGTCGATCGAGGTCGGCGAGGCTCGCTTCCGCGGGGGACGAGTCGGTGCCCGTGACCCGGTCGATCGCGCGGAGCGAGCGCTCGAGCTTGCCCGTGCGGGCCGCGTCGTCGTTGTAGTCGGCCAGGGGATCGTCTCCTCGACCCTTGGGCTGCTCGATCAGGCTGATGCGATGCTCGGCGTCGCGTCGCGCTGCCAGTGCGGCCTGCACGGCTTTCGTCGCAGCCTCGTGACGCTCAGCCACGCTTGCGAGGCTCGAGTCGACCGCCTCGATCTGGCTCTCCAGGTCGATCTGCCGAGCGATGCCCGCCCTGGCGAGATCCTCGTGCCCGGTCGATAGGGCCGTCTCGAGCTTGTCGCCGAGGGCCTTCAACTCGGCCTCCAGCTGACCGCGCCGCGCGTTGAGACGATGATCCTCCGCCTTGACCTTGCCGAGGTCGCGCCGCGCCTCCTCGATCACGTCGTCGATCTCGCGCAGGGCCTGCTGCGCGATGGCCAGGCTGTTGCGGTCCTCGACCGCGTCGAGCGCCGCGTTCGAGAGGCCGCCGATGATGCGGCCGACCCGGGTCAGGATGGTCTCCGGCATGGTCTTGGTCTCCTGCGGAACGGTGATGGTGACGCCGGCCAGGATGGTCAGCGCATCCTCCCCGACGACGAGCCTGGCAGGCGAAGCGCCATGCCAAGGGTCGCCGTACCCCTCGAAGCGGTAGGGCATGGTGCGGCGGCCATCGAGCGTGGTCAGTGCGATGGCCGAGACGCCCTTCACGGCGAACAGCTTGTCGTCGAGCGGCATCGACACGATCGTTGCCGGATCGATGGCGCTCGCCTGGGCGAGATCGCGGATGCCCAGGGTTACGAGCCGGGCGGGCAGGCCGGTCGCGTCGCGGACGGGCTGATAGCCCAGCGTCGTGAGGGCGACGACATTGGCGCCGAGACCGTGCTTCCGCCGGATCTCATCCAGGATCGCCGGGATCCGGCGATATGCCTCGAGGAGATCGCGGACCGCGGACAGATCCTCCGGGCTCGGCAGGAGCAAGTAGGTCAGGGAGGCGGGGAAAGGCTCGGCCCTGGTCATACACGGAAGTTAAAACACCGATCTGGTGTTTTCAAGGCCGAGACCTTGGCTCGTGGTACGTCCGTACCAGGAAACACGCTATGGGATCGCGACAGGAGAGCGGTGGCTGCTCTCCCGCGGGAGCGCGCAAGCGCTGGTCCACAGATTGCCCCGGAGTTCGCCTACGTGGATGTCGTAGAGATCCCATCGCTCGCCGTGGCGAACCATCGGCCTCTTCCTGGCCTCCCTCGGCTTCACGGCGTTCGCCGGGTGGCTGATCTATGCGCACCCGACGATCGGGCGCACGGCCGTCACGCCCGGAAGCCTAGGCGAGTTCGAGGCCTATGCCGGCGCCGTGTTCTTCGGCCTCTGTACGGTGCTGATCGCCCCGAAGCTGTTCCAGCGCGGACCCGTGGTGTCCATCGGACCCCGGGGGATCTACGACCGGAGGCTCTCGACCGACCGGATCCCTTGGGAGGCGATCCGCAGCGTGACGCCGATGCAGGTCCAGCGTCAGCGCATGCTGGTGCTGGAGATCGCCCCGGCCACCGACCCGGTTCTGCCCTGGACGAGGGGCGCGAGCCGCAAGGCCAAACTGAACCGGGTCTTCGGCCGCTACGGGTACTGGATGACCGCAGGCGACCTGCAAGGCGGCTTCCCCGCCCTGGCCGCGGCAGTTCCCGCTGGCCGGGGAGGCGCCTAGGCCAAGGCTTGCCCGCGACGGCCCTCCGTTTTGGACATCGCCAAATGATCTGGAACGGACGTTTGATACGCGGAGCGAGAATCTGATCTAACCGTGACCCAATCATCGATCTTTCGATGTACTGTCGGTTGGTTCGACCCCTGCGAAACACAACTCCGGAGAGGTGGTCGCTCGTGAAAAAGATTAGCACAACTGACTTTTGGAATCATTACGGGGGTGCGACTCGTCGTAGCTATTTGATTGGTGAGCTTCAGCGCGAGCTACGAGCAATCCGGCATCAGAAAATAGCATTTAGGATATATGTGTTCGGAAGCATGCTTAACAAGAAGAAGCGCTGTCCGGGAGACATAGACGTTCTGCTGACTATGGTCAGGCCAATGAATCTATCGCGTTGGAAGCGATGCACATCTCGCCAAGATGTGCATATCTTCTCAAGCGAAAGCGCCTATATCAAAGTTAGGCCCCCTCTTTTGAATGCAACAGATATGGTTTCCAAATTCAACCTAGACCCCGGAAACATCCGTGCGCGCATATCGCTCAGCAGGTTCGAGGTAATGGAAATAGTTTGATGTTTTTACTTATTGATGTGTAACTATGAATTAGCTGGCGACCGCCGGATTGCTGATATCAAGATAGTCCGCGGTTGTAGGTCGGCTCAATTCGAAGGCGAGCGGCGGCTCGAACTAAGTTGCGCATCTGAACGCGTGCTCGACAATCAGGATCGATCACTGATTGAGCCCGGTTTGCTGGAGCTGGCCGCAGCCATAGCCATGCACTATGCAGAGAGGCCGACTATCGTGATGAAGCGTCCAATTCAAAAGCTCGGCGTTTCAGAGGCAGACGGTCTCAAACCCCTCCATTGCGGACCCCAAGAGCAGGTCCCAAGTGTCGGATTTCGACCGCTAGACGACGACTTCGGATAGCCCGAGCCACGTCGCCATCGACCGCAACTCCCCGAGCAGCCGCTCCATCGTCTCCGGAGGCGCCTGCGGTTCCAGGTGCGTGCGCAGGACGACCAGCGCGCCGGCCTTGCGGTCCGCCTTCAGGTCGACGCGGGCGACGAGCGCGCCGTCCATGAGGAACGGCAGCACGTAGTAGCCGTGCTCGCGCTTGTGCGCGGGCGTGTAGCTCTCGAGGCGGTACCGGAATCCGAAGAGGCGCTCGGTCCGCGGCCGGTGCCAGACGAGCGGGTCGAACGGCGACAGGAGCGCCGCGCCGCGATGACGGCGGCCGGCCCGGGCATTCCTGTGCAGGTACGCCTGCTGCTGCCACCCGCGAACGGTCACGGGAACGAGCACGCCCTCCTCGACGAGCTGCTCGATGGGCAGGCGTGCCTCGGTCGGCGATAGGCGGTAGTAGTCGCGCAAGTCGTTCGCGGTCGCCACGCCGAGCGCCTCCGCGGATCGTGCGACGAGCTCGCGCCGGGCGTCCACCGGATCCGGGGTCGGTCGTGCGAGGACGGAACGGGGCAGCACCCGTTCGGGCAGGTCGTACACGCGCTCGAAGCTGCCCCTCCGATGCGTCGACGCCACGAGGCCCGCCCAGAAGAGCCATTCGAGGGCGTGCTTGGCATCGCTCCAGACCCACATGCCCTTGGACGCCTTCGGGCCCGAGACGTCGGAGGCCGCCAGCGGTCCCTCCCGTCCGATGCGGGCGAGCATGGCGTCCGCCTCGGGGCGCCGCTCGCCCGCGAACGCCTTGAGCTGGTTCCACACGCCGTGGCCCTGGCGGGCGCGGTCCATGCGCCAGCGCAGCAGAGGCTGGAGATCGATCGGCAGAAGGGACGCCTCGTGACCCCAGTACTCGAAGAAGCGCTTCGAGCCGGCGACAGCCAGGGTGTCGAGGGTGCCGCGATCGTAGGGCCCCAGGCGCGAGAACAGCGGCATGTAGTGGGCGCGAACGAGGACGTTCACGCTGTCGATCTGAAGCAGGCCCAGCCGGCCGATCTCGCGGCGCATGGAGGCGGCCCCGACCACCGGCAGATGTCGTCGCGAACTGAAGCCCTGGGTCGTCAGGGCGATGCGGTGCGCCTCCGCGTTCGACAGCTCGAGCGTCAGGGCAGCCCTCCCTATGACGTGCGGTTCGGCAATGCGTGGGCTCTACCTGGTCGCGCACCGCTTGAGGGTGAACGGCTCGCCAGCCCTGGCGGAGCCGCGCGCGATAGACGCGATCATCGTGTCGCCCGCGACCGAGAGTGTCCACCGTGCCCTTCTCGCCGAAGGACCGTCCCCGCAGACCTCGTCCAGCTTCCATCCGAAGCTTCCGGACTGCTCCGCGCGCGCGATCCTGCAGCGGCCTTCGAAGTGGTACCGTGCATCCTTGCCGAAGACGTATTCGCCGGGCTGGAGGTGCCCTTCCGCGAGCGGTCGGCTGCAGCCTTGTGCGTCCTCCGTCCATCCGCCCAGGTATGGGGCCGAGGGAGCGGCGGAGGTCGAGGTCGACCAGGTGAGGCTAGCCGCCAAGATCGAGCACGTGGTGAAGATGAACCGTCTGCCGATCATCGCAGCCCAACGCTCCCGGACGAGTGCATCCATCGATAGGGGCATACGGCACCGGCGGCTTCGAATGAAGGCGGCAGCACCTTGCCGGCGAAGCCGATCTCCTGCGGCACGAGCGGAGTGGGAGCGAGAGTGCGTAGGGCGGCGATATGCACCCGGATACTCGGAAGCCATCGCACCATATCAGCGCGATCCCGGGGATTGCCAACCGAGGCAGCCGAAGACATACGCTGTATCAAAGCAGATTACGATGAAGCGGCCGCATCGATCATGACTCGGCAGATCGCTGACGATATAGATTTGGCGTCGGGGCCTCATTTCCTATATCCAATGGTCTCTTTGCTGCCGACTGGGCACCCGCGTTGGGATCTCTGCGAATTCAGCCCCAGGACCAGCACCGCCAACTACAGGGGTTATACGGCCAAGTGGGCCATCGCAGGAGGGCGTCTCTACCTCCAGGGGTTCCATGGAGTAGCGAGAGAGAGGTTCGAGGATCTCGATCAGGACGGCTGTAGCGAGCAGACCGAGCGACACATCGGCATGCTCGACGTCCACGAGGTCGACACCCCGGTCCCTGCCACATGGTTCTCCGGCGATCTCTACTGCCCGTCAGGCAACGCTCCTGGCACCAAATGGGATTGGTTCATCCCTGCGGAATTCCTCCTGTTCAGGATCGCGCGCGGGAGGGTCGTCGCCCACACGACGGTGCCGAACACCGGCGAGGAGGTAGACGAGAATTTCGACGCCGCGACCGCCCTGCTGGATCGGTTCATCGAAAGCGGTGGTGCCTTCGCCCAGGAGGTCGCGCCCGGGCCCCTCGAAGGGCTCGCGGAAGCTCTGCACGATCCCATCGGGACGGTCGCCAGTCGACATCTCGCCGGCCTGCTCTGGCATGCGGGCGCGGCCGATCTGGGGACCCTGGTCGCGGCCCTGACCTCGGTCCAGGACCCCGACGTCCTGCGGTGGATCGGCTACGCGCTGAACAGGATCGGACCCGACGCCGCGGGCGCGATCCCTGATCTCATGCGCGTGCTGGCCGAGACCGACGACACGGAGGTTGCGAGGTCCATGGCGTATGCGCTCGCCGGCGTCGGGCCGGCCGCCGCATCGGTCTTTCCGTCCATGATACCGCTCGTCCTGGCGCGATGCGGCGGGCAGGCCGATCGGCAGCTCGAGCTGTTCGTGGACAATCTCGAGCCTGCCGGCCCGCAGATGATCGACGTGCTGATTTCCGGCCTGCCCGTGGCCGAGGGCACCAAGCTCGCGTACGACATCTCCTTCGCCCTCGGCCGGATGGGCCTCGCCGCCGTCCTCCCGCTGTACGCGGCCCTCGTGGCTGCGACCGACGATCGGCAGAGATCGGCGTATGCCAGCGCCCTCGGCAAGATCGGTCCGGATGCCGGCATGGCGTTGGACCTGCTTCTGGACAGGCTTCGACAGGCCTCCGACGACGTCGCACGGGCTGCGATGATCGATGCCGTGACCGAGATCGGCCTGCGGTCTCCGTCCGACCTCGATGCCCTCCGCACGGTCTTTCGCGCTTCAAGCAACGAGCGCGTTCTACGAGCCGCGGCCGCTGCGGCCGCCACCCTCAGAACAGGCGCCCTGGACTTCCTCATCGAGGAGTTCGAAGCGGGTTCCCCCACCTGCAGGATCCCGATCGCGAAGGTGCTCGGGGATCTCGGTGCGGAGGCAGGAGCTGCCGTCGAATCCCTCGCCCGGGCGGCGGAGGGCTCGACAGACCGCGAGGAACTCGACGCTCTCGCACAAGCCTTGGCGAAGATCGACGCCCCCGCGGATGTGCTCTTCGCCGCAAGGATGACGGCGCTCAAGCATGCGACGAACAGCTCATGGGTAGGGGATGGCCTCATCGGGATGCAGAAGGCGCTCGATGCGGGCCTGCGGCTGCCCGAACACCAGATCCGGGATCTCGTCGCCGCGCTCGTCAAACACTGGGACACGAGGGTCAAACGTCAGATCGCCAGGATGCTCGGCTCGATCGGCAAGCCCGCGGCCGAGCCGCTTCTGAGCGCGCTCGACCACGTGCAGGATCAGGACACGCGGACCGTGATCTTCTATGCGCTGGGTTTGATCGGTGAACCGGCGCAGGCCGCCGTCGACGACGTCGTGATCGCCTTGTCGAAGGCGGACAACGATCGGCTCCGCCTGCAGCTCGTCGACGACCTCGTCCGTATGGGCCAGCCCGACGAAAGGCATATGGCCACCCTCGTGGACGTGCTTGTCCGATCGTCGTTCCGGCCGGTCTGGTGGCGTCTCGGCGGAGTCCTCGCGGGTTTCGGGGCGCCGGCGGTCGTCACGCTCGTCCAAGTCCTGGAGCATGCATCGGACGACGGCTTGGTCGCCGCCATGGAGAACGCGCTTCTCGAGGTCGCCGCCTCGGATGCTGCTTCCCGTGCCGCTTTGCTTGCTGCCGTTCGGCATGTGACGCGTCCGCGGACGAAGAGCGCAATCCAGGCCGCCCTGAACCACCCGGGGCGGTGAATATCGAGTTCGACACGGTGAGGAGTGCGACCTCGTCGGAAGGACCTGATCCCTCAACCAAACCCAATCTTCTCCCGCACGGGAGACGGGTCATGGTGCGGCTGTCTCGGCCGTAGTCATCGTCCGTCCAGACCGTTGCTACACGATCGGGAGCATTTCTAGCCTCCGTCGATCTTGAAGGACTTATTCAGACGCGCCTCGACCGAGCCAAGCCGGGTCTGGATCTGGTGGTCGGCCAATGCCTTCCACTCCTTCAACGCAGAGACATTGCGCTCGTAGATTTGGCGCATTTCTGCAATTGGCCCGATCTTCTCCGAATCCAACGACAGTCCACGCTCTATGATGGATGGTAATGATTCCGCTCCCCCGAGTCGGCTTTGGGTGAATCTGACGACCAGTTGCCATCCGCAGTCGCCTCTTTTGCCGATGTTCTTTACCAGCCAACGGCTGCCATGATCCGAAAGGAACCAGTCGGCCGTGAGCGGAACGATGCGAATGTCCGGGGGGGCGTCGTAATCTTCATTTTCGTCCGGTGGGTCCATCAGGGCATCTGTGAGCTGCCAGGCAGCTCGCTTCGGGCCGGATCCGATATCGACGATGCAGGGATGCCAGCCTGGAGTTAACCGGTCGGTCCCAGCTTGCCGCACCACCTCGTAGTCGCGCCCGCGTGGCAGGACGACCTCGTGGCTGTACACTCCAACGGGTCCGACTGCGCCTGCAAGACGGCCGATCCCGAGGGAGAACACCTCACGCCTGTTTACCTGTGCCCTGAAGGCGCGTCCTGTCCTGTAGAGCTGATCGAAATCGATGTTGCCCTTCATGCCCTCAGGCACCTCGGAGACCGCAACCTCGACCGAGACACCCGCGGGCGGTATCCACTGCGACGCAATCCTAGCCGAGGGAATGGCGAGGTAGTCGAACCAGTTGAACTCCTGGGTCGTATCGAAGACCATCGTCTCGCCTTGAGGCTGAGGAAGTACCTCATGTTGCTCGATCAGATCGAAGTAACGGTCGAGCGGAAATACCTGGCTCAAATACTTGGCGACGGTGTCAAGCAACCCGACGACCTCGTTGGCCGCCTGACGTTGGTCGTCGGCGATGAACTCGGCACCAGGCCAGCAACGGGTCTCTGCGGCGAGTGCCAGGATCGCCGCGTCTCGATCGTCGCCAGCGATGTCTGCCGCCGCCAACGCGATCCGGAGATAATTCTTCGACTTGGCGGCCAGCTTTCTATTAGGGTGATCGGCCGCAAATTGCTCACTGGTCACGACTCCTTTCGGCAGGACGTAGAGCTGGATCGCTCGCACTTCAGGGCGGCCGAAGACCTTGTTTGACAGATCCCGGGCCGTCAGCAGGCGATCGTCGACTAGTCGATAGATATAGTCCCGGAGATTGCGGGCCATGATGAAGCATTGCTCGCTACTCATCTGCCCTCCTTTGAGGAGCAGCTTCTCGGCATGCAGCGCAAGGTCCTTCCGTCGAGTTGCCTCCGCGAGGCTTGCGGCTGCGAGGGGCGACTTCTGCCGGTTGCCCGGTTCGGGCGGCAGATCGGCGTCTGCCGCCTCCGGGAAGGGAGCCACGTTGCCGCGGTGATCACCGGCGTCCGTCATTTGCGGTCCTCCGTGTTCGTGAGGACGGTCACGATCGCCTCGTCGGATTCGGAGACGATCAACTCGATGCGCCGTGCACGATCGATCAGATGCGGCGGCACTCCGTCCGAGATCAGCGAGCGGCAGGCTCGATGCGACAGGCTCACCGCCCGGCGGCTCCGCCCTGCGCGGCGCTCCCTGTCTCCTTGGCGATAGACGAGTTCGAGGGCGTCGCGCCGCTTGCCGCGCTGTTGGGCGCGGCGGCGGGCGTGGGGGCTGATTGGTGTTCGGGTGGGATGTGACATGGGCACCTCAAGAGCGATTGAGCCCATATGCGCCCTGACCGACCATCGCGCTGTCCCAAAACACCCTGGATCCGGGACTAACCTAAGGACACGAAGGCCCGAAAAAAAGGACAATTTCGAAGCCAAAAAGGGACACGATACGCATGGTTTAGGGGCGATTCGGAGGATGAATCCGCTCACTGAGTGGCGAAGGCATCACCTCCGCCCGATGGGTGTTTTCTCCACGCCCGTGACGGGAGAGGCTAGGCTCTCCGACGACGGCGCTTCCCGGACGTCTCCAGAGGACGAGCGGCGCGCTCGAGGCCGGCCCAGGGATCCTTGCCGAGCGCCGCCAGGCGACCGGGTAGGCTGGCGACGTCGAACCGCGCTCCCGAACCGAGGGACGGAAGTTCCTCCCAGTCGACCGGCACCGAGACCGGCGCGCCTGCGCGGGCCCTGGTCGAGAAGGCCGCGACCGCGGTCGCGCCTCGCTGGTTGCGCAGGTAGTCGATGAAGATGCGGCCGTCCCTGGCCTTCTTCGACACGGTCGCGACGTAGCGGTCGGGCGCGTCCTTGGCCATCTCGGAGGCGAGCTGCTTCGAGAAAGCCTTCGCCTCGTCCCACCCGGCCTTCGGTTCGACCGGTACGACGACGTGCAGTCCCTTGCCGCCGGTCGTCTTGACGAAGGCGCCGAACCCCGAGTTCCGCAGACGCTCGCGGACCTCCAGCGCGCCGGCGACGAGGTCGGTCCAGCCCACGCCGTCCCCTGGATCCAGATCGAAGACCAGGCGGTCCGGCCGATCCGGGTCGGCGGCCGTCGCGCCCCAGGGATGGATCTCGAGGACGCTCGCCTGGACCAGGGCGCGCAGGCCATCCAAGTCGCCGATCACGACCGCCTTCCCGGTCCCGCCTTCGAGGACGCGGAGAAGGCGTTCGTCGATCCCGGCCCAGCCGTGCTTCTGGTAGAAGCACGAGCCGAGGCCGTCCGGGCACCGGACGAGGGACAGGGGCCTGTCGATCACGTGCGGCAGGATGCGGTCGGCGATCTCGGCATAGTACTCGGCCAAACCCTCCTTCGTCAGGCCGACGTCGGGCCAGAGCACGCGATCCGGATGCGTGAGCGTCACGGTCGATTCCGCGGTTCTCCGCTTCGGCGCCCGTGGGGGTGCCGGCGCCGCCTCCCGGACGACCTCGTCGGGTGCCACGTCGGTCCGGATGGTCTTGAACGACGCGTGCCGCAGCTGGCCGTCGGCCGTCCATCCGCGGAACGTCACCTCGCAGACGAGACGAGGCTCCACCCATCGTGCGTTGCGGCGCGCCAGGGGCGGCAGTTCGGCGTCGAACGGCGGCGCCGGGATCCGCAGGGGCTCCAGCTTCGTCCAGAGATCGCGCGCGACCGCGTCGCCGAACCCCGTGCCCACCCGTCCGACGTGGACGAGAGTGCCGCCCTGGTGCGTGCCCAGGATCAACGAGCCGATGGCGCGGGAGGCCGTGCCCGAGGGCATGAAGCCCGCGACGACGAACTCCTGGGAGCCGGTGCATTTCACCTTGCGCCAGAGATCGCTTCGTCCGGAGCGGTAGGCCGCGTCGGCCCGCTTGGCGACGATGCCTTCGAGCCCGAGGCGGCAGGCATGGCGGGCCATGGACGCACCGTCGTCGACGAGATGCTCGCTGAACCGGATCCGGTCGGCGGACCCCGCATCGTCCAGGCTCTGCAGCAGCAGAGCCTTGCGCTCGGTCAGGGGGAGGGCGCGGATGTCCTTGCCGTCGAGGTAGAGCAAGTCGAAGGCGTAGAAGAGCGCCGCGCCCGTGTCGCCGTCGGCGAGGGCCTGCTGGAGCGCGGAGAAGCTCGAGATGCCGCTCGCGTTCTCGACGACGATCTCGCCGTCGATCAGAGCGGAGGGCAGCTTCAGCTCCTCGAGGGCCTTCGCGATCGGCTCGAACTTCGACGTCCAGTCGAGGCCGGAGCGCGTCGACAGCTTCACGGTGCCGCCGTCGATGCGCGCCTGCATGCGGTAGCCGTCGTGCTTGATCTCGTACAGCCAGCCCTCTCCGGTGGGCGCCGCGTCGACGAGGGTCGCCAAGGTAGGCTCGACGAAGGGCGGCAGCACGCCTTTGCGGGCGCGCGGGGACCGGGCCGAGGCGGGCTTCGTCACGCGCGTCGAGGCGACCTTCGCGCGTGCCGCATGGTCGGGTCTGACCTCGCCGCCGGCGGCGAGGTCGCGATTGGTCCGGCCCGACAGGACCGACGCGTCGTGCTCGCCGAGGATGTCGCCCTCGCGGCGGGCATGCTCGTCCTCGGCCTTCATCAGCAGCCACGGCTGCTTCTTCTCGCCGCCGCGGCCCTTCATGCGCACGAGATGCCACCGGCCCCCGAGCCGCTCGCCCCGTAGAACGAATTCGAGATGGCCCTTCTCCAGGCCGGCGGCCGCATCGCCGACCGGCTCCCAGGACCCGATGTCCCAGACGATCATGGTCCCGCCGCCGTACTGGCCCTTGGGGATCGCCCCTTCCCAGCGCAGGTAGTCGAGAGGATGGTCCTCGGTGCGGACGGCGAGCCGCTTCTCGGCCGGCGACAGGCTCGGCCCGCGGGTGACGGCCCAGCTCTTGAGCACTCCGTCCATCTCCAGCCGCAGGTCGTAGTGCAGGCGTCGGGCGTCGTGCTTCTGGACCACGAACTGTGCCTTGGCGGTCTTCCGCCCGCGGCGTCCCCGCGGCTCGGACGAGGCCTCGAAATCCCGCTTCTCGCGGTACGGCTTGAGGAGCTCGGACATGGCTATCGGCAAACCGCCGCGGCCGATCGCCGGTTCCGGGATGCCGCTCCGACTGTGGGGCAGGCAAGATCTCGCAAGTTATCCACAGGGTGGTCTGTGCAGGAACGAGTCGAGAGCGACTCTCGTTGAGTCGCCAAATTCGTGATCGGCGCCGCATCGACTCATCGCCGGCAACGAATACTTGTACGAATTCTGGAGGCTGCGGTGGCATCGCGCGCCAATTGGAAGGGTCACCTACGTCTTTCGCTCGTCTCCTGCTCCGTCGGGCTGTATCCGGCGATCAGCTCGTCGCGGGACCTGAAGTGCCACACGATCAACCGCGAGACCGGCAACCGCGTGAAGCAGCTGCTGGTCGACTCGGTGACAGGCGAGAGCGTCAATCGCGACGACCAAGTGAAGGGCTGCGAGGTCGCCAAGGACGAGCTCGTCCCCGTCGAGGACGAGGAGCTCAGCGAGATCGCGCTGGAAAGCACGCACACGATCAACATCGAGGCGTTCTGCAGGCGCGAGGAGGTCGACGAGCGCTACCTGGACAAGCCCTACTACCTTGCAGCCGAGGACAAGGTCTCGCGCGAGGCGTTCGCCGTCATCCGGGATGCGATGAAGAAGAAGGGGATGGCGGGCCTGGGGCGGATCGTCATCTACAAGCGGGAGCGCGTGGTCCTGATCGAGCCCTACGGCAAGGGCCTGCTGGCAACCTTGCTGCGGTACCAGGACGAGGTGCGGTCGCCCACCGCCTACTTCGAGGACATGCCGGACGGGAATCCGACCGACGAGATGCGGTCCCTGGCCGAGGAGCTGATCGCCCGTTCGACGCGGAAGTTCGATCCGTCGAAGTTCGAGGACCGTTACGAGGAGGCGCTGATCGCGCTGGTCAAGGGCAAGGCGAAGAAGCCGGCGAAGGGCAAGGGGCAGACGAAGGCGGCCCCCACCTCGGGCAACGTCGTGAACCTGATGGAGGCCCTGAAGCGCAGCATCGACTCCGAGAAGGCTGGCACGACGTCCAAGCCGTCGCCCAGGAAGAAGGCGACCTCGAAGCCTACGCGACGGCCCGCAGAGCGTCCCTCGCGCAAGCCTGCGACCGCCAGGACCCGGAAGGCGGCATGACGGAAAAGCGGCGCTACCGACCGCCTGCCCTGGTTCTTTGCGAATGGGACGATCTGCTCAGGAGAGGCTGCCACGCGTTGCGCAGCCAGGGATACCTCCCGCTCGGCTTCTCCCATCCCGCCGACGCGGAGGCATGGCTGGACGAGGAGACCCCTGTGATTGCCGTCCTGGACGATGCGCGGAGCGAAGCGACAGAGTCCGTGATCCGGATCCTCCACGATCGAGGCGTCGAGCTTCTACCAGTGCGGCGACCATAGGCCCCTCATCGGCGGCGGTGCCGGGTCCGCGGCAGTGGGAATATCAGAACAGGACATTCGACCGCTGCTTGGCCACCTCCATGTCGTCGGCGTAGTAGCGCTTCGCACACCGGCCGTTGTACTCCTCGATGCGCCCGTTATGAGTTTTGACGTCTTCGTTGAAGCGCTGCTGGTCGATCTTGACGGCCTTGATCAGCTTGTTGGTCGTCTGGACCTCGGCATTGTAGAGTGCAACAGCCTTCTTACTACTATTGTCTACCTTGCCGCTCCGCTCTTCCAGCTTCGCCTTGCGAGCCTTGATCTCGCCGACCTTGGCATCGAAGTCGGCGCTCCGGGTATCGATCTGATCGGAATTCTTGTCCAGGTCGGCCGCCGACCTGACGCATGCAGTCAGCTGATCGACTGTCAACACGTCCGGCCCATAGGTCTTGGACACGGCACCTGAAGCAGCTCCGGCGGCGGATCCGACCGCGCCTGCGCCGGCTCGGACGGCGGCTCTGCCAGCAAGCGCCCGCAGGAGGCTTCCTGCATGCGCTTCGGCTGCACCCATCGCGAAGACTGATGCCGCGAGGATAAATACACGATATCGATGCATGGTCCCCCTCGTCGAGTTGCCCGCATTGGCGGGACCGTGTTCTAAGAGCGCGGGGAGCGCATGCGCAATGAAATTTTACACGTTTCGTAAATTCATATTCGTGTGGATGCTGGGTATAATTAGCGCGTGTTCGTATGTCGATGTCGCCCTAAGTACTTCTCTGAACGTCGATCCAGATCCTCCGCGGGTTTACAATAGGCCAAGCCGCCCGAGTGCAAATCAGGGTGGTCGCACCTACTCGGCCCCACCGGTGAGAAGCGGGGGAGGCGGGCGAACAACCAACTACGGCTCGAGCGCGGCGGGCGCGGCCGCTCTCGGCGGCTTGGCGCTCGGCATCCTGGGCAATGTCCTCAGGGCCTTACCTGCCGACGAGCCGTCCAACCCTGCCCCGT
Source organism: uncultured Methylobacterium sp. (assembly GCA_963990595.1). Classification (GTDB taxonomy): domain Bacteria; phylum Pseudomonadota; class Alphaproteobacteria; order Rhizobiales; family Beijerinckiaceae; genus Methylobacterium. The sequence goes on from CAXDNE010000053.1 coordinate 17,400, forward strand.
CCTACGACGACACGCCATCGGACCCGGGCCCGGCGACCATCATACGGAGATCCTGTCGGGCAGGGTACAAGATGTGCGGCTCGGGCTGCGCGCCAGCGAGCGCCATCTGCTGCGGGCAGGGCCGCTACTGTCCTGCCGGCAACATCTGCCACGCGGGCAGCTGCCTGCCGCGGAACGTGACGTTCTGCGCCGGCGGAGGCTACTGCAACGCTGGGTCCATCTGCACGTCGGACCGGAAGTGTCTTCCTAAGAGCAGCATCAACGCCTGCTCCAACGGGCGCTACTGCGCCAAGGGATCGGCGTGTTCGTCGAATGGATCCTGCGTGCCGTACGGGCGCATCTGCCCCAACGGCGCCATCTGCGGCCCGGACAGCAACTGCACAGTGGACAACATCTGCGTCGCGAACGCGTCGCCGCAGCACTGCGCGGACGGCAAGCACGTCTGCAATCCCGGGTTCGCCTGTCAGGCCGACAACCAAACCTGCAAGGCGATGTCGGATCAGGAACAGGCTGCATGGCGGCGGGATGGCCCCGTACGCGACGCGACCATCACGCCGAAGGTGGCCGCGGCGATGGCCGGATCCGGGGGCTGCAGCGACATCTCCGGTACGGGCGGCCCCAAACGCGCCTGCGCGGACGGGACCGGCAACCGAGCCGGCAGGCGCACGGCAGGCGCACCGGCTCCCTCGAAGATCAGTTTCAAGCCCGCTCCGCACGGGCCAGATGAAGCCTGTGACGCCCCCGACGTGAATGCGGTCGCCGCGTGGCGGACGAATGCATCGAAGGGGTTCATCATGCCGGGGACCCTCCGCCCCTGCGTGAAGATCCCGGGCGCGAGCGCCAAGGAGCCGTTCAACCACTCGTCCAAGCCGATCCCCGTCTACGTCTGGAACCAGGGCGACCCGGAGGTTGTCGAGATCCCGGGCGCAACGGATTTGAAGCGGTTCGGCCTGTGGGCCGACGAAGCTGGGCGCCTGCAGGTCAAGGAGTGGGTCGAGGCCGATCCGAAGCGCGAGGCTTCAGCCAAATGCGACTCGATGGCGTCCGAGGAATGGACGACGCCGGAATGCGAGGAGCGGCGCCAGAAGGCCTGGATGGAGGCGAGCGACCGGAGCGAATTCGAACGGGCCAAGACCGAGGAGCAGTGCAAGCGCCTGAGAGGCACGGTCGTCCATCCGAACGAGGGCGCGATCCCCGAAGCCGAGTGCCGGAATCGTGGTGGAACGCCTCTGTCGCTATTCGGGGCGGAGACCGAGAAGGGGTGGCGGCCTGGAACCCGGGCCTGCTACTTCGCGGCTTCGAAGTCCTACGAGAAACTGACGAACCCCGCGCTCGGGGATAGGCAATGCAAGGTCGTCGGCTCCGATCCAACTCGGCCCGACTACTACCCCATGCGGGCGACGACCGAGTTGGGGGGCTTCAGCATCGAGCGCTACGAGCAGATCTTCAACGGATCACTGTGAAGAACCTAGGGGTGATGCCGGCCCCCCTCTTCGATCACGGTCGCGGCGCGGCGCCACCCTCAAGCAGCCGAACCGCCTCCTCTGGCACCGGGAACGAGGCTGCCGGCAGGACCTCGCCGGCGAGCCGAACCTGAGCCAGGACCTCGTCGACGCCCCTCCGCGCGACGAGGTCAGCCAGGGCCGCTGCGTGGTCGCCTGACACCTCGTAGGCGTAGAATGCAGGATCGGGCACGATGCCCGGCAGCAGACCGGCCTGCGCGATCTCGAGCACCTCCGCCCGCACGCCCCCGACCTTCAGTCCCGCCGCCTTCGACCATCCCTGCAGGGCGCGGTCGAACATGCCCGGATCCTTCCGCGACGGCTCGCGCATGACGAACTGCGGCAACTGGACGTCGATGCCGTCGAGGTGGGCCTGCCGCCATTCGCGGAGGGTCTGCAGGTCCCGCATCAGCCGGATCCAGGACGGTTCGCCGTCGACGGCAGGCGCGGCGCCGAGTTCGGCCGCCTTGGCCACGAAGGCGTCGTTGCGGGCGCCATACAGGCCGTCGCGCGTCTCCTGCAGCGAGGACACGCTCCACTCGAGCGAGTCGACGACCTTCACGATCTCGCTCCCGAGGCTCTCGCGCAGGTGCTCGGGCGTTTCGTAGAAGCGGTTGTAGTCCGCCTCGCAGGCCTTCCAGAGTGCCTTGTGTATCGCTTCAGCCTCCAGGACGTGAACGAGCGTGTCCTTCCAGGTACCGGGCTCCGCGCGGTCGGCGAGTTCCTGCATGGAGAAGGACATGGTCTTCGGCCTCGATCGGTGTTCCGATCTCGAGGCTAGGAGGAGCCGACGCAAGGCTCAATGTCGCAACGGCTCCTACGATCGACGACCGCCGAGTCGGTCATGAAGCGGCTTCGTCGAGGCGTGCAAGTTCGCTCAGAGATGCCGAAGCCTGCCGGGTAGCAGGAGGCCGACCACGCACGCGGCACCGAGCAGGACGAAATCCCAAACGTAGAGACCCGCCGGCCCGTACAGCTTGGCGAGCGAGGCGTGCGGCGGCGAGATCGGAACCTGCAGGAGGTCGACGAAGGCGCAGAGAGCCAGCGCGAGCGAGAAGCGACCGATGAAGGTGCGGATGCCGGAGAAGCTCATGGCAGCGGCTGCGACCAAGGGCGCGAACTCCCACCAGACCGGCTCGATCCTGCCGGAGAGGAAGAAGGCCGCCGGGACGCAGATCGAGACGCCGATGACGGCCATCCGGTCGCCGGGGCCGGCATACAGACCCCGGTCGGCTCTCCAACTCCGTATCATCGCGACCGCCATTGCGCCGACGAGGTACGCGACGAGGACGAGGACGGCCTGATATCCGAGGCGCTGCGCCAGCGGCGAGGCGGACACGATCCGTCCGTGCTCGTCGACCGTGACCGCCGCGAGATAGGCGTCGCGCCCGACGGCATCGCCCTCGGTCCTGATCGCCACGACGCCCGTCGGAATGCCGTAGCTCGCGCCAAGCACACCGGCGATGCCGGTGATCGCGCCGGTCTTGGGATCGATCGTATCGGCGACCTTGCCGTAGGGCTCCTTCAGCCCGAGGCAGTCCGATGCTCCGTCTCCCATGGGCATCGGTTCATCCGAACATATCCGGCCGTGGTGCCGCGCGCGATTCTCGAGGGGGCGGACCAGTCCCTGCGCGTCGACCACCAGCGGGCCCACTATGGTCGGAGGCGATAGCGGAACCTCGAGGGGCTCCGGGATGGAACGGGCGACGTCCGTACGGTCGATCGCGGGCGGCAGGTCCGGGCCGCTCGTGCCGCCGGGCAGGTGGAAGCACGCGAGAGCGGCGAGGACGATCGTCAGACCCATCCCGACGAGCACCCGCCGCCTGCGCCGGCCCGGCGTCGAGCCGTAGTCCCGATCGACGAGGCGATACCCGTCATGGAAGCCGTGCGGGTTCCTACGGTACCGGGCGAAGGCACCGTGCCGGAACAGACGGCTCCAGCTCGAAGTCGGGCCGCCCAGAGCCGGAGTGGCGGTCCCATGACCGCGACGAAGAATATCCATCAGGTGGACCTCGCTAGGTTGAGCCCAAACGACCCGAGCGCACGAAGGGGTGGGTTCGAGCCGGTTCCTTCGTGGGGACGCGTCGACGATGCTATTGCTTCGGTCCGCTCGCCTGTCGAGGCGTTCCGTGCGACAAAAATCCGGACGACCGATTGTTGTCGTTGCCCGAGCGAAGGAACGGCAGCCGTCTGATGGCGCCAACCCAAACGGAACACGCATCATGACGACCCCACGCGCCGGCCGACCGATCGGCTCCGGTCTCGACGACGAGGCCGCCCTGGACGCCATAGAGGCGCTTCTGGCCGATCTGCCCGGGCTGTCGATGCGCTCCGCGATCGTGCAGATCGCGGGCGACGAAGGAGCCGACATCCGACGACTCCAGCGCAAGCTCGGCCATCGGGCGGAGGCGCGCGCCGGCGACGCGCGTCGTCTTCTCGCCCAGCCCTTCGAGCACGGCGAGGTCCGTCGCGGGCGGCTCTGGTTCTGGACCGTCGAGGTGCCGACATCCGACCCGAGGCCGCTCGCCGTCGGAATGGCCGTCGCGTTCGGCATGCCGGTCCTCGATATCCTGCTGGCGGAGACCGAGTTCCCGGTTCCGCCCGAGGAACGCCCCGACCATCCGGTGTTCCTGGCGATCCGGAAGCTGCCACGGGGCTACGACTGGGACGATCCTTCGTACCGTCTCTGCTGCGAACGGCTCGGCGTCGACCCCGATCGCGGCCGGCCGCAGCATTTCGACACCCAGGCCGCGGCCGCGGCGGCGGTGTTCAAGCGAACGGTCAGGGATGGAAGCGAGAACTACTTCCAGCTGCTCGAGGATGGAGCGGCGTTCGAGATGACCGAGCGCGGCACCTACAGTCCCCAGCGTCTGTCCACCCTACACGAGCGATACGCCGGTTCCTCGGATCCGGTGGAGAACCGCGCGGCGGAAGAGGCTCTGCAGGCGTTCGGCGCCGTCGACTGGACCAGGGCGTCCGCCTTCACCGAGCTGCTGTGGCTCTCCGGGCCTTGGGGTTTCGACCACCGCACCACCGTCCACCTCTTCGGGACGAAGCGGGACGGGCTCTCGAGCTGGTCCGGCAAGCCGGAGTTCATAGCGCCGATCCCCAAGAGCGATCTCGTCGCGCGCCGAGCTGCACTCGCCGTGGAACGGAACTGCATGGCCATCGTGCTCTCCGAAGAGGAGATGGCCGACTTCATCGCCGGGGGCGATCGGCTCCATTGGTTCACGGTCAGGAACCGGTTCACCTCGCCATGGGCGAGGCTGCGTGCCGTCGCGACGGCTCCCGATCTGGGCATGACCCGACGTCTCGTGGACGCCATGGTGAGGAGCGCCTGCGAGGGGTACGTATCCCGAAGGAACGGGGACGCCCTCCGGCCGGACGCTCTCCTCTCCTCCGAGCGCCGGGCCCCCGTAGCTCCGTCCAGGCGGCTCCCGTTGTTCCGCAACGTCGCCGGGCGGATCGCCGGCGAGTGGCGCGACGCCCGGGCCCGCCGCAGAGGGGCGCGCGGGAACAGCTGGCCCGCCGTCGCCGACGGACGTCTGCATCTCCCCTGGGGCGTCTGCCTCATCGGACGGGACCGGGGTCGCATCGTCGTCCGACCGGGCGCGTACCCGCTCCGGTACGACGGACGCTCCGTCCGGCTGACGGTGGACCTGATCGAAGGCTTCGGCAGGCACATCCCCGACGTGGCGGTGAACTCCTTCGAGCTGATCGACCTGGACACCGGCAAGGCCATCGAACTCGAGGACATGATCGATATCCTCGACCTCGTGGCGGCCGCAGGCGCCCTGCTGCCGAAGAAGGAGGACGTGGCGGCGGTGCCGATGAGGCATCGGCTCGGTTGGGCCGCAGCGGGCTTCGCGGCCTGCCTGATGCTGCTCGCGTCGTTGAACGTTTCCGACGACGGCGCCTCGCGGGCCTGGGCGGCGACGATGCCGGCGCCGACGGACCTGCCACCCCTGCATTCGGGATCCGTCGCTCCGCCCCACGATTGAGCGCACTCCGTGCGGTGAACGCAGGCTAAGCCGGCATCCGTCTCACGGGTGCCGGTGGCTCTGCCGATCCAGACAACGAGATTTCCGCATCATGGCCAACGGGTTTTTGTTGGATCGGGGCCTCGCATTGCCGATCTTTTTGCCGGTCGTCCGAGGGTGATGCCGCAGGACTGCGGAGCGAATTCCTTAAGCAGGTGCTTGGGAAAGTCCGTGGATCCCTGCGGGACGCGACCGCTGCGACCTGATGCGCTCTCCTTCGTCGGATACGCTGCGATCGCCCGCACCCGGGCTGTTCGAGCTCCCGTCAGCCATGAAGAGATCGTCCATCGCGCTGCTCGCGATCCTGTGCGCCCATCCCGCGCTCGCGGCTGGAAAGGCAGCCTACGAGGGAAGGTGGACGTCCAATCTGTCCTGGTGCCGCAACAACGCGGACTTCACCGACCAGGTGCCTCGAACCTACGGCCGCCGCATGGTTACGTCGTACGCGTCGGACTGCTCGGTCGACCGCGTCGTCGGATCGGGCCCGTTCGAGATCTCGATGACCTGCAGGGGCGAAGGGCAGACCTGGAAGAGCCGCGAGAGGCTGGAGGTCGCAGTCGACCGCATGAGGGTCAGCGATCTCGACCGAGGCGGGGTATCGAACTTCCGCCGTTGTCCGGAGCGGCAGGCGGCCGCGGTCGCAGCTCCCTCGGCCCGGGAGGACTTCGTCGGCGACTGGGCCTACTCGAAGGCGCAGTGCCAGAGCAGCAGGATCCATATCGACGGCAAGTCGATGGGCCCGTGCTGGTTCACGAACAAGGAGCCGAACCGGACCGGCACTGCGGTCACCATGGTTTGCAACTCGAAGTTCCGCACCCTGGATTGGAGCGTCGAAGCCGGCGGCCGCACGATGGTCGAGACCGAAGGCGAGAATAGCCGGATGCTGTATCGGTGCTTGTGATCGGTTGGCGGCCGGCGACGACGGTTAAGCTGCCGGTCACCGCTCCATGACTCCGAGGTCGATCGTCCTATCTGGTCGCGGCGAGGATCGGTGCTGCACCGGGCGGCGACTAGGACAGTCCATGACCAAAACCACAACCCTCCTCGGCACCGCGCTCGCCGCCGTTCTCTCAGCGACCTCGACCGCTTCGACCGCGCCTTCGGGTAGGGATGGCCTGCTGGCAGGATCGGCGCTCGACGCCTACATGCGGGAGACTGAGATTCCGTGCCAGACGTCGGCCGGCGAGGAATGGTGCACGATCGCCTCGCTGAGCAAGGGTCTGCGCGTCTTCTACGACACACACGCCCTGATGCCGGGGATCGCCCTCGCCTTCGTGGACTACCAGTCCGACCAGACCGGAAACGCCATGGACCAGATGGCGATCCTCCTGCGGTTTGGCGATCAGTGGACGGTCGTAGGGCGGGTCGACAACACGATCGGCAGCAACCCCCGCCAAGTCGTCCTCGTACCGGGAGGAGCGATAACCTACGAGGGCACCATCGTCGGGCCCGGCGGTAGTCGCGTCGATCCGCGAGGGAAGGCCCGATTCTGCCTGCGCTACTCGAACGACAGCCTCGTCTTCGCCAATCGCGCAAAGTGCGAGAGCACGCCTGAGGGAAGGGTGCCGGTCCCGATGATCGAAATGCGCTGAAGGCGGCACCGAACGAGTGCCGGCGGCTCCCTGCGTACTGATGGTCACTTCTTGGGGACGATGATAACCACGCCGCTTATCTGAGTGGATGATTTGTTCGCGTCCTTCAGGGTGAGAGTATACGTCACCGAAGAAGGTGTGCTTATCGAACCCGGAATCGGGATGGTCAGAGTCAGCTCTCTGGCCGCCTTGTCGACCGTAAGGTCCTTATCGTCTTTCAGTAAACCGGCTGAGCCCGTCGGATCCACGGCGCTGAAATCATAGGTGTAGGGCCGGGTACCCCCGAGAGGCGACGCCGTAATTGTGACGGTAGTCCCTGGACTGGCGATAGCCGGCGTTGCGTGGACGTTCGCGATATAGAGCTGCCTCTCGGGAGGTCTATCGGTGTTAGATAGGGATCCAAAATAAAATCCAAGAATCGTCCCGAATATTCCGATTATTAGCGATAGGATGTCCTTGGCATGGTCTATCCGTTCTTTGAGTTCGCTCGGGCTATAAAAGAATATGCATATGACGATGATCAGAAAGATCGCCACAGTCGAGAATGAAAAGAGGAAGGTGATAAGACCTCTTGCTTGTTCGGGTGCCGCGATGCTTGTGATGAAGCTCAGATCAAAGATACCCAACTGTATGTAATATGCTATTGCCAGCGCGGCGCCCGAGAGAAAAACGAGGCCGAAATTATCGAGGAGCTTCTCCATCGCCGTGAAGGCGATCTCCTTCAGGCTTCGTGTCTCCGACTTCTTCCATTCGCCCATGGTCTCGATCAGCGACGATATGAGAGCGTCCTGCTGATCTCCCGCATTTGCAGTTATGGCTCTCATGAAGGCGGAGGGATCGCTGGTCTTTCTAGGCCACTCCTTGGGAATGCTGCCGGCAAATGCAATCAGGCGGAGCACATCAGAGTCCAAGCTCCCTGCCTGCGAGGCAAGCCACTCTGAGTAGTACTTATTCATGGCATGCGCCTCCAATATGAGGGTACGCACAAATCTATGTGTGACCGGTCGGTAGCTATAGCGTTTCTGATCGTCACAATTCGGACGTTCGACCCCGTGCCGGCGTTCGACAATCTGTTGCGTATTGCTGTGCTCGAAAGTTGAAGTTGTCAACACAAAGTTGTTTGATTTCACGGTTTGCGGAGGCTGCTCTGCGAGTAACCTCTGTCGCCCTACTCACGTTCAACGTCGTCCTGTGCATCGGCTTATGCCCGCGGATCACGCCCCCCAGCGATGGGCGGGACGCCGACCCCGACCTCGTTCAGCATCAGTAAAGCCGAGGTTCAGCTTCCTCCACGGGTCTGCGTCGAGGGCGGACTGAATTCATCGGAGAAACGGGCATGGTCGACACGGACACGTTCGTCGTGATCGGCATCGTGGCTGCCGTTCTGGCGTTCGCTTGGCTGCTGAAGAGACCTTCGAAGTCTCGATCGTCGATCGTTACCCCGCCGCAGACGAAGTTCGTCACTCCGAAGGCCGCGCCGCCCGATCCCGGCGAGGAGGCCGCGGTCCGTCGGGCATTCGCCAACGTCTTCTCGATGCTGACCCGCCCCAGGCAGGAGGATCTGGTCCAGAACTGGATGCGCGCCAAGGGTTGTTCCCGAATCGAGGCGATGCGAGGCCTCCTTAAGGATCGCGGGATCGACGAGGTGAAATACGATTCGTGACCTCACTCTGGTCGGTCCCGCCTTTCGGTGCTGATGACGCGGCACCCGGCTGCAGCAGCCGATCCGGAAGCACTCCTTGTGATGGATCCCGGTCGTCAGGCTGTCGCCAAGTAGCGCTTCAGCGCGTGCCTGCGGGCCTGGACCAGTCTCGCCGTCACACCGAACCGCCGGGCGACCGCATCGTCGTCCAACCCCTCGTCGAAGGAGGCGACAACCTCCGCCTGGGGCATCAGGAAGCCGATCATGAAGGCGGTCGCCTCTCCGCGGGCGAGGCCTTGAGGCTCGGTCTGCGAGAAGCGCGGCACGCCCATGACGACGTCGTCGCCGTACCTCGCCCTCGCGGCCGGGTAGTGCAGGAACAAGTGTCCGATCGCTTCGGCCAGGACCTCGTTGAGAGGCTCGACGTCGAGTGCGGGTGCGTGCGCATCTTCGGCGTACAGCTCCGGGCCCGGCTTCACCAGGACGGAGTCGCCCTTCCTGCCGAAGATCGAGGGGACCTGGATATAGCGGCCACCCAGCCGCTCGAAGACCAAGAGCACGGGATCGCCCCGTCCATGGGCAAGATCGGTGGCGACGCGCATGCCCAGCCAGCTCGCATGGGCGAAGTCGACGCCAAGAGGCGTCGCGTCCTGCACGTTGCGGAGGCTGTTCATCAGGTTGGGACGGATCACCTGCATCCGGGGGCAGCCGAAGGCGGATCCACCTCGTCTCTGAAGCCCTCGATACAGGTCGGCAGGCTCTCGCTCAGGCGGCGTGCTGCTTCGATCGATGCAACAGCCAAGTCCGGTTCGAAATTGTCGTAGTCGTGCATCGCACGATGCCGACAGCGTCTGGTCTCCGTGACGTCCCGTTCGATCGCGTGCGACAGTATCGCGGGGCGCTCGAGTCCGGGTACTGCAAGCGGCCGGGACACCCTCCGGATTAGATCCGCGTGACAACTCCGCCTGCTGAAGCAGGCGGCTTCTCGGCGCAGCTATGCGGCAATCCGCTGGCTTGAGCGCCGAAGGCCGATATCCCGGCCCGAGCCGAAGGCCCGTTGATGCACGATCCTCGCCGCCGCCACGTCGCGATCCAGCACGCACCCGCAGTCGCAGGCGTGTGCTCGAACGCTGAGCGTCTTGGCCTTGATCGTCCCGCATCCGGGGCAAGTCTGAGAAGTACCGCGCGGATCGACCAGCACGACGGACGCATTGGCGCTTTCAGCCTTATACGTCGTGAGTTGGACGAGCAGAGACCACGCGGCATCGTGGACGGACCGGGCGAGCATGCCTTTCGTCAGCCCGGCCATGTTGAGGTCTTCGAACGCGATGCCTTGGTTGAGTGACACCAAAGTGCGCGACAGCTTGTGCAGGTGGTCGCGCCGTTGACGGGCGATGCGGGCCGAGGCGGTCGCCAAACGCGCCTTGGCCTTGAGACGTCGCTTCGACCCGCGCTGGCACCGTGCGAGGGCCCGTTGCCTCCGGCGCTGGGCCTTCTGCGCCATCCGAGCGAAACGCGGCATCGCGACCGTCTCGCCGTCGCTCGTGGCGATCAGGCTGTTCAGGCCCAGGTCGATGCCGACCGTGCCCGTTCCGCAGGTCTCGGCGAACGCCGCCTCGACGGACAGCACCACGTACCACTTGCCCTGCTGGCGGGTCAGGATCGCCGTGCCGAGCTTGGCGTCCGACGGCAGATCGCGATGCCAGACGGCTTTGATCCCGCCCGGCACGCCGACCACGCCGATGCGGCGATCCTTCCGGATCGTCAGCCCGTCGCCGACGCGGAACGTCGCGCTGTGGAAGCGGGCCGTGGCCCGGAAACGGGGGAAGCCGCGCCTGCGCTTGAAGAAGGCCGTGTAGGTCTGGTCCAGCCGGCGCAGCACCTGCTGCAGGGCGGAGAATGACCAGCGCCCGAGACCGTCCGGGTCGGCGGCGCGGCACGCCTTCAGCTCGCCGGCCTGATGCCCGTAGCGCAGGCTCATGCCGCGGCGGCGGTACGCCTCGACCCGCTGCTGCAGGCCCGCATTGTACAGGCCGCAGAAATCCCGCAGCATCGCGTCGAGGGCCTCGGCCTGCGCCCGGCTCGGCCGAAGGCGGTACTTGTAGCTGCGAACCTGCATCCCGCCCGTTTGTACGCGTTCCGTTCTCCGCGTCAACGCCGCATCATTTAGGGCTCGCATTCCCCGTCAGCTGAAGCAGACGGTCCCCTGCGAGGATTTTATGGGACTGCGGCCCCGAGGGCGGATCCTCGCCCAGGATCTCCAGGATCCGCTTCAATCCGCCTTCCAGCGAAGTATGGGCCGCCTGCATTGCGTGCTGCAGGGCCATTCGCGCCCGATAGGCATCCAGATCCGCCGTCTCGAGAGCCTCGTCGTCGGATTCCGGATTGCCGAAGCCGCCTGCATCGTAGAGGCGAGCGGCCATACCGAAATGCCGACATGCCGACCTGATGTCGTCCTCGACCTCCGCCCAACGAGCATCCGTCACGAGACGATGATCCCTTTCGCGATGACGCGGTCGACGAAAACGGCCTTGCTCGTCGACGCGTCGTGGATGTCGGGATCCAACGAAGCACTGGAGCACGCCTCCTCCACGAAATCCCACGCGGCAGGGATCTCGCCCGTCGGAAAATCGATCAGGACGTCGAAATCGCTGTCATGGCGCATCCGGCGGTCGACGAACGAGCCGAAGATCACGAAGCGGCCAGACCTGGAGCGGGCATATGCACGAAGCTGATCAACGACCTGCTGAGCGGCATCGGCTCGGCGGGCGGCTTCGGCCCTCTTCCTCTCGGAAACCGTTGTCGCCGACATGGGAGAATGCCTTCGGACCCTGACCCTACGCAATTACGGGATCATACCAGAACGGGCTCCGACAGTCATTCGATCCCGCAGGGGCCAGCTGCCGTCTAAGGCCGTGGCGGCGCCGGCGACGCTTCGTCTCCGGCCCTGCACGCCGCGAGCCCGGACGGCAGGTATGGGGCTTCGTAGGTCTCCGCGTCGCCCGCGAGATAGGCCGCGAAGTCCGCCGGCAGTTCGCGGGCCGGAGGCGACGGGTAGTCCGGCGTCCGGAACGTGCGTCCGCCTTCGTCGCCCTCGAAGACGTGCCCCCAATCCCGGCGCAGCGCCTCCGCGACGTCGTCGTAACGGGTGACGACGCTCCACTGGTAGCCTTCGGGCGTGTTGCCGCCGGCCGGCGAGCCGACGGCAGCGTTCGCCGACAGCCACACGGATGGGCTGTCGCGCCAGGACCGGCCGCCCGCAGCGCCGACATGGACGCGCCCGCCGTCCCGCTCCTCGGCCGAGAATCGGTCGCCCCAGCGCTTCAGGAAGTCGGCCTCGAGCCCGGGATGGTCGAAGACGACCCGCATATGGTCCGGACCCAGATCCTCGGCCTGCAGGAACCGGTAGCCGGCATGCTCGCGGCACCAGACGCCGAACGACTCCTGCGCGGTCGGCTTCGGCAGGACGCCGCGGGCGACGGCGAGGCGCTCCAGCACGTGGTGCTCCGGCGGCCGATAGGAGAAGACGTTCCCCCAAGTCTGGAAGAAGGCGAAGCGGTCGGGCTGCCGCTCGACGAACACGGCGACGTCGAGGTGGTGTCCGTGATTGGTCCAGTGCTCCGTCCAGCTCCAGGGCCCGGTCGCGTTCTCCGACAGCCAAGCATGCGCGCCGTCGAAGATCGCCCCCGAAGCCCTGGGCGACGTGCTCATCCCGTAGGTCGAGAACTGCGGCTCGAACCCGACGACCGGCCCGTCGAAGGCCTGCGCGATCGCCTCGAGCTCGTCGGCCCGGATCTCCCGCCGGCCGTAGACGGGGGAGGGGAGGCGGACCTCGTTCCAGTCGGTCTCGTTGCCGCGGTTGAAGTCGATGACGCGGGGCATGCGCAGGGTACCTTCTCTATCGACCCAGGAGAGCACGCGGGAGCGAAAAGGTCACGCGTCCGAGACACGATCGGTTGCGACCCTCGTTCCTTCGACGCCCGTGCGAAGGCCAGAAATCGCGGTCTTCGCCGGCGGAAGGCCGGCACCTGGAAGTGGTCAAGCGGTTTTGCTACGCTTGTTCCAAGCGGCGATTGCGCCGTCCCGTTGCTTGTCGACGGGAAGGAATGAAAGGTCGTCATATGAAGCCGTTTCATCCAAGTCGCGCGGCGCCATCCCTCCTGGCGATCGGCGCGGCGTTCCTGGCCTTGCCGAGCATCGCCGAAGCCCAGGTCGCGTTCAACAACCGCGGCATCAACGCCTGCAATACGCCCGGCGTGAAGGACTACATGGTCGGCGACGGCATCAGCCAGGGCATCACGTTCAGGCCTTGCCCGAACTACGTGCCTCCGGTGGCCGCCACGCCGACGCCGGCTCCGGTCGACACCCCCGCGCCGGCTCCGGCTCCCGCCCCCGACGCGACGCCGGTCGACACGTCCTCGCCGGCGCCGGACGACACGCCCGCCCCGACGCCGGTCTACGTGCCGCCTCCGCCTCCCCCGCCGCCGCAGCGCATCCCCGTAGCCGTCCCGACTTACGCGCCTGTCTCTTATACACATCTGACGCTGCCGAAGAAGAAGATAGTGTAGATCTCGG
>CAXDNE010000054.1:0-30669 GCA_963990595.1 uncultured Methylobacterium sp.
AGATCACCGCGCCGCCTGACCGCCGCCGTCACCTAAAATCCTGCATAGCTCCCGCCAGCACCGCCAGCAGCCAGAGTGCAGTTGCTAGGAGTAGGAGCCCGAGTCCGACACGCAGCAGCGGCATCCAAGGACCGGGCCGCGGCAACCAACGCACAAGGCTCGGCTTGGCGGCAAGCAGCAGGAATGGAAGTGCCATTCCGATCCCAAGAGCGCCGAAGACGATCAAGATATCAGGCCCACTCCGGGTGAGCGCGAAGCCAATAGCGCTACCCAGGAACGGCGCGGAGCAAGGCGTAGCCAGCAGAGTTGCAAAGGCTCCCGTGAGGAAGGCTTCCACAAGGGGGTGCGCCCCGCGGGTGCCGCCAAGCGCTGAGAACGCCGCTGGCAGCCTGAACGTGACCCAATCGAATAGGCTGGCCGCGAACAGCAAGGTGAACAGTGCCATGCCAGCCAGGAACCAGGGATGCTGGAACTGGATGCCCCAGCCGATGCTCGCCCCCGATATTCTCAAGACAATCAACGCGAACGCGATGACAAGGAACGAGGCAAGAATTCCGCCCGCGGTGGCGAGTAGGCCGGCGCGGATGGCTCCTCGCTCTGCACCGGCATACCGGGTCAATGCGAAGGCCTTCAGCGACAGCACCGGCAGGACACAGGGCATCGCGTTGAGAACGAGTCCCCCGAGCAGGGCCGTGATGATCACGGCAGCCATGTCGATCCAGGTCGAAGTGGTCTGTGGGGTGAAGGCAATCTCGGCGCTTCTGCTCCCGTCGACCAGGGTAAGGCTCAATGGCCTCCCAGCATCGAGATCGGGCGGCAGATCGACAGACAAGATCGCCTGGCGGCCGTTCCCTGAAACGGTAGCTTCCGGACGGGCGTTACCGCCCCGGGTTGCACCCTCGATGAAGAGGTCAGGATGTAGGAGGCTGATTGCCCTGCTCGTCAGGGTGAGTTCAAGATGAGTGTGGGCTTGGCCGCCCATGAGCTGAATGCCTGTGACCTCAAGGCCGGCGGCGTCCGGTGGACCGGGAACGTGTAGGCGCGCGGTCGCGATCAGACCGGCCTCTTCTGAGGGGCGCGCCGGTCCCTGCGGCAGGACGAGGTCGAGCAATGCGCGGTACGGCACACAGATCTCGCCACAGGTCGCGTGCCGTACATCTACGTGAAGCCGCACCGGACCGTTACCCATTCGGGGCACCCTGAGCGGCAACACTACGCCGTCATCGTAGACGAACGTTTCCAGCCCATTCACGCTGAGCCTGTGGGGTGCAGGCCAGGCGATTTCAGCAGTTCCGATCCCCTCAGAGCCGCTCCAGTCCATCTTCGGAGCGAAGCCCGCGTCCCCCGGGCTGCGCCAAGCACCGTGCCAACCAGAACCGAAGCGGAACTGGATCCCGGCCTCGAGAGAGCCGGCATCGCCAGCAGCGTCGACCGCCGTGATGATGCGGACAGCAGCTCGTTCGTCTCCGACCCACTCCGTCGCGGCAGCGTGGGCCGCAGACGATACAAATAGACCGCCAAGGAGACCGGCGATCGCCCGGCTTATGGACGGCAGGATCATCCCTGCCTCCGGGATCCCAAATTTAGGAGCCGTCGACCGAGGATGGCACAGGCACCCGACAGCAGAGCCACCGCGACTGCGTGCATGCCTAAGTCATCCAGCGCCATCTCGAATGGGTGGAACAAGCCGAGGATTGACGCAGCCGCGGACGACGCGGCCAATCCGGCAAGCCCCGCGGTCAGGCCCGGCCGCATCGCGTAGCCCTCTCGCAACGTCGCTATGAGAAGGAGCGCGAAAGGAACGCCGAGACCGACAATGAAGGCAAAACAGGAGCAGGCGGCAGACAGAGAGACCAACGGTCCGTACCTCGTAGGGTCCAAGGTTCCGGCCACGCTCGCGCCGATCCACAGAGCCAAGCTCGGCAGAGGGAGCAGAGCCCAGCGAGGATCCCGGTCCGGTAAGGTGGTTAGCACCGCGGCAGCTGACGCCGTTCCGGCGGTTGTGGCCGAACCCAGTGCCGCGGCCATGAGGGCAGTTTCAGCCGCGAAACGTGCGAGGACAGCGTGCATGTTGGCTACGGCGGCGAGTCCCACGGTGAGAAGGCCGACGAGCAGAAGCCAGCCCGCGGCCCGGCGCGTCGGTGATGCAAGCTTGACGACTGGGATGAGGCCGGCCGCGAGGTTCTCGATCAAATTTGTATGACGATCGTGTGCCGACATTGGTCACTGCCTCGTTCAGGTCGCTCTTCAAGCGGCAGGCGTGGAACGCGCAGCCCCGAGGATGCGGCCGTTGGGGGACTGCAGAATGACTGCGAGATCCTCGCCCGTCGGCGCCGCTACGCTGAACTCAAGGGGCTGACCGGCCCAGGGGCCGAGATCTCGCAGGGAGCGCACGACGTTGGCCTGTGCGATTGTGCGGCCGCCGTTCTCACCGCGCGCCACGGCGGTCCGATGCTCTGGGTCGAAGCCGATAAGCAGGACGCGGGCGCTTCCCTGGCCTGCGCCGACCTTGACGCTCACCAGTCCAGTGTGTCGGGTAACCACGATGTGAGCCCCGGCAGACGGACGAGCCTGCTCGCGAGCTTGGGCGACTGCGGCGGCGATCTCCGAGCGGCGCGAGCCGACCAAGCTTCGGTCGCCATCTATGATCAGCTGTGGCGTAAAGCTGCCACTGCCGAGCCGTTTTGCGTAGTTGGACTGGCGCTCGGTTGCGCCCTCGAAGGAGTAAGTGTCCTTCCAGCCGAGGTCGTCCCAGTAGGTAACATGGAAGCCCAAGGGCAGCAGGTCAGAGTGGCCGGCGTACTCGCCGAGCAAGGCCTCGGCAGGCGGGCAGGACGAACAACCCTGAGAGGTAAAGAGTTCCAGCACTATAGGCCGGGCCTGCACTCCTATGGGCGTAAAGGTGATTGGTACGAGAACGGCCAGGAACGGGACAAGGCGTAATTGCATGGCACACATCCGAAACAGAGGCGGATAGTCACCATTCGCTTTGGCTCGGACGCAGTTACTCCGCTCGACCGCTGCTTCGGCCTCTTGGCGCGTAAACCCAACGCCGGCGGCCGCAATCTCTACGTGTGCCAGCAATGACGGGCACTGCATCGAGCATCTCGACGGTATCTACCTTTAGGGGAGAGCGGTCAGTGGTCTTCCCCCAGGTCGGGTGTGCGCGAGCGCACGTGATTCTCAAACAGACCTGTAACGTCCGAGGGGCGACTGCGTAATGATCGTCAGCAGCAGTGATTTCTTGCTGCTGCAGGGTATCCTGGGCCTAGGATCTGGAATTCTGCCAATATCAAGTCGAACACGCGTAGTCTAATCTTAGAAACCAGTTGTATCCGGCCCGATCCACGACCTTCGCCCGTGAGACATGGTCGATCTCTGCTGTGCTGGCCCACACTGAGGGGTACAAGCAGCAGCTGGTCGAACACTCTTAGGTGCCCACATCCCGGCTTCCGAATCACTCGAGATTACCGCTCTGGAAAGGCTGATCCATGAACACTCGTGTCACCTCGTTTGCAGTCGCCCTGGCCATCAACTTCGGAGCGGCCGCCATGCCCAACTTGGCACAAGCCGAGACCTTCAACGCTTGGGGCCATGAATTTAACGTTCCCGGATCCCCGTCGGACACCGTGATCGTCACATCGCCCTCCACTTACACGGCCATGCACACGGACGCAGACGGCAACTCTGAGCCGGTCTCAGCCCGCCGGACCGGCAGCAAGCAGGGGCGTGAAGCGACACATCGGACCACCCCCCGCTAAGATTTCGCGCGGTCCGCATCTGCGAAAGCTAATAAAAGGGCGGGGCGACGTAACTGCGCTGCGCCCCCGCCGAAATTCCAAGCGTGCTCGCCCCGAGCCGAGCCATATATGAGGACACAACACATGAGCCTACTCGTCCGCGTCGCTTCTGCCCTCGTCGTATCGTCAGCCATCGCTGCGTCCCCCGCCCTTGCCACCGATTCCATGTCTAAGGACAGCATGCATAAGGACACCATGCACAAAGACTCGATGGCCAAGGACAGCATGCATAAGGACAGCATGCACAAGGATTCGATGGCCAAGGACAACATGGCGAGGGACAACATGGCGAAGGACGGGGAGAAGAAGTAACCCTCCCTTCTGGTCAAGTCGTTACCCCGGCCCTCAATCGAGAGCCGGCCTAAGCTCGACCGGAGGTGCCGCTCGCCACGTCTTCCGACCGGGAACGTCACCTGTGTGACGGCTCCTTTGGCTGCTATGCGAGCGGCGCAGTTCGGGGACGTCGCAGCCTACCATCACCGTTGCGCGACTGCGCAACGGTGATGGTAGGCGTGGTTCGCGACCAGGGAACACGCCGGCGATCAACGACGTGGTGTAGGAGGGGCTGCTGACGATCCACCGCTCCCCCGCGACCTAAGATTCGATCCGTCCGCTTTTGCCCTGGTTGTGAGCTATCGGGCACAGGCGTGACTACACGGAGGAATACCCTTTGGTTCGCGAGACGTGTAACTGAGGCCGCACATGCTCCGCATTTCAGTCGCCGCCGCGGCAGCCTTCCACCTCGTCGCTGCGGTTCCTGCGAACTCGCCAGTCGGCGTGCAAGAGCCCGACAGCTACTGGCTCGGCGCGCTGCACGGATACACACCACCCAGCCTCAAGGGAGCCACGGTCGTCGACGCCCACGCAGTTGCGGAACTCGTCGCGGAACACCGGCCGGTACTTCTCGACGTCTCTGACGTCGACCGTAAGCCGGCCGCCTTGCCGGCGGCCAGCCTATGGCTGCCGATTCACCGCAACATCCCAGGCAGCACATGGCTACCGGGTGCAGGCGAAGGTGAGCTCGATAGGACCGCGGAGGAGACGCTGACGGCCCGGGTCGCGGAGTTGGCTGGAGGTGATCTCAATCGGCCCGTCATCACCTACTGTCACCCGGACTGCTGGGGAAGTTGGAACCTTGGCAAGCGCCTCGTCGCGATGGGGTACCGGCATGTCTACTGGTTCCCCGAGGGCATCGACGCCTGGCAGGACGGGCGCGACACCGCAGTCTCGCGTCCTGATGTGCGATGGAGCGCTCGGCCCGCGACGACTTCTGGTCGGTGACAATCTCCTCCCCTGAGGAGCTCGCCATGATCCGAGGGTCCCGCATGGTTCACCTCGCCATCGCGCCGCTTGGGCTTGCGCCCGCTCACGCGACTGATCTCCTTCCGAATCTACTTAGAGTTAGGAACAAAACCGTTTGGCATGAGTCCGGCGGATGAGGGCGCAAGCGAGCCTCGTGAAGGCGAGGTGGAGGTCGCCGCGCCGCTCGTAGCGGATAGCGAGGCGACGGAAGCGAGCCAGTCACCCCAGGGTGCGCTCCACGATCCAGCTGTGGCGTCCCGAATGTTCGCTGCTCTCGATGCCGCCGTGCGCGATCCGCGGAGTGATGCTGCGCGCTCGGCACTCATCTCGACAACAGCGATGATCGTAGCCGAGCGCGTCTGCATTCCGGAACTGCTCCAGCATCACGCGATGAAGGGCGGCCCAGCCGCCTGCCACGCACCCAGCCGTCTCCAACTTGCCTTGCCGCTGCAGCCGACATCGGAACGCGGCGGATGCTTCCACTACATGCCCGTGCGCAGAACTAAGATGATGCCTGCCAGCGCCACCCGAACCGAGGCGCGCGGCCGACCTCCTTTCGACTTCTCAGGCTCGGATGGAAGAAGCGGCGCGATCAACGCCCAGACGTCGTCGGGTACGAGAACGTCAATGCCCGGCCAACCCGCTAACCGCGGTTTTGTCCCGCGCTCTTAATGCGCTCCGCACCGCGCAGAGGGCCCGCGAGCGGAAGCCTCCTCAAGACCGGCGCCATCGGCACCCTGCCTAAGGTGAGTGCACCGGGCGCCGTTGCGGAGCGGGCGGACGGACTATCGAGCCCTTTATGATCCCACCGCCTGTCATCTAAGCTCGACTTTCGCCAACCATGCGGCTTGCTCGGGTACGTAAGTCTGTAGGATTCGGGCGCGGCTGCTACTCGGCGGACGCGGCGAGCGCCTTGTCATAGGCGCCTGTCTTGAGGGCCGACGTGAGGTATGCATCGACAACTGACTTCAGGGCAGGATCACGCGTCATCCAATAGGCCTTCGCCGTGTGATCGAAGCTATCCCGCACCGCCGCGGGGCAAAGTACCCCAATATGGCGGCGGGACTGATAATCCACTTCCGCCCCATCGGTAATCATAGCATCCGCACGTCCGTCAACCAACAAATTGAAAATGGTCCGATTGTCGGAGTAGATCGTTACGGTGGCTCGGGAGAAATTAGCAAGCGCGAAGCGCTCGTTCGTGCCTCCCGCGTTTGCCACGACTTTAATCCCGGGATTGTCGATGGCCGAGATCGTGGTAAAGCGGTGCCTGTCTGCACAGCGCACAATCGGGCGCTTGCCGTCGTTTACCAGCGGCACCGAGAATTCCGCGATCGCCGCTCGGTCTTGCGTGACGGTAATGCCCCCGGCGGCAATGTCGAAGCGATCCGCCAATAAGTCGTCTTGAAGCGATTTCCACGTCGTAGTGACGACTTCGAGAGCGACCCCGAGCGACCTCGCAATACCAGCGGCCATAAGAGCGTCGGCACCTCTGATAGAACCATCTCGGGATCGAAACGAGTAGGGAGCATAATCGCCAGTCAGGCCGACCTTCAATGTGCCGTCTCTTTTGATCGCGTCCAAAGTTCGTGCTTCCGCCATATCGAGACTACAGGTCGTGACCGTAGAATAAGCCAATAACAGCAGAGCGGTATTATTAAAGTTCAGCAACGCAGAAAGCCTCCCGTGAATAGCTAGTGCGAGCTGGCATTTCCGGAAAATGACCGCACGCAAACTATAAGCTTCCTATTTCGCCTGACAGTGCCAAGCGTCGACGTCGAAAGACCGCATATGTATTCGACGGGACCGAAGCGGCGGTTACGAGCGGCGCCTCAGCTCGAAGTCATCCTGGCGCCCTTCGGTTCGAGCGACGCATTGAGGCGGTCTCACGCTTCGAGCCGTCAGACAATCGTCAATGGGTTCAGACGGCGGTGTGCGGCCGCCGTCACTGACGGTGTCCCGACCATTCGGCGGCATGCGCTACCGGTTGGTTCCGCCACCGCTCGTCTCAACCCGACAAGCCCAGCCGGCCGCGGGGACAAGAGCCAATAAGCATAACGTTCGAGTCCTTCTGACGTTTTGGAATCTTATTGGCGGCGAGCGCTCCTGCCCAGCCTTAAGTTTCGCTTAAGGTAGCGCATCTATCGCAATAGTCAGTGCACAGTGAAGATAAATCTAGAGTATCAGATTCCTCTTGAACAGCGATGTGCGCTGAACTCTCAAATACGGGAGTCCAAAAGAGCCTGCTAATTAATTTGGGCCGAGCTGAAACGAGCGGATAGATCCGGATAAGCCGGGCTCAGCCGCAGAATGGGTCTCGAAAAGTTGGGGATTCCGATGAGGTTCTTGAAAGCCAGTTTGCTTAGTTCTGCTGCGACATTCGCCGCAGTCGGCGCTGCTCATGCCGCCGACCTGCCGGTCAAGAAAGCGGTTCCCATCGAGTATGTTCGCGTATGCACTGCCTACGGTGCCGGTTTCTTTTATATCCCGGGTACCGATACCTGCTTGCGCATCTCGGGACGAGCCCGGCTCGACGTCGGCTACCAATCGGCGTATTCGCGGCAGGCTGGCACTAACAACGGTGACAGCATAGGCTACCAAGCCCGGATGCGCATCAACCTCGATGCCCGCACCCAGACTGACTACGGCACGTTGCGCGCATTCGTGCGCCTCGACGCCGGTTCCCGCACCGGCTCGACCGCAATTGGCCCCTCGGGCAGCCAGCAGCGTGTTGGACGGGCCTATGCAGCCATCGGCACCGACGGCTTCGGCCGTGACCAGCAGTACGTCGACGCTGACAAGGCGTTTATTCAGTTCGCCGGGCTGACAGCTGGGCGCGCATCCTCCTTCTATGACTTCTACGCCCACGACTTCGAGTTCTATGGTGGCACCGCTGGTTCGGACGCCTACTCCACAAATCTGCTCGCCTACTCGGCAACGCTCGGCAACGGCTTCACAGCCACGCTCTCGGTCGAAGACCCGATCTTCCGGCGCACGCCGATCTTCTCTCCGGTGAATGTCTCGGCAACTCTCAACTCCGGGAGTGTGCAGAACTTCGGCGTCACTAATCAGCCGGTTCCGGTGTTCGTGGGCTCAGGCCGCTTCAGCTTCATCGACAGTATCGAGCGCGAGCGCCTACCCGATTTCGTCGGGGTCATCCGCCTCGACCAAGCCTGGGGCTCCGCCCAGCTCTCCGCGGCCACACATGAGCTGAACGTCGGAAACGTATCTACAGCGGCAGCACAGGGCACCGGCGGTGTCGTCACTGGCATCGCGCACACTAATTCCGTCCATGGCTGGGCGGTGCAGGGCGGGCTGAAGTTGAACCTGCCGTTCATCGCGCCCGGCGACGCCCTCTACTTACAGGCAGCTTATGGGAACGGCGCTCAGCTCTACACGGGATACTCGTCGTACACCGGCTCTTTCACACAGAGCACACAATCCATCCAGGGCCAAAGGTTCAGCCAGTATTTCTCTGATGCGGTGATCGATCCGTTCACCGGGCAGTTGCAGACATCGACCAGCTTCACAGCCGTCGCGTCGTACCTGCACTACTGGACACCGGAGTTGCGCTCGGCATTCTTTGGTTCTTACGGCGAGCAGGACTTCTCTGCGGCCGCTCGTGCTGGCCAAGGCGCAATCTTCGCCCTCGTGAACCCGAACGGAACGAACAGCTTCGGGTCCAATGCCGTCGGCGTACCTGGCACTCGGTTCTACCAGTTGAGCCAAGCGCTGCGCGATACCTACCAGTTCGTAGCGGGTGCCAGCCTCATCTGGTCGCCGGTCAAGGATCTCGACATCGGAGTGGAGGGCTTCTACACGCAGATTGGCCTGAAGAGCGGCCGCGCGATCGACCAAGACAAAAGCCCGACCGCCTATGCCAACGTTGCCGGTATCAACAATGGCACATTCGCGGTCCGCACCGCCACCCAGGACTCGGTCTCGCAGTTCCGCTTCCGCGTCCAACGCGAGTTCTGAGCACCGACCCTTATCACCGATCGGGTCCGGGTTCCCAAAGCCCCGGTCCTGATGTCCCCGTGCAACGGGACCCTACTGCCCGGCCGAAAGGCCGGGCCCTTTTTGTTCGCCCTCACCCAATAATATGCGGTCGAAACAGCTTGGGGCAAACAGGGCGACACAAGCGTGGAACGCTAATTACCGAAAATAACTCTATGATAAGTAAGATTGGCCTCATCACTAGTTTTCCGGCCAATTTCTGGTTAAGGATCTATGGCCGTCGGCAACGTAGTTCCTCCCCCGGCCGAGACGTAATTACGCAAATAGGATTTAGTCGGTGGCATCGGCCGACGTCCAAGCGGCGACTCGGCGGAATATCGCCCTAATGCTTATGATTTGTGCCAATGTAGCACCTGGGTCGCTGACTGGTGCTGAGAATTCAGCGTGGTTGACGACCCAAGGGCCCGGCCAAGAGCCAGGTCGAGCGGCTCTAAAGATACACATTCACATTTCACCTTGAGCAGACCAGAAAACTCAGCGAATTACCCTTATGCGTCGTTTTGCGCGCTAAAATTGTAATATCTGTAAAATATACCCGTTATAATTCGATGGAAAACAGCCTAGTGTGGCCGGTAGAACTCTCTTTTGTAAGCAGATTTTTTTGTATTCTATACTTGATAATTGAAGGGAATCAATAGCGCGGCAAATTATTCCCGCCTCTCCGTTCAACTTCAGTTTCACTTAAGCTGATCGCCCTAACTAATCCCTAGACGCGGCGGTCATTCAGCCGGCAGCGCTCCAAGGCTCTCTCTCAAGAAACACCTTTTCCTGGAGACATACATCCGTGAATAAGCTGTTGGCGTTCGTCAGTGTGTTGATCGTGTGCGCAGCTCCGGCGCTCGCACAAGTCAACCGGACCGAAACAGGCTGCACCGACCCACAAACGACAGGCTCTCTGTCCGCCGAAGCTCCCGACTTGAGAACCGCCAGCATGGCGTCGATCAGACAAAAGGTCACACCGCCTGAGGAGAGCTGGCAGGAGCAGGCCCGGGAGGACGCCGAGCGACGTCGGCGTGGGGAGGCCGAGGGGTGCTCGGCAGAGTGAAGCTTGATCGATCGCGGACATTTCCAACCGCGAGTGCATGATGTCAAATGGGCCGATACTAGCCTGACTGGGATTTAAGCCGCGCCGGTTGCTCGGCTGCTGCATGGTGACAGCCAAGAATAGCCGCCCGGCCGGATCTAAGAAGATTATAGGCGGGGTCGGCGGATCACCTATGGATCAGTTCGGCCGGACGTGGTGGTAAGCATTGAAAATATCGGGAATTTCTTGTCGAGGCGGCGGATTGAACATCAGGCTGCCATGGCCCGTGTGAAGCGCTCGCCGAAGATGACGGCGAACTGCGCCTTGGCCATGACCCATTCACGCGGTCCCATCTTCCGCGCCTTCTCGGAGCGGTTCAAGACCAGGTAGAGCAGCTTCAGCGCGGCTTCGTCGGCCGGGAAGTGACCGCGGGCTCGCACAGCCCGGCGCAGCGTGGCGTTCAGAGCCTCTATGGCGTTCGTGGTGTACATCTTGGGCATGCACCGGCGGTAAGACGTACGTCCCTGACAATATCCGGCAGCGCTTACTCATCCGGCCGGATGATGATCCGCCCCCACTGAGGTGGTCCGCCCTGATGTATGGCTTTCGGGCCAGGACGAGGACGGACAGATGGGAACGAAGCGGCACAAGCCGGAGGACGTGGTCGCCAAGCTGCGGCAGGTGGATGTGCTGGTCTCTCAAGGCCAGAGCGTCGGGGACGCGATCCGCTCGATCGGCGTGACGGAGGTGACGTACTACCGCTGGCGCAAGGAGTACGGCGGCCTGAAGAGCGACCAGGTCCGGCGCATGAAGGACCTGGAGACCGAGAACCAGCGGCTCCGGAAGGCGATCGCGGATCTCACGCTCGACAAACTGATCCTGCAGGAGGCTGGCCGGGGAAACTGACCAGCCCCGCGCGCCGACGCGCCTGCATCACGGCAGCGCATCGGAAGGTCGGTCGAATGACAAATGATATCTCCGCCGAGTTGGACAAGAAGCGTTAAATGCTCGCATCGATAGAACAACTGGTCAGAAGACGTTGTCAATGGATAGGTTGCACCCTGATCGTGTTCGGACCAGCTCCCTGGATTTCTAATTGGCTAGGAGCGCCACCGCCTGCGTGGCAGATCTGCAACTCCTTATCACGAACGATTTCTCGCTCGGACCACGTGACCATCTCATTTCAGGTGCGGATCGGTCGCGTCTCCCGAGCCCGGCTCTTCTGCGGCGAATGACGGGACCGGTCCCGGCCTTGTTGCGCTGTCGATGATGTCGTCCCAGCTTTTGCCCATTGCGCGCAGGTACTCGATGGTGGGACCGATGGGGTCGCCATAGACGGCAAGCGTTCGGCGATGGATCAAAGAGCGCAGCGGCTCCGGTGTTTGCTGCTTGAACTGGGCGGCCAGGCGGCGTCGCTCGGCATGGACCACGTTCGCGATCTCTTCGGCGGCTGTGCTCGCCTGGCGCATCGCGATGACCTGTGCCCGCAACCCTGAGACTGCTGCCTCGTAGCGGGATCGCAAATCCTCGCCGCTCACGAGCCGCTATCCGTGCCGCAGCGCAGCAAGGCCAACGCCGGTGCTACGATGCCCTCGAGCAAGGGGCGCTCGGGTCGGACACGCGCGAGGATGCGGATGCCCATCAAAATACCCAAAAGATGCTGCGCGAGCGTCGCCGCTGTCTGCGATCGGGTGATCGAGCCGTCAGCCTGGCCGGCTTCTGCGCAATGCAGGAAAAAGGCCTCGATCCGCGACAGTACTGAAGCGACGGCCAGGCGAAACTCGGGATCATGTGGCGCAATATCGAGCGTCGCATTCACGAGCATGCAGCCCTTGCGGTCTCGATCCTCGAGCGAGCGCCCCAGGATCTCGTCGAAGAAGGCCTCGATCGCGGCAAGCGGTGGCAACGCCTCGCAACGTCGGATGCGATCGACAATGCCGGCCTCGACATAGTGGTCCAGGGCCTTCCGATAGAGAGCCCGCTTGTCGCCGAACGCGTTGTAGAGGCTGGCCGCGGTTAGGCCTGTCCGAGCGATCAAGTCCTTGACTGACGTCGCATCATAACCTTGCGCCCAGAAGCACAAGACAGCGGCATCCAGCACCGCATCTTCCTCGAACTCTCTCGGTCGTGCCATTCCGTTATCCACCCGTCGCCGCAGGCATCCGGCCATGTTCGTTGTTGCATTCTAGAATGACCATACTAAAACTCAAGGCGTGTCCGTCATCTCTCACCCGAGGTTCCGTCAGGACCGCGAGATCGGGGTCGAAAGGTATCAGTCTGATGGAACTGCAGCAGCAACTCGATGCCTTCAAAGCCGAATTTGCGCGCGCCGCACCTGCCAGTAGGCCCGCTCTCTACGACGCCAAGATCGAGGGATTGCACGCTACCATTGCGCTCGAACGTACGGTCGGGCTCGGCGATCTGGCGCCGGAATTCCGATTGCCCGACGCCAAAGGCAGGGTGGTGTCGTTGCGCGAACTGCTGCAATCTGGGACCGGCCGTCGTCACCTTCCATCGCGGCGGCTGGTGCCCGTACTGCGACATCCAGCTCCGCGCCTATCAGGCAATCCTGCCGGAGATAACCGAATTGGGTGCCCGGCTGGTTGCGATCTCGCCGCAACTCCCGGATGGCTCGCTTTCGACCGCCAAGACGAATGTCCTGACCTCCGACGTGCTGAGCGATCTCTGGAGCGATGTTGCCCGGCGCTTCGAGCCCGTTTGGTCGCCGGCCGAAGAGTTACGCGCCACCCTCCGCTCGAACAACAAGGCACTCCCCGGCATCAACGGCGACGACAGCTGGGAGCTGCCGGTGCCCGCGACCTACGTCATCGCTCGGGACAGCCGCATAGCCCTTGCTGCCGTCGAAATCGACTACCGCCAATTTTTGAGCCCAGCGCCATCCTGTACGCGCTCCAAGCACTGCGCGCCGGGTAACAACAACGCAGAAACCAGAAGAGATGCTATGATCCGGTTCTATTTCCATCCTACGCCCAATCCCGCCAAGGTGGCGCTACTCCTGGAAGAAACGGGGCTGCCCTATGAGACCGTGCCCGTCGACACCAGCAAGGGCGAGCAGCATCTGCCAGCGTTCCGGGCAATCAACCCCAACGGCAAGGTGCCGGCGATCGTCGATACCGACGGGTCGGGCGGCAAGGAAACGCGGGTGTTCGATTCGACCGCCATCCTGATCTATCTCGCCGAGAAGACAGGCCAGTTCCTCGGCGATCCGGAGGATCGGCCCGAGCTTCTGTCCTGGCTGCTCTTTATCGCTTCAGGCCTTGGGCCGTTCTCCGGCCAGGCGGTGCATTTTCAATATGCTGCGCCCGACGGTCTCGACTATGCGGCCAACCGCTATCGGCGAGAGGCTGAGCGCCACTACCAGGTGCTGAACGACCATCTGGAAGGCCGGAACACCATCGTCGGCGACGGCTACACGATCGCCGACATTTCGGCCTGGGGCTGGCTCGACCGGGCATCCCGCGTGCGCAAGGGCGAGGAGGATCCGCTCGCCGCTTTCCCAAACCTGAAGCGCCTGTTTGAGATTGTCGATGCACGTCCCGCGGTCGCCCGCGCCCGGGCCGTCGGCAAGGACCACCCGTTCAAGAAGGTTAACGACGAGGAGGCCAAGCGTGCGCTCTTCCCATCGAACTACCCGCCGGCCGCCTGAGCTGAGAACCCGAGGAGAGAAGCATGGCTGACTCGCCGGAATATGCGCCTCCAAAGGTCTGGACTTGGAACCAGCCCAATGGTGGCACCTTCGCAAGCACGAATCGGCCCGTCGCGGGACCAACGCACGAGAAGGAATTGCCCGTCGGGCGGCACCCGCTGCAGCTCTACTCGCTCGGCACGCCTAACGGCGTGAAAGTTACTATTATGCTGGAGGAGCTGCTCGCCCTCGGCCATGCCGGGGCCGAGTATGATGCCTGGCTGATCAAGATTGACGGCGAGCAATTCGGCAGCGGCTTCGTCGCGCTCAATCCCAATTCGAAGATCCCGGCGCTGCTTGACCGGAGCGGCCCACAGCCGATCCGCGTGTTCGAATCCGGCTCGATCCTGCTCTATCTGGCGGAAAAGTTCGGCGCATTCCTACCCAAGGATATTTGCGTCCGAACCGAGACGCTAAACTGGCTCTTCTGGCAGATGGGCAGTGCGCCCTATCTCGGCGGTGGCTTCGGGCACTTCTACGCCTATGCGCCGACGAAGATCGAATATGCGATTGACCGCTTCGCCATGGAGGTGAAGCGCCAGTTGGACGTTCTCGATCGCCGCCTGGCCGAGAGCGAATACCTCGCCGGCCCTGAATACACGATCGCCGATATCGCGGTGTTTCCTTGGTATGGCGGCCTTGTAAAAGGGTGGCAATACGAGGCGGCGGAGTTCCTGTCGGTTCAGGATTACAAGAACGTGCAGCGGTGGGCCGACGCCATCTTTGCACGACCGACGGTGAGGCGTGGCCGCATGGTCAACCGCGTGAGAGGCGACGTCTCGGAGCAACTGCGGGAGCGCCATGACGCCCGCGATTTCGAGACCAAGACACAAGACAAGGCCGCAGGAGAGCAACCATGAACATCGCGGGGAAGCGCGTCCTGATAACCGGCGGTTCGAGCGGCATCGGGTTAGCACTTGCTCATGCAGGGCTGGCTAAGGGCGCCAAGATCGTTATCACCGGACGGCGGCCCGAGGCTCTCGCGTCGGCGGCCCAGGACTTGCGGCAAACCAGTGCCTCAGTCTGGAGCGTAGCCGCGGACGTCGCGACGCGGGAAGGTCGCGCGGCAACGATCCATGGGGCGATGGATGCCTTGGGCGGCCTCGACATTCTCATCAACAACGCTGGCGGCGTCCGGGCCGGACGATTGGAGAACATTCCGGAGTCCGAACTCCAGGCGATGCTCGACGTTGATCTCTTGGCGCCGATCCTGCTGACGCGTGCTGCCCTGCCGGCGCTGCGCGCCAGCGGCGATGCGATGATCGTGAATGTCGCATCCGGCATCGCGCTCATCGGAGCGCCGTTCTACGCCACCTACGCCGCGACGAAGGCCGGCTTAGCCCGCTTCGGCGAAGCTCTCAGGCGCGAGCTCAAGGGCGAAGGCATCCACGTCCTGACCGCCTATCCAGGTGGCACGGACACGCCCATGATGGCATCGAATCGAGCTGGGCCTGAACTCGGCTTCGCGCGCGAACCGGCCTCGGCCGTCGCCGATGCCATTCTTAACGGCGTTGAGACCGACGCTTTCGAAGTCGTTCGCGGCGGTGAGGCGCGTGCTCAGATGATTGCGCTGAACCGCGATGAAGCGGGCGCCATCGATGACCGCTTTCTTCGCACGAAATTCGCTCTCGAAGAGGCGGTCAAAGATCACTCGGCGCTCTGAGTAGAGGAACCGCCCGCATAGACCATTCACTCTCAGGAAGAACGATATGACCAGTGTTTCGCTCTATGTCGAACTCAAGGCCAAGCCGGGCAAGGAAGACCAGGTTGCGGCCTTCCTAGCGAGCGCCCAAAGCTTGGTCGCGGCCGAGCCCGGCACGATCGCCTGGTTTGCGGTACGCTATGACCAGAACACGTTCGCGATCTTCGATGCTTTCGATCATGCTGAAGGGCGTGAGGCGCATCTTGCCGGCGAGGTCGCCGCGGCGCTCATGGCGCATGCCAACGAACTCCTTACTACGGACCCTCAAATCCGGAAGGCTAACGTCCTCGCAGACAAGCTTCCTTCGTGATCCTCGCATAGATCATCTCAGGAGCGTGAATTGGCATCAGCGGGCGACCCCAGCAGAGTTCCACAAAAGTCTCTAATGTGGCGAAGAAAATGCCCCGCTCGGCGAAGTTTCGATCGGTGCTGGTTTTGGTTCCACCCGAAGCAAATCGCCCGCATTTTCAACATGATAATTCGATCCGATGCACGGTCTTCCATCGGCGTTCATTCACGCGTGGGTAAGGACAACAATACCCTGCCTATTTCTCACCGCGATCTCCCCTCAATTACGGCTTGACAGTGTCTGGGGTTCTCCCGCGCTTTGCGTTGAACGGTCGCGGTGACGGGGATGGCACGGGCTAATTTACTAGGCGGATTGACCCGACCGGCTGGCTTTGGACCGGGCTGATTGAGAGGATCAGCCTGGACCAGAGGAGTTGGAGATGAAGCGAGGACAGAGGCCGAACGCGGAGCAGCTCGTGCTGATGCTGCGCCAGATCGAGGTTCAAACGGCACAAGGCAAGAGCATTGCCGTCGCTTGCAAGGAGGCAGATGTCTCTGAGCAGAGTGACTCACGCTGGCGCAAGGAGTACGGAGGTCTGAAGGTCGATCAGGCCAAGAAAATGAAGGACCTGGAGCGCGAGAACGCCCTGCTTCGTCGCCTAGTGGCCGATCTATCTTTAGAGAAGCAGGTTCTGGCGGACGTCGCCTCGGGAAACTTATAGCCCCCGAGCGTCGCAGGCAGGCGGTGGAAGGGATCCGGGAGAAATACGGACTCTCAGAACGTCACGCCTGCCGGATCGTCGGCCAGCATCGGGGTACGCAGCGCTACGTGCCCGCCGTGCCGGCCGACGAGGATGCGCTGACCCGCGCCATCGTCGCCCTGGCGTCCGAGTACGGACGCTACGGCTACCGCCGCGTCACCGCGCTGCTTCAGGCAGCCGGCTGGCAAGTGGGCAAGGACCGGGTCCAGCGCATCTGGCGTCGCGAGGGGCTGAAGGTTCCCGGCCGACATAGACCCCGCAGCCGGCTCTGGCTGAACGACGGCTCGGGCAAACGGCTGCGTCCGCTCCACCGCAATCACGTCTGGAGCTTCGACTTCGTGCAGGCTCAGACGCACGATGGGCGGAGCCTGCGCATCCTGACGCTGATTGATGAGCACAGCCGGACCTGCCTCGCACTGAAGGTGGCGCGGCGCATCAACAGCGTCGGCGTGATCGAGGCTCTGGCTGAGGCGATGTGCCTGCACGGCATCCCGGAGCACATCCGCTGCGATAACGGCCCTGAGATGATCTCGAAGGCGCTGCGCAAATGGGTCGCCAAAGCTGGCTCGCAGATCCAATACATCGCGCCCGGATCGCCGTGGGAGAACGGGTATTGTGAAAGCTTCAACGGCAAGCTGCGTGACGAGTGCCTGAGGCAGGAGATCTTCTACTCACTGAAAGAGGCGCAGATCGTGATCGGTCTATGGCAGAGCACATACAACCGCATCCGACCGCACTCGTCCTTGGGCTATCGGCCACCAGCGCCTGTCAGCTTCCCAGATCTGGCCTTCCGGCTACCCATGGCCGCTACCAAGCAGTAGCCTCACATCTGGCCCGGTCCAAAATACCGGTCAGGTCAGCTACGCCATCGACGGCCCGGAATCCTTTGAATTCCATCGTCAGGCCGTCCGTCGCCAAGATCAAGTCATGCGCGCTCCGCGCGGCGGCCTGCGCCTGCTGCATCGAACCCTCCCGACAACCCAGGCCGCCTTCAACGAGCCTCTTGGTAGCGGATCGCCTTGATTCAATCCGCTTTCGGCATTGCGCAGAACAGATCCTAGCCCACGAGATCGAATTGCATCCGTTCGTGGAACAAACCCAGATCCATTTCGCGCAGCGTTTCGGAAATTCTGGCCGGTGGAAAATCCATCTGACCGAGGATGTCGCGTTCGAGATCCATGCCCGGCGCGACCTCGGTCAGGACGAGGCCGTCCGCAGTGACTTCAAACACAGCCCTTTCAGTGACAATCATGGCAAGTTGACCGCGCTCTCGCACGCCTGCTCCGACATCGTAGGTGATGCTCTCGACGCAGTTCGCGAACTTCTTGACTTTGCCTTCCTTGAGGATGCGTGCGCGACCGTGCTCGTAGGCTACTTCAAGACCACCCGTCGTCATGGTCCCTGTGAACACTAAGCGCTCGGCCCGTTCCGCAATATCGATGAAACCGCCCGCACCAGGATTGGCTGCGCCGAAGCGGCTTACGTTGACCCGACCGCGCGCATCGAACTGTGCGAAAGCGAGGGCAGCGAACCGGCAGAGTCCGCCATCGATGACGTCGAATTGCGACACGCCGTCGAGGATCGCGTCCGGATTGATGTTGGCCGAGAACTGCCAACCGGACATCACCACTCCGCCGTAAGAGCCGTGCTCGGTGGTGAACCACCAATCCTTCATCGCGCCGTCGTCGAACAAGCCCTGTTCATTCATGACGAGCGGGATGTCGGCCGCCGCCCCAAAGCCGAAGATCGAGAGTTCGTGGCGGCGGACCTCCTTCGCAGCCCGTGCCGCAATGACCTTGTCGGGTCCCATCTCCGGCCGTGGCAACTCCGAGAGGGGCGCGCGCGTGCCACTGAAGTACGAAGGATCGAATGGAACGCCCGTCGACATCATCATTGTTTCGTCGACGACGATCGCATCGACAAACATTCCGGGCACCTGGACGGCGCTCGCCGGCCGTTCACCATGGCCTACTATCCGGCGAACCTGCGCGACCACACGGCCCCCGGAAGCCTTACAGGCGAGTACGAGGGCTAAATTCGAGGAGGTCAGCGGCTCGTCTTCGAAGGACAGGTTGCCTTCCTCATCTGCCGAGGAGGCGCGCACAATCGCCGTTTCGATTGGCCAAGTTGGATAGTAGAGTAGGCGTTCGCCGTCGATCTCGATCGCACGAATAAGATCTTCCGTGGCCTTGGTGGTGAACTTGCCACCCCCAAGTTCCGGGTCGACGTACGTCCCGAGTCCGACGCGTGTGATGTAACCAGGGCTCTTACGAGCGACCTCACGCAGCCAATGCATCGAAGCGCCGATCGGCCACGAATAGGCTTCAATCCGGTTCTCGCGTACGAGCCGCATCAACTCGGGCCGCTTCCCGGTGGCAGGATCTACGGGATTGATGAACGAACCTGTGACGATCCGTTTCATCAATCCTTCCTGTGCGACGTGATCCATCCCTTTTATACCCTGGGCATCTCCAGTTCCGCAGGGGAAATAGAACGTCAGATCGCGCGGACCTCCAGTCTCACGAAAGCGATCACCTAGGGATCTGAGGATACGATCCGGTGTGATCCAGCCTATCACACCTACAGAAGCAACGGTTGATCCATCACGGATAGTTTCGACGAAGCGGGCAGCGTCGATGATCTTGCTCATTTCTTCACCGTAAAGCGGGAAAGGGTCGCCTTGGCGGCGGTGGACTCGCAGTCGCGCGCAAACATCCGCGATGCTACCTTGTCGAGCCGCTCCGCATCGGCCATTATGAAGGGCTCAAAGAAGCGCTTGGCTGAAGCGACCGCCTCAGCAGGAAGCTTGGCTAGTCCTTCCGCGACCGCGACCGCCTGACTGAGGACGCTACCGGCCGGTGCTACATGATCGGCAACGCCGAGGCGAAGCGCTTCCCGGCCGTCAATCGGCTCGGCTCCCCATGTCAGCAGTCGCGCCCGCACGGGGCCGACCCGGGAAGCCAACGCCTGTAGGCCCCACACCGGCAACCAGCCGTTGGTTACCTCGGCCAGATGCCAGCGGGCGTCTTCAGCGCTGACGACCACGTCGCACGAGACCGCCAGGATGAAACCGCCTCCCAGCGCGTAGCCTTCGACCGCGGCAACGACCGGCTTGGACAGAAAGCCGATGCTGCGCGCTACCGTGGCGGTGTCGGCCTCATGGTCGCACATATCCGCGATCGGAAGGCCGCCCAGCTCCTTCAGGTCGCTTCCCGCACAGAAGGCCGGCGCGGCTCCCGTCAGCACGATGGCACGCACGGCATCATTCGCGTCGGCATCGCGTAACGCTGCCGACAATGCCCGCATGGACTCAGTGCCAAGCGCATTGCGCCGCGCCGCGCGATCGAGCGTCACGATCCCTACCGCGCCGGCGACTTCCGATTTCACCATGGTCCTGTCCTCTCGCGGATTGCGTCGGCCGGGTCTCCGACGTGGTCGATGCTGCCTCAGTCCAACGCGGCCCCGTCCCGGTCGAGGACCGTCCGCAGGTCGCTTCCCGAGATCGTCCGCGTAGACACCTTGTCCTTGACGACGATCGCGGCCGCATGGCCGACCGCGTGGCCGTAGGCGAAGCATTGCGCGGTGACCCGCGCCGAAGCGACGGCTTCGTGCTCTGCCGAGAGACAGCGGCCGGCGGCGAACAATCCCTCGCCGCGCTCTGGAACGAAGCAGCCGAAGGGGACGTCGTAGTAGTCGTCGAGCAGCCACTCGACGCGCGGCTTCTGGCCGGCGTGCAGCTCGATCGGCCACGGCGAGCGGGCGATGCCCTCGCGGCTCTTGGTGCCCGCGACCACGTCCGCATTCATCAAGCGGGCCTGCCCCGACATCTGCCGGGTCTGGCGCACGCCGACCTGGACCCCAGTGTCGTTCACGAAAGCGCTCTCGCAACCGGCGAGGTTGTCGCGGAAGAAGCGGGCGTACTCCCGCATCTGTCGCCGACCCTCAAACTCCGCGTCGGTGAAATCACGCCAGAGCAGGGTATTAAGCTCGCGTCCGTCCGGCCCAAGAATCCGAGTGCAGTTGCAGAGCAGTTCGCCCGGACGAGTAGTTGGAAAAAGCCAGATCTTGGCACGCGGCAGGTTGTACTCTCCGAGATTGTCCTTGCGACGGATCAGCTCCGAGATTCGCTCAGGCATGATCGTGTCCTCGCCATACTCCGCCTTAAAGCGATCGACGTTGACGCCCATCAGGCGAAAGATCATGGTCGGGTTCTGGACGGAACCGTTGTCGCCCACGAAGGACGGAAGCCCGGCGAGCGCGACCACGTCGGCATCGCCGCTGGCATCGACGACGACGGGCGCCCGCGCGTCGACCGGCCCCTGCTTCGTCCAGATCTCGAGCCCTTCGATCCGATCGCCTTCGCAATGAACCCCGGTCGCGACGGCGTGGAAGATCACCTCGACGCCCGCCTCACGCAGGAAGCTGTCCGCTGCTTCACGCCAGACCAGCGGATCGTGAACCCGGGTGTAGGTTTTACCGTAAGGCATCGGCGCACTTAGGCCTCCGAGCGTATCGAGCCGTCGGCAGAACTCGTCGGCAAACCCGAACACGACCTGCTCTGGCGCGGCCGAACGATCGTCAGTCGCTGCGTAGAGGCCGCACACTGTTCCAGACAGGCCAGCGACGGCGCCACCGCCGCAGAAACCGTACCGTTCGACGAGCGTGACCCTAAGACCCTGGCGAGCGGCCGTGACGGCGGTGGCGACGCCGGCCGCCCCGCCGCCGACGACGAGGACGTCCGACTGCAGCCGGATCCGGTCACGTCTATCCATGAGACTTCCTCCCCGATTTCCGTTATGAAACCGGTATATCGGTGGTGTACCGGTACCGACGCGATCGGCAGCTGTCAACTGCCTCGTGTTGGCATCTCGAACCGGCTCGTCTACGAACCCTTTGGAGGGCGCCGGGTCCAAATCGCTGATGCTCAACAAGACGGCTTCGATATCTCAGGCCGAGGCGGCCTATTGCAAAGTCGAGGAGATGATCGTCACGCGGGTGCTCGCCCCGGGCCAGATGGTTTCGGAGAAGCGACTGAGCGACGAGCTGGGATGCGGACGGACTCCCCTCCGCGAGGCATTGCAGCGACTCAAGCTCGAGGGCTACATCGAGATCCATGCGAGCCGCGGCATCCTGGTCGCTCCGATCGATGTGGTCCGGCAGTTCGATCTGCTCGAGGTACGTCGGTCGCTTGAGGATCTGATGGTGCGATTGGGCGCCGAGCGTGCGAGTCCCGCCGAACGCGAACATCTGCGCACGCTCGCGCAAGATCTGCAGGCTGCAGGGCAGGCGAACGATCGGACGGCCTACCTTCGCCTGAATCGGGCCGTGCACCACGCACTCGCCTGCGTCGCGCACAACGATATGCTGGCGACCTCAATCGCTATCATCCACGGTCAGTCGCGGCGTTTCTGGTACTCTCGGGTCGAGGGGCAGGGCCTTTTCGAGCAGGCGGCCAGCCTTCATGGGGCGACGCTTCGCGCCGTTGCGGACGGTAACGCCGACGAGGCTTCCCGCTATGCCGCCGCCTTTCTCGACTTCCTGGAAAAACTTACGCGCGACGCTCTAGAGCGAAGAGGCGCCCCGTCGCGCTCTTGAAGTCCGGCAATCACAGATCCCGTCAGGTCTACTGAAGTTTTCGGGAAATAATCAATCGTTGAACCTCGCTGGTACCTTCGACGACCTGGAGGACTTTAGCCTCGCCGAGAAGGCCCGAGACCTCATAATCCTCGAACAGACCGTAGCCGCCATGGATCTGGACGGCGAGATCGGCGATCTCACCCGCCAACTCGCTAGCGAAAAGCTTAGCCATCGAGGATTCGAGGCGGAACGGGCGCCCCGCATCGGCGAGGCAGGCGGCGTTGCGGATCATCAACTCAGCCGCATGGATCCGCGTCATCGCGTCGGCCAGGGGGAAGGTCAGACCCTGGTTTTCGAAGATCGGCCGGCCACCGGCCTTGCGCGTTCGCCCGTATTCCGCGGCTAACCCAAGGGCCTTGCGGCATAAGCCGAGGGCCGCTGCCCCGACAAGGATGCGGCCGAGGCTCAGCGTCGTCAGGATCTGTTTCAGTCCGTCACCCGGAGCGCCGATCATCGCGCGGCCGGGAACGCGGCACTCGTCGAGGAAGAGCTCCGCCGACGGCGCGATGCGCCAGCCGACCTTCCGCCCTGCCTTCCCGACGGTGAAGCCGGGGGTGCCGACCGGCACGACGAAGGTCGAGAGGCCGCGCGCTCCCTTTTCAGGGTCGGTCACCGCGAGAACGGTGGAGAGCCCGTGCAGGTCGGTCCCGGCGTTGGTGGAAAAGACTTTCGCGCCCGTGAGGATCCAATCGTCGCCGTCCCGCACCGCGCGAGTGCGCGTGCTCGCGACATCCGACCCACCATGGGGCTCGCTGACGCCGAACGAGGCGATGCATTCGCCGCGGCAGAGGCGGGGTAGCCATTCCCGCTTCAGCTCATCCGAACCGAAGCGCGCGATCACGCTCATCGGCGCAGAGTTGCACAGGTAGATTGCGGCGAAGCCCGGCTCGGCCCGGGCCAGGACCTCGGCGACGATGGCCGCGCCGCGCGTGCCGAGGCCACCTCCCTCGTATTCGGGATCGTAGGCCGTGCCCATGAAGCCGAGGCCCGCGAAAGCGCGCACCAGCTCCGAGGGAAAAGCGTGGCGTTCGACGAAGGGACCGATTCGGGGAGCGAGGTCTCCTGCGACGAAGGCCTCCAGCGCAGCCTGGAGAGCGCGCTCGTCGTCGATGAGATCGAGAAGCATGGCGGCCTCCCTGCCGGCGCACATCAGTTGGCCGCCGTCCAGAGTGCACAACGCGAGTCGGCTTTTGCGATGGCGGCCTCCTCGCCGGGTATGACGCGGACGAGCCGATAGTAATCCCAGGGATATTTCGACTCTTCAGGCTTCTTGACCTGCTCGAGGTACATCTCGTGGATCATTCGTCCATCTGGACGCACGTAGCCGTCCTTGGCGAAAACGTCATTGATCTTTGTCACTTTGATATGTGCGATGACATCCTCACCCTTGTCTGTGCCGGTAGCCTTGACCGCATTGAGATACGTGGTCGCCGCAGAATAGTCGGCCGCATGCAACTGCGTCGGCATACTACCCATTTTGGCGAAGTACCGCTTGGCCCAAGCACGAGTCTCATCGTTCAGGTCCCAGTACCAGCCATCGGTCATGTACAGTCCCTTGGTCACACCGAGACCCAGGGAGTGGACATCCGTCAGGTACATGTTCATTGCCACGAGCTTCATCGTCTGCGAGATGCCGAATTCGTCCGCCGACTTGATGGCGTTGATCGTGTCGGCGCCGGCATTAGCGAGCGCCAGAGTGTCGGCACCCGATCCTTGGGCTTGGAGCAGGAAAGACGAGAAGTCGGAGGTGCCAAGGGGGTGCTTGATCGACCCGGCGACCTTGGCGCCCTTCGCCGTGATGACGTCCCGCGTCTCCTTTTCAATCGATTGACCGAAGGCATAATCGGCGGTGAGGAAGAACCAGTTCTTGCCGCCGGCAGCGACGATCGCCGATCCGGTGCCCTTGGACAGGGACGTCGTGTCGTACGCGTAGTGGATGGTG
The DNA here is from genome assembly GCA_963990595.1 of uncultured Methylobacterium sp. Taxonomy (GTDB): domain Bacteria; phylum Pseudomonadota; class Alphaproteobacteria; order Rhizobiales; family Beijerinckiaceae; genus Methylobacterium. The sequence goes on from CAXDNE010000054.1 coordinate 24,180, forward strand.
AAGGGCGAGCAATCTTCGTTGGTGAGGCGCGACGAAGTCGAGCCGATGGCGAAGAAGGGCTTGTGGCGATCGGCGGCGATCTTGGCGGCGGCGAGGCCGACTGCCGAGTTCGGGCCCGCTATCACCATGTCGACCCCGTCTCGGTCAATCCATTCGCGGACCTTTGCCGAGCCGATATCCGCCTTGTTCTGGTGATCGGCTACTACGAACTCGATCGGCTTTCCGTCGATCGTTCTTCCGAAATCGGCGATTGCCATTCGGACTGCCTCAGCGCCGCCGGGTCCGTCCGCGTCGGCATACATCCCAGACATATCGGTGATCAGGCCGATCTTCACAGTACCGCCGGAGATCTGCGCCTGGGCCACACCTGAGGCCAACAGCGTCGAGCACAGGAATGTGGTCGTGAGGCTGAGACAATACAATCTCATCGTTCCCTCCAGAACGTTGTTGCGATCTCAGACGCCAGCGTCTGCATGGGAGCGGACGGTGTTCCGTCTCGTTTCCATCGCCCTTCGCGTCTAATCCCGATTTGGAAATGACCTGTTCAGTGCCCTGCGATGACTCTCAACCACTCCTCCGCGCACTATACGGCCGGTATATCGGTGGAATATCGCTAGGAGCTTGCTCGGTGAGTGTCAAGCCTGACCATGGTTGTGAGTGTGACGCCACGAGTGATGCGTGAAAGAGCGGCCCTGGGTTCGTGCCGACGGCACGAGCTGCAGCCGTTCAATCTTGGCCTGCTCCGCGCGCTGTCGCCGCGTCGCCCATTCCCCGACCACGCGCAGCGATCCTTGGAAGCCCTGTCCCTTCGCCCAGCGCCAGAGCTCGGTCGCGTTGCAGCCGCCAGCATCCCACTGGGCATCGAGCCAGGGCAGATAGGCGTCGAGAGAGCTTTGTCGGACCCGGAAGACGTCAGTGCGCTCTCCGCGTAAGACGGCACGCACAACCTTACGGCTGTGGCCCAGGCGTTAGCAGATCTGGCGTATCGGAATGCCTGCTTCAGCGCGCGCGGGGATGGCCGCATCCGCCTTCTCCCGCCGCAGTAACCCTCGTACTGGATGCGCTCGGCTGCGGTGAGCAGCGCTGGATCGATTGTAGCCGCGCCGACGACCTCGCGAACCTGTCGCATCCATCTGCGCACGGCGTCGAGGAAGCCACGGCTAGCGTTCTCCATGAGATGCCACCGGTCGGCGACTTGGATAGTCTGCGGCAGGGCGCGGGCGATAGCCTCGCCATATCCGCCCCCACGGTCACGGGCGTCGATCTGGATCGAAGCATTCTCCTTCAGCCACGTCTGCGCGCTGGCCTGCTCGCGGTCCGGCAGGAGCGCTACGATGCGGCGGCGCTCGAGATCGCAGACGAGAGTGCCGTAGCGGTGGTTGACCTGCAGTTCGACGCGCCGACCACCGAGCGGCAGGTCTGCGGCACGGCGCTGGTAGCGGCTTTGGATGCGACGTGAAGAGGTCTGGCAGTCTGGGCAAGTCGCCACCGCAGATCCGGACATCAAGACTAGATCGATCCGGTCGATACCGACATCGAGATGATCGACGACGAACCCAGCGGGCACGAGGCTCGACGACCTGAAGTGGGGGCGCATGCTGCGGCTCCATTATGGATGTCCGCAATCTCAACGCCGCTAGCAACAGCGAGAGTGAGTCAGCGTCAAAGTTGCACGCCGAAACACAATTCGAACGCGTACTCGTCGTTGCGCCTGCCAACTCGACTCATCTCGGCCGCGCTCTACCAAGCCTGCACTGAGTCCGATCTCCTGAATCAGGATTTGCGCAAAAACCCGTCCTTGGAGCAAATGAAGGAAACCGAGTGCGAGCGCGCCTGGGTCGAACTCGCCCGAGATTTCGCCGCCATCCAGGGTTGTTCGTTCACCTCGTCAGGAGATTGGGCGCTCGAAGCAGCCAAGAAGCTCGCCGAGGATAAAGACGCGCGTCGTCTCGGCGCTGGAGCGAGGACGTCGACCTATCTGCTCGTCCTCACAGCGCTTATCCCACTTCTCGCTACCTGGAAGGTCTTCTACGAAGCCAGACATTCAGCCGCGCTCCGAGGTGATTGAGCATCGCGCACAACGATTGTCTGGCTACAGATTACAATTAAATATGTTCCGTGGTCGTCATGGAGGGCCGTTTTGAGAAAAGCTCGCTCCACCCAGATAAATACGGTCTGTTGAGTCGCCAGTCGCGATCTGGCCACCGGAAGTCGAGATACCCGGTGAACGCCGCCACGGAAACGACGCCAATCGTGACCTCGGGTTCTAGGCATCGTGAGGTCTCCAAACTATCCAGCGTTGCCTCGATCGCGGACTGGAATCGCCGCATCATCACAGGAGAGCGCTCTGCATCGGCACGATGTTCGGCAGCATACAGGCGGCCGGCCGCTGTGGAGGCGCCGTCCGCTAAACCCTGGAGCAGGAGCGCTTGCCAGCGCTCCACACCTTGAGGCGGGTAGAGCACAGGTTCCGGCTTGAGAGAGCCGAGGAATTCACATATGATATTTGATTCATATAAGACGGTCTCAGCTCCTATCGCCAAAGTCGGAACCTTCGAGAGTGGATTCAAGGATCTGAGTTCGCTACTTGACCAGGGGTCAACCTCAATCAATTTGATGCAGCTACTTAGCGCCAGCTCGTGAGCCGCGATCCTAACCTTACGAGCGAATGGCGATGAACGAGCATAGTAGAGCCGCATGTCAATTTCACCGTCTTGATTGAGCTCTGGATTGGCGATCAAGCAATTGGCCTCATCTTACCGTCGGGATCACACCCATCTCGAGGGCTTAGGGAAAATACGGCCGCTTCGGCTGCGCTGAGGTCTAGCGCAGCCGAAGCGCACAGGCTTCAGTAACTGGGGCCTCCCGCAGTCGAACCGAACTGAGGAACGGCGCGCTCGGGTTGCTCAGCGTTGCCGCCCTTGGCGGACTGGTCGACTGCGCGGCTCGGAAGAAGCGAGCCAGTGACGAGGTTTGCGTCGGCACTGCCCGCATTGAAGGCACGGCGCTGGTCATGGACGGTCGGCAAGCTCGTGTACTTTCCGGATCTTGTCGGATGAACTTGCGCATTGCTAGCCTGAGAATAGCTGCCAGCGGCTACGACAATCAGAATTGCAAGTGACTTTGCGGTGCGAGTCATTTCCAAATACTCCTGAAACTCAAGCCGAACTGATAATGTGCGGCGTTTGAGAAGGACACCAGATTTCTTCCTGCATCCTGCATCTCGAATTGGGCCCGCCAGCTTAAGCCAAGCTTATGCCTCTCCAAAAATCGAGACTTTTCGATTATATGACGTCAGCAGTAAGATTCGGTCGAAGTCGCTACCGCGTTCTCGAATTTTTAACCCGTTCGAGTGAACTCTTCTGGCGCAACGAAAATGGGCCCAAGGGTTTCTTGCTCGGCCCGGTTCGCACGTTCGCAGCAGTCGGCTGCGAACGCGAAATGGGGCCGGTCAGGCGGCCAACAGATCTGCCTGTAACCCTGGTCGATCGTCTCGGTTGCTGAGGTGGAGCTGCAGGCCGCTGCGCCGCGCCGCCATCTCCGTGATGGTCAGACCGAGGCCACTACCGATTGCACTTTTATGACGGCCGCGATAAAATCGCGTCGTCACATGGGGCATGTCTTCCTCGGGGATGCCTGGCCCCTCGTCGCGCACGTAGAACCCGCGCCCGTCCGGTCTCTGACGCCACTCGATCGTCCCTGCCTCCATGTGCTGAACGGCATTCTCGTGTAAATTCCGGATCGCGAGGCGAAGGCTCTCCGGGTCACATCGCATCGTAAAATCGGAGAGGCAGCGATCGACGACCGTTCGGACGCCGGCCGGCTGCCGCATGCCCTCGATTGTGTCAGAGATCAGCGCTCCGATGTTGATCTCGGCTGGGGCGCAAGGCTCCGCGTCAGCGTCGAGTTGGGCGGTATCGAGAAGTTGCCGCACGAGCCGCGTGGTTCTATCCACGCCGGCCACGATTTGTCCGAGCGCGGCCCTGACGGTACCGGGATCCGAAGCGGCCATCGCGACCTGAGCCTGGGTCTTCAATCCAGCCAAGGGTGTGCGAAGCTCATGAGCAGCGAACGCTGTCACCTCCCGCTCGTGCCGGCGTGCCGCCTCGACTTTGGAGAAGAGGCCGTTCAAGGCTTGTGCGAGGGGCCGCACCTCTTCCGGCGCTCGTCCGGTATTGATCGCGCGCATATCATCGGCGTCCCGCGCTGCGAGATCGCTGGCCATCAGCCTCAAGGGCCGCAGACCACGTCCGACGCTCGCCCAGATCAGCATACCGAGAAGCGGGACTATCAATAGAACCGGTGTCAGCAGCCCCATGATCAGGTCGGTGACGAGGCCCCTGCGCAGGCCTAACCTGTCGCCGACCATGACCCGTACACCCTTCTCGGGATCGTCGACGGTGAAGATCCGCCAAGTCTCGCCGCCCACCTCACGTTCCGAGAAGCCGGCGGGGGCATCGGTGAAGCGACGCTCCGGCGCGCCACTGGAGCGCGCCACCATACGGCCATCGAGAGACCAGATCTGACAGGAGATCTGTCGCTCGTAGCCGCCAGGGGGAGCGAACACACCGGGGGTTCCGTCTGAAGCGCCGGTCCCAACGGGGCGTACGAGCGAGGTCACCATGCGCGCTGCCTCCTGCAGACGCGTATCGAGAACCTGCTCCACCTCGTTTCTCGAGCCGAAGTAGATCCAGACGACCGCGCTCAACCAAATTAGGCCAGTTGCGAGGAGTAGGATGCCAGAGAGCCGCGCACGTAGTGAATTCATGGATGCGCCCTCATTCGGTAGCCAATACCCCGCAAAGTCTCGATCGCGTGCCGGCCAATCTTGTTACGCAGGTTATGCACGTGAACCTCGACAGCGTTGCTCTCGACCTCCTCCTGCCAGCCGTAGAGCCGGTCCTCCAACTCGCCCTTGGATCGGATGACGTTCGGCCGTTCCATCAAGGTGAGAAGCACCATGAACTCCTTCCGCGAGAGGGTCACCGTCGCCCCGTCGACCGTAACGGTCAAGCTTCCGGGATCTATCCGGATGCCGCCGTGCTCCAGGATGGCGGTGGCCCGGCCCGATGCCCGCCGAACGACGGCGCGGATGCGGGCCAGGAGTTCTTCGAGGTCGAAGGGCTTGCCAAGGTAATCGTCGGCCCCCCCGTCGAGCCCCGCGACCCGGTCCGCGATAGCATCTCGCGCCGTCAGTAACACCACTGGGGTGCGGTCCTGACGGCTCCGGAGACTTCGGAGCACGTTAAGCCCTGAGCCATCGGGCAGCATCAAATCCAATACAATCGCAGAAAATGCGCTGGTCGCGAGCGCCGCATCGGCGTCCGCGCAGGTCGCGACGCAATCGATCGTTGCTCCGCCCAAGGCGAGCCCAGCTTTAAGGCCGTCCGAGAGAATAGGATCGTCCTCGACGACGAGGATGCGCATGCGTGTCTCCCTAGCTGCCCGGCACTCACTGGGCGTAGCTTAAGGCTGGCTTAAGGTGCCTATCCGACTCCCGGCGGACCAATACGAGGTCGGATGCCGCCAATCATGGCGAACATTCTCGTGCACCTTATCCTCGGCTGTCGCGGTCTGGGCGGGAGCCTCGGCTTGGTCGCCTGCGCGCTGCCAGGAAGCGGCGCGGAGAGGCGCGCCGTTCGACCTGACCGCGACGAGAGACGCCGATGGCGTGCTTCGATTGCAGTGGGTCATCGCAGCGGACACCTACTTGTATCGCGATCGCATCTCTGCTGCCGCGACAGGCGGCCAGCGGCTGTCCATCGTCAGCGAACCGGGCGAGATCAAGGACGACCCGAATTTCGGGCCAGTCGAGATCTACCGTGACCGGGCTGAGGCGAGCGTACCGGGAGCGGCCCTCGCCGGATTGCGTGAGGTCCGGATCGCCTACCAGGGCTGTGCCGAGAAGGGTATCTGCTATCCGCCGGTCACGCGATCCTTTCGACTTGCCAGCGCCGGCCGTGCGGTCAGGCGCGGGCCTCGATATGGCGGCTGCAGTCACCCAGTCCCGGTATGTCACCGCCGCCGACCAAGCGGTGAAAGCGAGTGATGCGGGCATTTTCTCGTCCTCGTCAGCGACGTTGCTCGACGGCAACCTGCCGGGTGTTCTTGTTGGCATGTTTGGACTGGGTGTTCTCCTCGCGTTCACACCTTGCGTCCTGCCAATGATGCCGATCCTGTCCGGCGTGCTGGTGCGTTCGGGCACCGGCCTAACAGCGGAGCGCGGCTTCCTCCTCTCCAGCACCTACGTGCTCGGGATGGCTATGGCCTACGCCAGCCTTGGCTTGGCCGCAGCGTGGCTGGGCCGCAACCTGCAGGTCGCCTTGCAGACACCAACTGCTTTGGGCCTGATGGCCATGGCTCTCGTGGGACTCTCGCTCTCGATGTTCGGTCTGTTCGACATCCAGGCTCCCCGATGGTGGCGCGACCGCGCAGGGAGCTATGCGGGAGATTGGGTGACGACGGTGAGTTGAAGGCGGCGTATCGAGGC
>CAXDNE010000055.1:0-30638 GCA_963990595.1 uncultured Methylobacterium sp.
CTAAGCATTTGGAATTGTTTATATGTAATTCTCATAATTAAGTGCCAAGTGACAGCAGCTGTCCGACGTGATTGTGGACGGGGAGGCACATGCGGACCTCACCCGCAGCTACGCAGTGGGTATCTCGACCATCCAGCGCATCGAGAAGCGCATGAAGGCAGGGACATGAACCGGGTGCAACTCCGCCGGGTGGACGAAGCGCAGAACATGCGCCGATTCTACACCCTCGCCCTGCAACCCGACCTATTCGGCGGGTGCGACCTCGTGCGGGAATGGGGACGGATTGGGCAGGCCGGAACGGTCCGGCGCGACCGCTACCCCTCTTCCATCGAGGCGCAGGCCGCGCTCGACGCCAAACGGTGCGAGAAAGAAAAGGGCGGCTATGCATGATGCGGGAGGATCGGTCTTGTGCCTGATCTGAAGGATCTAAATAACATCTACTTGGTTGTGGCGTTTATTATCCCTGGTCTCATTATTAACTACATCCGGTCTCAGTTCATCGCCGCGCGCATGGAGAAGTTTGGCGATGCGGCTCTAGGATACCTAACGCTCACACTAGTCTATTATGGTATATCAATCCCATTTATAGGGTTGATGTCTGACCTCAAAAAAGCTTGATTAAAACGCTGATCTGGTAGGGGCTAATCATAATTGGTCCATCGGCATTTGGGTTGCTGTTGGGTGTGGCAACACAGCGCGAGTGGTTGCGGTGGATAGCGACCAAGCTGCGGTTGCGCCTCGTCCATAACACGCCAACCTCGTGGGATTGGCGGTTTGCACGATGTGAGACCGCACGGTTTGTTATGGTCACGCTTACGGACGGGGCAAAATTCGCAGGGATTTTCGGCGTGAACTCTTTCGCCTCCACGGACCCTACAGAGCGCGAACTCTACATTGAAGAAATGATGGATTTAGACGAAAACGGCGTGTGGAAATATCGGGAAGAACCAGAAGGCGTCCTGATATTAGCTAAATAAATACGTTACATCGAGTTCAAAAATGAATTTAAATCTGGAGCGTGAACCCACGAATAGACCGGGCTATACGCAGAACGGTTGGCGACCGACGAGTGAGGGGCATCGCCCCTCGTCGGATCGCGGTCACCAACCTACCTACTCCCCCTCAAACCCCGGTGCAGGGCATCAGCCTTCCTCACCGGGCGAGCGGCCCGCGCCGCCTACTACAGGAAGCGGCGCGATCCCTCCCGCCAAGCCTAAAGGCTGAGACGCAACGCACCCCATAAGGGCGCGTTTTAGGTCAGTTTTCCTTTGCCGACATATCCATAATCATGTACATTTAAGCGATGGGCGAAAGCGAGCGCACGGTTTGGGACGATCCCAAAAACGAGAAAAACATTCAGGAGCGCAAGATCGATTTTGCGGGCCTTGATGATGTTTTCGATGGACGCTTCGCGCGCGTTGCCGAGGATAAGAGACGTGACTACGGCGAACAACGGTTCAACATGCTTGTTGAACTTCACGGAGTGATCTTGAACGTCACGTTTACCCTGCGCCCACCCAAGCACCGGATTATTTCGGCCCGCCTTGCGAGCCGGAAAGAAAGGAGGATCTACCGTGCCAAGCAGCAAAACGGCTAAGGCCACTGACCGCACGGACTGGGCGGCCCTCCGCGCCATGCCCGAGGCCGAGATCGAGCGGATTGCCGCCGAGGACGAGGAAAACCCGGCAACGGACGAGAGCCACTGGGCCGAGGCGACCATCGGCCTACCCCCCGGCAAAACCCCGATCCATGCGAGCTTCGACCGGGACGTGGTGGACTTCTTCAAGCGCGACGGGCGGGGCTACCAGACCCGCATGAACGCGGTTCTCCGCCGCTACATGGAAGCCCAGCAGGGCAAGAAGGCTGACCGCTAGGCCAAGTGACATAGCGCCCCTCCGGAGGCGTTTTGCGGTATGGCGCAGCAGCGTTTTTATGCTGTGATGCTCAAGCGTTGTGATGCAATGGCGTCACGGCGTAATCGCATCTTAACACCGTGGCGCTGTTATGTAGTGGCGCAACAGCACAACCTTGGCCATGGTGCGCCCATGCGAACGATTACACTCGTCACTCAGAAGGGCGGCACAGGGAAAACCACCCTTGCGACCTCCCTCGCCGTCGCCGCGATTGAGACCGGCGAAACCGTGGCCTTGTTCGACCTCGACCTGCAAAAGTCGTCGGTGGGCTGGGGCGATAAGCGGGAGAAAGCCAAGGTCCGCGCTGAGAAGGGCGGGGACACGGACCTCGCCGCCAAACTCGGTGGCCCCCACATCCAGCAATTCCCACTCAACCGCCTCGCGGAGATGCCGACCCTGCTCAAGGGGCTCAAGGGCTTCTCTCTCGTCATCCTCGACACGCCGGGCGCGGATACGACCGCAACGCACATCGCCATGGATGCGGCGACGCTGTGCCTCGTGCCGATGCGGCCGACGCGCATCGAGGCCGAGGCAGTGCTGCCGACCGTGCAGGCGCTGATGCGTGGCAAGAACCCCTTCGCCTTCATCCTCAACCAGTGCTCGACCATCCCGAACAACAACCGGGCGGGCGAGATGGCAGCGGGGCTGCGGACCATGGGCGTGCTGGCCGATCCGCTGATCTGCCAGCGGGCGGACTATCAGGACGCCTACGCGGTCGGACTGGGCGTGACGGAGTACGCCACCAAGGGGAAGGCTGCCGAGGAAATCCGCGCGCTTTGGCGGTCGGTGGACGAGTTGGCGAAGGCTCCGGCCGCAACCACAACCAACAAAGCAGTAGGGTTCTGACAATGGGACGACCAAACGTCTTCGGGGATGATGATGACAGTGTGAGCCTGCCGGTGGAGACGACCCCGGCGATCGAGGCCACGGTGAGCAAGAGCAGCAAGCCCGCCAAGGGCGAGAGCGAGATGTTCCGGACCAGCCTTTACCTGTCGCGGGCCGTGCATGAGGTGTTGCGCGAGATCGCCTTTCACGAGCGGAAGAAGGTCCACGACCTGTTCATGGAGGGACTAGACCTCGTGCTGGAGAAGCGACGGCATCCCTCCACGGCCGAGATCACCAGCAACGCCAAAGCATCGTAATGCACTAGTGCTTTTATGCTGCGATGGCGTTGAGCTGTTATGCTGTGGCGCTGTGCGCGTGGTTAACGCAGGCCAAAAAATCTAGCCGCTGCATAGCGTGCCTGCCAAGGTTGGCTCTACATGAGGGACCTTGGGTAGCAGCGGAGCAGAAAGTCAGATTCAGATCTGGCGCTGTCTGCGAGCCGGCCCCTGTCGCACGACGGAGCGTGTCCGGCCGGGGGGATCGACGAAGACGCTCCGAACGGGCTCCAGCCAAGCATCGACGTGCATTTAACCCTCGTTTGATGCAAGGCTGCGGCCGGTCGGCACGAACGTGGGTTTTGGGACCTTCCGGCGTGCATCAACCCGTGCACTTTTCTATGGCTTGCAAACACCACTCTGCTACGTTTGTGCAGCAGCCGGGAGGTGAGGATGCTGGTCGGGTATGCGCGGGTATCCACGGCCGAGCAGAACCTCGTCCTCCAGCGTGACGCCTTGCTCGCCGCCGGCATCGCGCCCGAGCGGATCTACGAGGACACGTGCTCCGGCACCGTCATCGACCGGCCCGGCCTCGCCCGCGCCCTCGACGCTCTGCGCGCGGGTGATGCCCTCGTGGTGTGGAAGCTGGACCGCATCGGCCGCTCCCTCGCCCACGTGGTCGAACTGGTCGGTGCGCTGCAGATCAAGGGGATCGGCCTCAAGGTGCTGACCGGCGGCATCGACACCACGAGCGCCACGGGGCGGCTCGTGTTCGGCATCTTGGGGCCCGGTGAGAGGATGGTCGAAAACGTACGCTAAGCCCGCCGACCGGTGCGGGCGAGGAGCTTTTCTCCGTCTGGCCTGATCGCCCCCTTGGGCGTGACGTGCCGGTAGAGGGTCTGCCGGGTGATGCCGAGTTCCACGCAGAGGTCGGCGACGCAGGTTTCGGGGTTTCCCATCGCGGCCTGAGCCAGGCGCAGCTTGGCGGGCGTCATCTTGAAGGGGCGACCGCCCCTGCGGCCCCGGGCGCGAGCCGCGGCCAGCCCGGCCTTCGTGCGCTCGGAGATCAACTCGCGCTCGAACTCGGCCAAGCCGGCGAAGATGGCGAACACCAGCCGGCCGTTGGCCGTGGTGGTATCGATCGAGGCGCCTTCGCCCGACAGCACCTTCAGCCCGACGTTGCGCTTCGTGAGATCCCCGACCAGGTTGACGAGGTGGCGCAGGTCGCGGCCGAGCCGGTCGAGCTTCCACACCGCCAGCGTGTCGCCGATCCGTAGCGCCTTGAGGCAGGCCTCGAGCCCGGGACGATCGTCGCGCCGACCGGAGGCGGCATCCTCGTAGATGTGCCCGGGATCGACGCCGGCCGCGACGAGCGCGTCGCGCTGCAGGTCGTGCACTTGGCTGCCGTCGGCCTTGGACACCCGGGCGTAGCCGATCACGGTCGTCATTCATACGTCCGTCTGCGTGACGGAGCGGCATTGCCCGCCGATCGGTCAGCATGATGTCACACAACCCGTCTTGTGGTCTACGCTCCGTGAACAGGCCCGCATTCCTGTTTCGTGACGGATGGGAAGCGGATGCCGGCCAAGACTATCTTGTCACCGGCGCAGCGCGCCGCGATCTTCGACCCGCCTGCCGATCACGCGACGATCGAACGACTCTACACCCTCGGTCCCGCCGACCTCGTGCAGGTGGCACGGCGTCGGCGAGGTCCGAACCGGATCGGCCATGCGGTGCAGCTCTGCTACCTCCGTCATCCCGGACGCGCACTGGTGGCGGGTGAGGCGGTGCCCGACGCGATGCTGGAGTTGCTCGCCGGTCAGATCGGATGCGATGCCACCGACTTCGCCAGCTATGCCGCCCGCCCGACGACGCTGCGCGAGCATCGCGCCGAGATCGAAGCCTGGCTCGGCCTGCGCGCCTTCGAGCGGGCGGACGTGCGATCGATGCTGGCGGTGGGGTCGGAGATCGCCGCCTCGACCGACCGGGGCGAGACGATCGTCGCCGGCATGGTCGATCGGCTGCGGCTGGGCCGGATCGTGCTGCCGGCCGCATCGACGCTGGAACGGCTGGCGCTCATCGTACGGACCCGGGCGCGCAAGGCCGCCCATGCCGGGCTGATCCGAGACTGCCCGGCCGAGCAGCAAGCGGCGCTCGATCGCCTGATCGCCTCGGACGACGACGGCCGCACCCGGCTCGGCTGGATACGGGAGTGGCCGGAGGCGCCGTCGGCTGCCAACCTGAAGGGGATCGTCGAACGGCTCGACGCGGTGCGCGCCATCGGGATCGCGGCGGACGGGGCACGCCGCATCCATGCCGCCCGCTACGCCGTCATCGCGCGCACCGCCGGCCTCGTCACCGCCCAGCACCTGCGCCGCCTCGAACGTCCTCGTCGGCTCGCCATGCTCGTCGCCTCCATGATCGAGATGGAGGCGGCGCTGACCGACGCCGCCCTGGTCATGGTCGAGAAGATGGTGGGCGCGCTGTTCCGCCGTGCCGACCGCACCCGCTCCGACCGGCTGCTCGGGCAAGCGCGGATGCTGAAGGACACGGCCCGCCTCCATGCCCGGCTCGGCCGCCTGCTGGTCGAGGCCCGCGCGAGCGGGCGCGACCCCTTCCGCGCGATCGACGACCGAGTGGGGTGGGATCAGCTGGAACGCAGCATCCGCTTTGCCGAGGATCTGACGCGCTCGGTCGATGACGGCCTGGAGGATGTGGTCGAACGCTATCCCGCCGTGCGGCGGTTCGCCCCGACCTTCCTCGCCGCCTTCACCTTCCGCACGGCGCGGTCGGGCGATCCGCTTCTCGGTGCGATCGAGGCGCTGCGGACGATGTACCGCGACGGTCGATCGGTCCTGCCGAAGCGGGTGCCGACCAGCTTCATCAGGCCGCGCTGGCGCAAGGTCGTGCAGCCGGTCGAAGGGACGATCGACCGGCGCGCCTACGAGATCGCGGTGATCGTCCACCTGCGCGAGCGGCTGGCCTCGGGCAGCATCTGGGTGGACGGCAGCCGCGCCTATCGCACGCTCGACGATTATCTGCTGCCCGTGCCCGCGTTCGAGACGATGCGCGCCGATGGCAACCTGCGCCTCGCCGTGTCGCCTGGGTTTGCCCAATGGCATGAGGAGCGCCGCACGCTCCTGGCCCGGCGTATGACCGAGGTGGAGCGCGCCGCCGCGGCCGGTGGGCTGGTCGACGTGACGATCGAGCGCGGGCAGCTACTGATCTCACCCATCCGGCGCTCCCCGGCCGACGAGGCCGAGGCGTTGAAGAGCCAGCTCTACGCGATGCTGCCGCGTGTCCGCATCACCGACCTGCTGGTGGAGGTCGCCGCCTGGTCGGGGTTCGCCGACCGCTTCGTCCATGCCCGCAGCGGCGTACCCGCTTCCGACCCGGCCGCGCTGATGGGCGCGATCCTCGCCGACGCGACCAACCTGGGCCTCGGGCGCATGGCGGAAAGCTCGCGCGGGCTGACGCTGCCGCGCCTGCGCTGGACAGCGGAATGGCATGTGCGCGACGAGACCTACCTGTCGGCGCTGGCGGCGATCGTCGATTGCCACACCGTGCATCCGCTCGCCGCGGTCTGGGGCCCGGGCGACACGTCGTCGTCGGACGGGCAGTTCTTCCGCGCCGGCGGTCAGGGCGAGGCGCGCGCCGATCGCAACGCCCGCTACGGCACCGAACCCGGTGTGCTGTTCTACACGCACGTCACCGACCGCTTCACGCCGTTCCACACCAAGGTCATCGCCGCCAATGCCGGCGAGGCCGCCCATGTCCTCGACGGCCTGCTCGATCATGAGAGCGACCTGGTCATCCGCGAGCATGCGACCGACACCGCGGGCGCGGTCGATCATGTCTTCGGCCTGTGCCACCTGCTCGGCTTCCGCTTCGCGCCGCGCATCCGCGATATCAACGAACGCCGGCTGTCCGGCCTGTCGCCGCTCGACCCGTGGCCGACGCTGCGCCCGCTCGTCGCCGGGCCGGTCAACGTCCGCGCCATCGAGGCGGACTGGGACGAGACGCTCCGGCTCGCCGCCTCGATCCGGGCCGGCACCGTCAGCGCCTCGGTCATGCTGCGCAAGCTCGCGGGCTATCCGCGCCAGAACCCCGTGGCGCGTGCGCTGCGCGAGGTCGGGCGGGTCGAGCGCACCCTGTTCATGCTCGACTGGTTCGACGATCCCGGCCAGCGGCGCCGGACCGGCAGCATCCTCAACAAGGGCGAGGCCCGCAACGCGCTCGCCCGCGCCATCTTCTTCAACCGCCTCGGCGAGCTGCGCGACCGCACCTTCGAGAACCAGCGCCATCGTGCCTCCGGCCTGACCCTCGTGACCGCGGCCGTCACGCTGTGGAACACCGTCTATCTCGATCGCGCCGTCCGCCATCTGCGCGGCAGCGGCGTCGCGGTGCCCGACGAACGGCTCGCCCACGTCGCCCCGCTGGGCTGGGAGCATGTCGGCCTCACCGGCGACTACCTCTGGGCCGAAATCGACAAGCCCCGCGAACGGCTCAGGCCGCTCCGCCTCCACCAGCAAGGCCGCGACGCTTAGCGTACGTTTTCGACCATCCTCTCACCGGTCCCCTAAGAAGCGAAACCAAGCTCACCCATCATTCGCATAAGGCCAGGGTGCGTACTCCGACGAAGCCGGCCGCCGCTCCGATCTGAAGCCGGCCAGTGACGGGGCGCTCCCGCAGGGTAATTACCCACCCCTCATAAATTCCAAAAGGCCAATTTCGTCAGCGGGTTGGCGCGCGACCCAAATTTCCAGCTCGTGAGGGTCCGGAGCCTTTGAAATCGGAATTTCGGCACAAAACAGTAACGACGTAATATTTGCTATGGCAGACTCGATGCAGCCACAGTAAGTACTGATAATGGCGCTGCAATTACTATGACCATAGGAACCGCGAAAATCTGGCCTAACCCATTGGTCCCGAACGGAAAATCCCGCTCCATGGCGGCGGTGAGTAATAACCCCGCTTCCTTAATTTAGGGCTTTCTTACAAAGATGCATTCGACGCCACTTGATGCAATACTACATTGATCTGAATCAATGCGGGCAGAGGTGGCTCCGAGATGCCTCCATTCTCACGATGCGCATCCCTCGTAGCATGGTGGTCAACTGTACCATCACACCGCGGGATCAAACATTCTTCTGCGCCTCGACGTAGGGCCGCACGTACTCGGGCGACATCAGCCGAACGGTGTAACCTTGAGCGGCCAAGGTTTGACCCATTTGATGAGCGCCGCAACATGCTTCCATGGCGATCAAGCAGACCGGCAGCTTCGCCCCGAATGCGAGCACCGTCTCGCAGCGCACGCGTCGGCGCAGAATGACCCGGCCGCCCGCTCGGAACAACTTTGAACATAAAACTCGAACGCTTGCTCCGACTTGATTCAAATCAATGCAGGGCTGCGCCAAGCGGTCTCGAATGAGATTTAGAGAGGAATGCCGGCCGAATGTGGCCGAATGTGCCTGCCGAAGGCGGGGTCGGGAGCCTCCGCAGCCCACACTTTGGGCTTAGGACAAGTCATTCAACGCCAGCCAGGAAAGTAACTTCGTCATGTCGAAAGCTCTTGTCGTCGCCGGCCTGCTCGTCGCGGCCGTTACCGGAACTGCTCTGGCCGAGCAAACCTTCTCGGCTTGGGGTCACGATTTCTCGGTTTCAGGGGCAACGCCAATATCGGGTCACAATTCGCAGATCGTAGTCGCGACCGACAAGAAAACAGGCCGCAAGTTCAACTGCATAAAGCTGGAGAACGGAAAGATGATGGCCATCGTGCCGTTCAACAGCATCAAGGGAATGCCAGAGGTTTCCGAGGAGGACATGATCCACTCGTAGGCCTTTGTTCACAATTTTCCCGGCAGCCTCCGCGAGATCCTGGAAAAGATCGCGCGGAGGCTCACCCTGGACGGTCGAAACGCCGGACAATCGGCCTTTCGAATGGGGCCTCGGATGCTGCCGAGGGCATCGGCAAAGGTCAGGAAACGTCTGCGCGAGGCAGGAGGTCGGGTGGGAAGGTGTGCCAGTGCCCAGGATGCCAGTATGAGCTTGCGGATGAACTTCCTGGTCTCGCCCACGGGATTTCGGGCAGGGCGACTGTTCTATGCAACGAGGCGAGCGCGCCGTCTCAGATCCGGGTGGAGAGACGCCGCTCCTCGCCTTGCTAACCGCCAGCGCTGTTCGGAGCGGAACACCGATCCACAATCGCCCCAGTTGAATCATCCCAACCACGCGCCGGAACGCGAGCGGCATTGCCAGCTTTCTGAGAGCCTGTTTGACCTCACAGATCCGCACTGCTTGAGATAATAGGCTCGGAAGATTTGGTCGGTGCTTGCGAGGTTCAGCCCAAACGGTCGTCCTTGCCGGGTTCGGTATTTTCGTCCCTCCACATCCGTTGCTGCTTCTCGCAAAATCAACCCGTTAAGCAAGCGGTACGGTCAAACAGCCTCTGAAGGAGCCACCACTATGGTTAGAACGAGTGGCGGCATCGATCCCTCCGTTAACCATCGTGCCGGCCGCGGCGAGGCGAAGGCTTACCTGGTCGGTGGCGGGATCGCCTCAATGGCAGCCGCCGCCTTCATGATCCGGGATGGCAACATGCTCGGGCAGAACATCACCATCATCGAGGAGCTCGATAGGCTCGGCGGCAGTCTCGACGGCTCCGGCTCGCCCGAGAACGGCTATGTCCTGCGCGGCGGACGCATGCTCGAGAGCAAGTATCTCTGCACCTACGACCTGTTCGCCTCGATTCCGACACTCGACGGCAGCCGGAGCGTTACCCAGGAGATCTTCGACTGGAACACGGTCCTGCAGACCTCGTCCAAGTCGCGACTGGTCCGAGATGGGCAACGGGAGACCGCACCAGAGTTCGGCTTGAGCGAGCGGCAGATCCTGACCATCGAACGCCTCGCGATCGAGCCGGAGGCCCTGCTCGGCCGTACCAGCATCGCCGACCAGTTCGATCCGGGGTTCTTCGAGACCAACTTCTGGTTCCTGTGGTCCACCACGTTCGCCTTCCAGCCTTGGCACAGCGCCGTCGAGTTCAAGCGCTATCTCGTGCGCTTCGCCCACATGGTCGAGGGCTTCAACCAACTCCATGGAATCATGCGGACCGTCTACAATCAGTACGATTCCATGGTCCTGCCTCTGTGCAAGTGGCTGGAGGCGCGCGGCGTCCACTTTGAAATCGAGACCCGCGTCGTTGATCTGCGCCTGGTCGAGCACGACGGCGAGAAAATCGTGGACCGCATCCTCTACGAACGCGAGGGGCGGCCCGGCGAAATCGTGGTCAACTCGCAGGATCGGATCCTGGTGACGCTCGGCTCGATGACCGAAGGCTCGAGCCTGGGCGCTATGGACGCGGCGCCAGTGCTCAATGGCAAGATGGCTGGCGGCGCCTGGACCCTTTGGGACAAGATTGCCCAAGGGCGGTCAGAGTTCGGGCGGCCCTCCGCCTTCAGCGACCACATCGATGCTTCCAAATGGGTGTCGTTCACCACCACCCTGCGCGACCCCACCTTCCTGCGGATCGTGCGAGATTTGACCGGCAACGTGCCGGGCGAGGGCGGCTTGGTCACCTTTCCAAATTCGGGCTGGCGAGCCTCCATCGTCATCCCGCACCAGCCCCACTTCCTCGGCCAGCCCAAGGATGTCGCGGTGTTCTGGGGCTACGGCCTGTTCGTCGACCAGCCAGGCGATTTCGTTGCCAAGCCGATGGCAGCCTGTACCGGGCGGGAGATCCTGACAGAGATCCTCGGCCACTTGGGAGCTGGCACGGAGACGATGCAGATCCTGGATACCTCGACCTGCATTCCCTGCATGATGCCCTTCATCACGAGCCAATTCTTGCCGCGCGAGGAGGGCGACCGTCCGCAGGTGACGCCGCCCGGCTACGGCAATCTCGCCTTCATCGGCCAATTTTGCGAACTGCCGGACGACGTGGTGTTCACCGTCGAATACTCGATCCGCTCGGCGCAGGTTGCAGCCTATGCTTTGCTGGGCCTGAAGCGCGAGCCGCCGGCCCTCTACAAGGGCGCGTTCGATCCGCGCGTCCTCTACAAGGCATTCCGAGCCCTGCACGATCTTCCTGCTACCCACTCTGGGCACCCCGGCCCCAATAGTCGGCGTGCAACCCACGCGTGAGCTGCCTCGACCATTCCGGTCCGGGCGAGACATATGAGCGGCACCTACGACCGCGTAGTGTACAGATGAACGTCCGTTCGGAAGCTGCGGCCCGGCCATAGATAAGCAAATCTCCTGGGATCCTCCCGTCATGTCGTTCAAAGTTCCGGTCGGCCCAGCACAGATCGTCATCCATGGGGGGCAGACGATCTTGATGAGCAAGCTCACTGGGCAGATCGACTACCCATCGGATAAGGGGCTCTATTTCAGGGACACTCGCCTGCTCAGCGCCTGGGCCGTGTATGCGAACGGAGAACCGTGGGACCTGCTGAACGGCGGCGCAGTCAGCTACGACGTCGCCCGCATCTTTCTCATCAATCGCGCCTTCGCGACAGAGGATGGAGCCGTCCCAGCCCAAACCTTGGGGCTTGTCCTCGGCCGCGTCATCGACGGCGGCATGCACGAGGATCTCGATATCACCAATTACGGTCTGAAGCCGGTCCGCTTCAATCTGGAGATTGCGCTCCGGTGCGATTTCGCCGACATCTTCGAGGTGAAGGCTGATCACATCGTGCGCCGCGGTCACATCGTGACCGAATGGTCAGTGATCGACCAGCGTTTGCGCACCACCTATCGGAATGCCGACTTCCATCGGACGATGTCTGTTGGCCCGCACAGCGGTAGGCCCGACGCCGTCTATGCGAATGGTCGCTTGAGCTTCGAGGTGAAGCTTGCGCCGGGGCAGGCCTGGCACTGTTGCCTTCTCTACGAGATAACGGATTGCGCCAAGGGCTTTGCGGCACCGTCATGCTGCATACAGCAGGCCCCAGATACGCATGCAGCGGGGATTCGCGCGGATTGGCGGCGGAGTGCGCTCAAGATCCGCACCGGGAACGAGGAGGTCTACCGCCTTTTCCGCCAAGCCGTCGACGACATCGCGGCACTGGAACTCCCGCATCCCGGCACCGGTGGTACGGCGAGACTGATCCCCGCTGCCGGCTTGCCTTGGTTCCTGGCATTGTTCGGGCGCGACAGCCTGATCACCAGCTTGCAAACCATGCTGGTCGATCCCGCGTTCGGCCTCGGAACCCTGGACGTTCTCGGCACGCTCCAGGCGCGCGAGCGCGACGATGACCGGGATGCCGAGCCAGGCAAGATCCTCCACGAGATGCGTCATGGCGAGCTGGCTCATTTCAAGCTGATCCCGCACACGCCCTACTACGGCACGGCGGATGCGACGCCGCTCTACCTGATCACGCTGCACAGTGCATGGCTTTGGACGGGGGACCGAGCCCTGCTGGAGCGCCATCTGCCGACGGCGGAGGCATGCCTGAGCTGGATCGACATCTACGGCGACCGCGACGGCGATGGGTTCCAGGAATATGAGACGCGCTCGCCGGCCGGGTACGAGAACATGTCCTGGAAGGATGCGGGCGATGCCGTTCCCTATCCGGACGGCACGCTGGTCAAAGGACCGAAGGCCCTGTGCGAGTTGCAGGGCTACGTCTATGATGCCTGGAACGGCATGGCCGAGATGTTCGACGCTCTCGGGCAGGGCAGCCGGGCGGAGGCCCTGCGCGCGAAGGCTCTTGCCCTGTTCCAACACTTCAACGAAGCCTTCTGGGACGAAGAGGGGGGCTTCTACGCCTATGCGCTCGATGGCGCGAAGCGGAAGGTGCTCACCGTCGCCTCCAACCCGGGACATTGCCTGTGGTCCGGCATCGTTCCGCCCGAGCGCGCAGGCCGTGTCGTTACGCGCCTCATGGAGCCCGATATGTGGAGCGGGTGGGGCATCCGCACCTTGTCCGCGCGGCACCCGTCGTACAATCCCTACTCGTATCAGTGCGGCTCGGTCTGGCCGCACGACAACGCCATCATCGCGCTCGGCTTCAAACGCTACGGCTACGCCGCCGAAGCGGCCTGCATCGCCCGCGACGTCAGCGAGGCAGCCAGCCACTTCCTGCTGAACCAATTGCCCGAGCTCTATGCCGGCGTGCAACGTGAACCGGGTGGCTTTCCCGTTCAGTATCTCGGCGCCAACGTTCCGCAGGCCTGGGCCGCCGGCTCGGCCTTCATGCTGCTGCAGGCGATCCTGGGTCTTCGGCCTGACGCGCCGCGCGGTCACCTGCACATCGACCCGGTGCTGCCGCCCTGGCTCCCGGACATCACGCTGACCGACCTGCGGCTCGGAAGCGAGAGGTTCGACATCCGCTTCTGGCGCGTGGGAGAGGCCACGCATCACGAGGTGCTGCGGGGCGACCAAGCGGCGATTCAACGACGGTAGCCACGCTCAAGGGCATCCATTCCGCCGGATCCAATCGGCCGGCGGAACGGATGCCTTCTCAACAGGCGTACTCTGAGTTTACATCGCGTGGCCGCGCATGCGGCCACGGTTCATGTTCATCGTCTTCGAGCGCTTGCGCGTAACCTTGCGGGAGCCGGGCGTGGCCGCAGCTGTGCCCTCGGAACCACGCGGGGGCATCACCATGTTTGGGTTCTCGGCCTTGGTCGATCCCATCCGCCGACCCATGCCCCCGGCGGCTCCGCCAGCCTGTTGGCCGGAATTGTTGTAGGGGGATCCACCTTGGGCCAGGGCGGGAACGGTCAGCAAGATCAAGCCGGTGGTCAAAACCAGAACTTTTCTCATATTCAACTCCTGTCTATGCGAGGATAGCGAGAAACGATACCTGTTACAAACCGTTCAATGTCTGAAAATCCGCACAGCCCGCGCAAGCCTTCTGACCTGCGGCCTGTGTACTCGCAGGATTTTTCTGAATTGACCTCGCTCTGGCGACATCGGCAAGCTGACCTGTGGAACAATGAGACTGCTCCCCGCCCACATCGGTTGTGCTTCGCGGGAGTTGTCCTCCGACGGTCCCGTGAACCTGGAATTACAGGCATGGCACGAACAGGAAACAGCAGGGCCCATCCACCTTGCCGGCGTTCCGTCCGGACTGGTCCTTGTTATGGTCGGCGATGCCCTCCCTTACAGTCGGCCGATCCCTGACAGATGCTCTTCAGGGTATGCTCTTTGAGCTCCTTATCGTGGTGCTCAAGACGGGGAGTGATCCCTTCCCGATCATCCAGGGTCGCACCGGGAGGCTTTCGTCGTCCGGTCGGCGCCACATACTGCGGGTGGTGCGTTCCAGGCGCCGTTTGGGCGACCTGCTCTTCAGACCTCGGAGCGACCGCGAGGCCGGACTGAGCCAAGGCTGGCATCGCTCCCAGGCTCATTCCAAGGAGAGCAGCGCCGATCGACAGCCTCAGGTGTCTTTCCGCCGGGAGGCTCCGTCGACAACATCCTGAAACAAGCGCGATCTTATGCACGATGCATGGTCCCTGTGGTGAGACGAACCGCTGCGCGAGTTGGCCGATCGGGGGCAAAAGCCGGGACCCGCGCAGCGGTCTCCGGAAAGGCCGAAGCCCTTCCGAACGCTTCTACCGGTCGCCGGACCCGGATTTGGGGCGCGCCTCCGGCAGGATGTGTGAAGATGCCTGCCATAGCGGGCTCAGTGCTCATGGCCGCCGGCGTTCACGGCGGTGCGGCGCTTGCGCGGATCCACGACGCTGAGATCGGTCTGACGCGCCCGCTTGCCTTTCGGCGTGTCCGGCGCGCGCGTCGGCTCCGGCAGCGGCTCGCCGGTCCACTCGTAGGCTAATGTGCCCGGCGGGTGCTGGTACCAACCGGGGTCGCTGTAATCGCCGTCCGCGAGGCCGGGACGCACCTTCAGCACGGTGAACATGCCGCCCATCTCGACCGAGCCAAAGGGTCCCGCGCCCGTCATCATCGGCAGCGTGTTCTCGGGCAGCGGCATCTCCATCTCGCTCATGTCGCCCCCACCCCGGGAGCCCATCGGCATGTAGCCGGGCGCGATCTTCTGGATCTGCTTGGCCGTGCTCTTCAGGTTCACGCCGATGTAGGTGCGCACGTTGTGGCCCATGGCGTTCATGGTGTGGTGCGACTTGTGGCAATGCATCGCCCAGTCGCCGAGCGCGTCGGCGTTGAACTCAATGGCGCGCATCTGCCCTACCGCGACGTCGACTGACACCTCCGGCAATTGGTAGCCCTCGTCGATCCAGCCGCCGTCCGTACCGGTGACGTGGAAGTCGACGCCGTGGACGTGGATCGGGTGGTTGGTCATGGTCAGGTTGCCGAAGCGCATCCGGACCTTGTCGCCCTGCCGGGCGACCATCGGGTCGATGCCCGGCCACACCCGGCTGTTGAAGCACCACATGTTCATGTTGAGCATCGTGTTGACCTTGGGCACGTACGACCCGGCCTCGATGTCGTAGGCGTTCAGCAGCCAGACGAAGTCGCGGTCGACCCGCCGCTCGGCCGGATCGCGCGGATGCACGACGAAGAAGCCCATCATGCCCATCGCCATCTGGATCATCTCGTCCGAGTGGGGGTGATACATGAAGGTGCCCGAGCGCCTGAGGATGAACTCGTAGACGAAGGTCTTGCCCGGCGGGATGCCGGGCTGGGTCAGGCCCGCCACGCCGTCCATGCCGTTGGGCAGGGTCTGGCCGTGCCAGTGAACTGTCGTCGCCTCCGGCAGCCGGTTGGTGACGAAGATGCGGACCTTGTCGCCTTCCACCGCCTCGATGGTCGGACCGGGGGACTGGCCGTTGTAGCCCCACAGGTGGGCCTTCATGCCGGGCGCCATCTCGCGCACGACGGGCTCGGCCACGAGGTGGAACTCCTTCCAGTCGCCGCGCATGCGCCAGGGCAGGGTCCAGCCGTTGAGGGTCACCACCGGCTGGTAGTCGGGGCCGCTCGTCGGATAGAGCGGGGGCTGCATGGTTGCCTTGTCCATGATCGGGGCTTCCGGAAGGCCGGCGGCCTGCGTTCGACCGCTGATCATGGAGGTACCAGCCAGGATGAGACCGCCGGCGCCCAGCACCCGTCTGCGCGAAATGTCGGTCATCGTTGCCTCTGCCCTTCTGACAATACGGCAGCCCCGATCGTTTCCCACGCGTGCTGGGCTTGTGGCGGTACCGCAGCTCGTTGGAGCCCTCGGCTTGCGATGGGTGACCCACCCGCCGAGTCTGTTGGTTCGTCCATCGGCCGCCTGCTCCGATCGAGGCCCACCCACAAGGCTCCGGGCAGCCACGGTCCGGCGGCAAGCGCCTTGTCCGAGCGCCATCCGACACCGCTCGGAACGGCAATGCATTGATTTGAATCAAGCAGGCCGAGGAGCCCGCATGTTACGCCCAAGTTTGTTCTGAGTGGCCCCCTCGCTCGGATCGGCGCATCCGCCGCTGGCTCTCGACGCCTGCATGGCGGAGATGCTCTGGAGCGGTGGCCGGGTTGCAAGCGAGCGCCGAGACCGCCGCCGAGGAGCCTGTCTCGTGGCTTCTATGCCGCGGCTCTCGATGCCACCCCGCGGCAGCCTACTCAGCGGGTGAAGTTCACAATCCGTCGGAGCGGAGGCGAATGGTCTGGAGAAGTCTACTCCGTCGGATTTGACTTAAGTTGTCTGGATGCGAGACCTTCTTGGCGCCTGCGATCACCTTGAGCGCTTTTGGGAGCACATCCGGGTCCGCTTTTGGGAGCACATTCGGGTCCGGCGGTTTGGAGACAGGCCACTCCGTCAAAACTTGCAAGCCTTCCGAAAATAGGTAGGCGCAGCCGCGGCGAACCCGGATCTTAACGACGCTGAGTTCGGCGGTGCCGCGTGGTGACGTCGAACTCGGCCGCAGCGTCAGTGCTGAGGGCCGCCCGGGGTCTCGCCATGACCATGCTGGCTTTCGGGACGCTCCGGGAATTTCGCATTGCCGTGCTTGCTGCTGGTGTCGCCGTGATACCCGGGCCGGCTTTCCGGCGCGCCAGTGTCACGCGTGCGCTGAGTATCTTTCTTGGTTGTCTCTGCGACGCGTTGTTCCTGAGTGGCCTGCGCGGCGTGACCTTTCGGATGCGAGCTCGTCTCCGTCTCGGGGGCAGCCCAGGCCGGGCCCGTAATGGTGAGGAGCGCGAGCGCGATACCAATAACCTGTTTCATGATCCTGTCCGCCTTCGTGGATGTCTGCATCTTGGAAGGATATCGAACTCCGGCCTGTGCTCCTTGATTCAGATCAAGTGAGCGAGACCTGCGGGTAGCACGCAATGTGCGACCGGGCGCGCAGATCGCCGACCTTGCTGCGGCGATGGATTGCACCTTTCATCCTGCGCTGCACCGGGAAGAACGTCCGTATGCGCGACGCCCCGAAGATTGCCCCGGGAAAACATGCTGTAAAACGGCTGCTGTTCCGCTCACCGTGGCTGACTCCGTTCGTGCAATTTCATGCCCGAGTCTCGTACTGCTCACCACAATAGGCGAACGCCTCCAACGAAGTAGACGCTCGAGGTCGGCTCGTCGTTGCGCTTGACGAAAGTGGCCGTCTCGCCCAGCCTACGGTCCCAAGTCACGCCGATGTAGGGCGCGATTTCCCGGGTGAACTCGTAGCGCAAGCGCGCCCCAAGCTCGAGATCCGTAAAGCCGCTGCCCAACTGCAGCTCCGGAATGCGCTGCAGCTGAAGTCTCACGTCAACGCGTGGCTGCAGGACGAGACGGTTGGTGATCAGAAGGTCGTACCAGGTGGTGAACGTTCCAGAGATCTCGCCTTTCTGACTCACATACGCGGTGGCATCGATCTCGAAGAAACCAGGGGCCAGCCCCTCAATGCCGATTGCGGCATAGGTGCGCCTGGGTGTGGGCGAGAGATCCTGACGGATGCCGACCTGCAGATCGAAGAAGTAACTGATCAGGTGCGAGTAGAGAACCTGAACCTGGGCCTCGTCGAACCTCTTAGCTCGTCCGCTGTAGAAACCCTCCGACTTCAAGAACAGCTTGTCGTAATCATTTCCGTAAAACGCCTCCATGTCCCAGCGGGCGCTATCAAACCGGCCCAGGCGATTCCACTCCAGCTTGTCGAACCGCATGCTGCTGAAGGGCGCCTGGTCCGGAAAGTCCGTTCCAGGTAGACTGCGAAGCCCCGAGTACGGGACGTCCTGCGCGAAAAGGGGCGCGTTCTGCGCATGGGCCGTATCCCGAGAAGCCAAGGAGGCGAGAAGGCCGAGCCCGGCAGCGAACGAGGCGAGTAGGGTCTTCATAGAATCCTCCTACCGCTGTGCCGTGGACTGTCGCTGGACGATGACCTTGCGCATCATGCCGGCTTCCATGTGGTAGAGTTGGTGGCAGTGGAATGCCCACGGCCCCTCCGCGTCGGCCGGAACATCGACGTCGAGCGTCGCGCCCGGGTTGATGTTGACCGTATGCTTCAGCGGGTTGCGTGCACCGTTGCCGACCTCCGGCAGGAACCAGGTGCCGTGGATGTGCATGGGATGGGGCATCATGGTCTCGTTGATGAACCGGAAGCGGGCCCGCTCGCCGTAGCGTAGGACGATGGGCTGGGCCTCGCTGAACTTGCGGCCGTTGATCGACCAGAAGTAGCGCTGCATGTTGCCGGTCAGGCGCATCTCGATGATGCGGTCGTACTTCTTGTACGGATAAGGCTTCAGCGCCTTGAGGTCGCGATAAGAGAGCACCTTGGTTCCGGGCGGCGCGCCGGTCCGGTTCACCAGGGCGGCAGGCATGTCGTTGCCGATCCTGGGACCCTCGTTCGGCATGTCCTCGCCGCCGCGGAGGGCGTCGGCCTGGGGTCCTTGCTGCACGCCCCCGGTCGCTGCCGCGAGGACCCCGGCTTGCGGGGTGGGACCTCCAGGCGAGGAGCTCGGTCCCATGGCGGGCATGTTTCCGTGGTCCATACCCTGCATCTGGGCCCAGGTAGTCTTCTGCTCGGCGGGCGCACTGCTCATGCCCGGCATGGTGCCGTGATCCATTCCCGGCATGCCCGGAGCTTTGGCCGGCTTCTTGGGCCTAGGCTTCCTTCCGCCTTGCCCCATGCGGCTGTCGTCCATCCCCGGCATGCCGCCCTGCTGCATCGATGCGCCACCCTGCATCCCGCCCTGGCTGCCCTGCTGGCCGTCCATCCCCGACATGCTGCCCATCCCGCCCATGGCACCCATGGGCATCTCCGGCGCGACATGGCCCGGCATATCCTGTTCAGGCAGAGGGGTGCCACGGTCGAACCCCTTCGGCCCGAAGTTCATGCCCATCTCGGCCATGGACGTGAGCGGGCGGAGGCGGTGGGGCGGCAACGCGCCGATCATCCCAGGCCTGGGCGCCAGCGTTGCGCGAGCGAAGCCGGTGCGATCGATCGGCTCGCCCACGATCGTGTAGGCTCGATCCTCGGTCGGGTGCACGATCACGTCGTAGGTCTCGGCGTTGCCGAAGCGGAACTCGTCGACCTGCACCGGCTGGACGTTGTTGCCGTCGGCCTGGACGACCGTCATCTTCAGCCCGGGGATGCGGACGTCGAAGTAGGTCATCGCCGACGCGTTGATGAAGCGCAGACGGACCCGCTCGCCGGGCTTGAAGAGGACCGTGAAGTTGCGCTCCGGTATAAGGCCGTTCACCAGATAGGAGAGACCGCCCCCGACATCCGCGATGTCGGTCGGATCCATACGCATCGTGTCCCAGGTGACACGGTCCTCGACGACCGCCCTCCGCGCCTCCGGGCCGGGAGCCTTGCTCAATTCCTGGAAGAGGCTGACCAGGGTGCGCCGGTTGAGGTTGTACCAGCTGCTGTTGGCCTTCAGGTTCTTGATGATGCGCCGTGGGTCCTCATCGGTCCAATCCGAGAGCATGATCACGTAGTCGCGGTCGTACCGGAACGGCTCGCGCTCACGCGGCTCAATGATCAGCGGCGCGTAAATTCCAAGTTGCTCCTGCTCCCCGGACGAGTGGCTGTGGAACCAGTAGGTTCCCGACTGCTTCACCTTGAACCGATAGGTGAACGTCTCGCCCGGCCGGATGCCGTCGCCGTATCCCGGGGCAATACCCGGCACGCCGTCCATTTCGGGCGGCACGATCAGCCCGTGCCAATGGATCGAGGCGGTCTCGTCGAGCCGGTTGGTGACGTTGATGACGGCGTCCTCGCCTTCCTTCAGCCGGAGCGTAGGACCTGGCAGTTGGCCGTTGATCAACATGCCGGTCCGCTCGCGGCCCGTGACATTCACCACCTTGCGTTCGAGCACGAGGTCGTGCGTATCGGCCGCGGCCAGCTGCGCAAGGAAGACGGACACGAGAAGGGGCGCGAACCACGCCAGCCTGAACAGTCCTGATGGCCTCATGATCCTGCCCCTGTCTGATCGCCTCATCGCGGCACGGGGTACCGCCGGCCGGGTGCGCCGCTTCTTTAGGGCGGGTAGCCTCCGACGCATGCGTTGATTGGAGCATTGATTAAGATCAGGCGCTCAATCCAAATCAACACTCGGATGCGGCTTGGAGCTACTTCCTCCGAGACTGTGGCGAATACGGCACGTTTTCTCCGAGGGTTCGTGCGTGCGGTAGCGATTTCGTGCGAGAACGGACGAATGCGTGACGTGTAGCCTGTGAACCGCTGCGGCCTTCCTTTGGAGTGAGTGTTCACTCCCATTCAGCGGTAGGATGCTCGCATTTCCGGACGTCGCTCAGGACCACGCGCCGACTGATGCCCGCGAGATCCAGCGCGAACCGGACGACAAGAGCGGCGTCCGCCGCAATCCGGGCCGAGCCTGTAACCTGCGCCCCGTCTCTTGATCCAAATCAAGGAGCTGGATGTCAGGCCTGATACGAAAAGAACATCGTGGAGGAGATCGTCATGAACCCGTCGCAACGTAAAGTCGACGAGAACGCCCCTCGGGGAGCTCGACGCTTGAGCAATCCTTGATGATCCGGCGATGCGGGAGCAGTCTCTCCTGACCTGCGCTCAGGCTCCGTCAGCTCCCTGCCTGCGGGAGCACTCCTGTGCGACCGCGGGCATGCGGGCGGAGTGAGCGCCTTGATCAACTTGGCCGCTGTCAACAGGCACCCTCGCCCAGCGCAGCCTAACTGGACCTCAAGGAGGCATGATGAGAAAGCTGCTGCTGCCCTTGGCACTGCTGGGCCTCGGTGTCGTCTGCGGCGAGGCAAGCGCGGCCGAAGTCCCAATCGACGGCTTCGAGTGGCTCTCGCGCATGGAGCGCCTGCAGGCCGAGCGCGGCGATCCGGCCCGGCACGTCCACTTCGACGCCCGGGTCGAGTCGATCGATCCGGGCTCGGGCAGCGTGACCATGGTGCATCCCGAGATGCGCAGCGGCGACGGCTCGATTGTGATGCCGCGGATGCACATGACCTTCCATGCTATCTCCTTCTCGAAGCTGCGCGGGATCGCGGCCGGGGATCCGGTCCACGCGGTCATCGGGCGGCACAAGGGGGCCATCATGGTCACGCAGATCCGCAAGCTGCGATAGGCCGCGCGCGGCCGCACGGTGGGGTCGTCGATGGGACAGGCGTTCCCGCTCACCTGGTTGATGACCACAAGCATGGAAGCCGCCGGCGTTCTGATCATCGGCGCGAGCGCCCTGATCTCCCTGGCCGTCGCGCTCCGAGGGGCGTTGCACGCCGCAAGGTGGTCGGCCGCCTACGACCTGTTCCGCGCGTCGTTCGGCCGTGGCATCCTGCTCGGCCTTGAATTTCTGGTCGCCGCCGACATCATCCGGACGGTGGCCGTCACGCCCTCGATCCAGAGCGTTACGGTCCTGGCGCTGATCATCTTGATCCGCACGTTCCTCAGCATCTCGCTCAAAGCTGAGATCGAAGGAGGCTGGCCCTGGCAGCGGCCTCAGTTACAAGCCTCCGCATCTTCCGACGCAGGCGACCCTGTCCGCCCGGCGCGCGATGCCGATGCGCATCAAACTCCATCCTCAGCGAGACGACCGAGCGCCGAGAGGTCCAAGCGAAGCAGGTGACGGTCGAGGTCCTCGACGATGGACCTCCGCCGCAACTCCGCGAAGGCCCGGCTCACCGTCTCGGGTGTGAGCCCGATGTAATCCGCAATGTCGATGCGGGGCATCGGAACCGGCACCACGTCACCGAGACCCAGGTGCCGATGCAGCATCCGGAGAAAGACCGCCAACCTCTGGCGCGGATCCTTTCGGCCCAGGAGAACGACGTGCTCGGTGGCTTGGCTGACACTTGCGCGCAGGGCACTTGTCAGCTGGCGGGCCAGATAAGGGTTGCAGTCGCTCAGTTGCTGAAGTCGCCCGGCGTCGAATTCCAGCAGGGTCACCCCCGATACGGCCTCCGAAGCAAGCTCGCGCTCCGCCCTGCTCAATCCGAAATAGTCGCCGGGAAAGGCGAAGCGGGTCACCTGCCGGTGTCCGTCCGCGTAGAACTGGACCAGACGCACGACCCCGTCGTTGACGCGGAAACACCGCCGTTCGGCGCCCCCACCGCGTGAGATCACCTTGTCCGATACGGCAACCAGGCGGCCGGCCTGCTGCTGAAGGAAGACACGCGTCTCCTCCTCGCTGCGCAGATTGCAGGGCAGTGCCTCCTCGCGCCAGGCACGCGGATCTGGGCACAGGCAGCCGACCATCTCGGGCAATGCGTCTGTTTCATCTGGAGCATTCATGAGACTTGAGCCACTCGGTTCATCGGCTCGCCATGGCGGCTGAGGATCGAGATTGGACCGGCCGGAACGGGCGAGCATTGAGTGAGATCAAGGCGGGCGGCTCGTGCCGCTAAAACCACGATCAGTCAGGGGCCTGCGGGCGTGTGCGCTCTTGATCTCGATCAATGACCGTGCCGGTCAGAGCTCCGACGATGGTGCCCGCCTACCAAGGGTACCCTGCCGGGGTAACAGGTCTGTAGGTGGCCTGACATCATGAGAGGACTACACCATGCCCTCGCCTCGCCTCCTGCTCCGTGCCGCGTCCGTGCTGGCCGTCGCTGGCCTTCTCCCAATCCAAGCCATGGCGGCACCCGCGGGCAGGTCTGAGCGGATGCTCCTCGCCGAGGATGACATGATGGGCATGCAGCCCTCCGGCGGCATGGGCCAGGGCGGGGCCCAACCGAGTCCGGGAGTTGCCGACCCGGGTCAGGCCGGCGGCGGCATGGGTGGCAGCATGAAGGGATGCTGCGGCATGGGCGGCATGCAGCAAGGCTCGGCCTCGTCCGGCGGCATGGGGATGATGGACGACAACATGCGCCGCATGCAGCAGAACCAGGCCATGCCCGGCATGGCCACGAACGGCGTGGACATGACCGACCGCATCGACGGCCGCATCGCCTTCCTGCGGGCCGAACTCAGGATCACCGACGCGCAGGCCGCCACCTGGAATCAGTTCGCCGAAGCGCTGCGTTCCAGCCGCCAGCACCTACTCGAAGCTCGACAGCAGCTCGCGGCCCCCGCCAGTCCGAAAGCGCCGACCGCGCGCCTCGACCAGTACGAGCGGCACTTGACGGAACGGCTCGAAGCAATCCGCACGGCTCGGATCTCGTTCAGCCAGCTCTACGGCGCGCTCGACGAGCACCAGAAGCATGTGGCCGACGAACTGGTGGTGCCGTTCCTGGCAACCTTCTAGGGCCATAGCGAAATGGCCGTGCACAGGTCAGGCCGCTCCATGTTCCTTTCAAATCAGCGGCAACGCACCCGTTTGGCCGGGGGTGTGCTCCTCGCCCTGTCAATGCTCGTCGGCAGTCCGGCCGCTGTCCTCGGGCAAGCGGGTGACGGAGGGCACGCGTCCCATCACCCGGCCGCACCCGGCGGTGCGCCGTCGCAAGCCACGCCGGATGGAGGCGGCAGCGCGCCCGCTGCAGCCGGGGCAGGGATGGGCTGCGGGGGCGGAATGATGGGGTGCATGCAGGGGACCCCCGGCAAGCAACTCTATCCGACGCTGATGAGCATGCCGGCGCTCACACCGGCCGAGCGCCAGTCCGCCGAACGCGACGCTCACGCCCGGATGAGCTCCGGGCTGCCGCTTCTGGTGAGTGGCGCGGATGAGACTATGCGGGCGTTCTCGGCGGGCGACGCCAGCGCCATGCGGGATGCCGGGGCACGGGTGCGGCAGGGTTTGTCCCTCTTCGAGAGCGGCCTCTCTACCCACCTTGCCCTCGCGGGTGGAGAGCAGCCCCAGGCGGTCGCCCTGGCTTGGTTCAAGGATCAGATGAACCTGCCGCAGCCCGGCGTCGCAGCGACAAGCGGCACCCCTGCCCTCTTCGGCGTCTCTCCCGGCCACATCGCCACGATGCTCGGCCTGGGCCTCACGGCGGCGAGCCTCCTCGCGGTCCAGTTCCTGCGGATGCGGCGCACGCAGTCGATCCTGCGGCGCACCGCCCAGCCGGCGCGGCCCGCGGCACCAGGTCTCGTTGCGACGCCGCCCATCCTGGCTGCTTCCGGTACCGTCCCTCCGATTGCCTTCGCGCCATCCGCCGCGACGGCCGGGCCCGCTCTCCCGTCCGACGCGGTCGTCCCGCCGCGGCAGGCCGCCCCACGCCGCGCCTGGAACGGCGTGCTCAAGGTCGCACAGGTCGTGCGCGAGACGCCCTCGATCAAGACCTTCCGCCTGGTCGAGCCATCGGGAGCCCCCTTGCCGTTCGACTACCTGCCCGGACAGTTCATGAATGTCGAGGTCGAACCGGCGCCGGGAGATGTTGCCAGGCGGGCCTACACCATCGCCTCCTCGCCGACGCGGCAAGCCTATGCGGAGCTCTCGATCAAGCGCGAAGCCCAGGGCAAGGTCTCGCAGTTCCTGCACGACCGCGTGAGCGTGGGGGACCTGCTCAAGGTTGGCGCGCCGTACGGCGCGTTTACCTTCACCGGCATGGACGAGGACAGTATCGTCCTGATCGGAGGCGGCGTCGGCATCACGCCCCTGATGTCGGTGCTGCGCTACCTCACCGACCGGGCCTGGCCCGGCGAGATCTACTTCGTCTACAGCGCGCGCAGCACTGCAGAGTTCGTGTTCCGCGACGAGCTCGCCTACCTGCAGCGGCGCCATCCCAACCTGCACGTCCTCGCGACCATGAGCCGGAGCGAGGGCACGGAGTGGATGGGACCGGAAGGCCAGATCACCAGGGAGCTGCTTCAGGCATCCGTACCGGATATCGCCAAGCGCCGGATCCACGTCTGTGGCCCGCCGCCGATGATGACGGCCATGAAGGAGGCGCTGGCCGCGCTCGGCGTTCCGGCGGACAAGATCCACACGGAGGCGTTCGGACCGGCCTCGCTCCCAGCGGGCAAGCTGCAGCCAGCACCGCCGACGCCGGCGGAGGCTGCCCGGTTCGGGGGCACGACGCCGGCCGTCGCGAAGCCCTCGGAGGTGATCGTCACTCCGGCCCGGAACACAGTCGTGTTCTCTCGTTCGGGCAAGTCGGCAGCCCTTCCAGCCACCATGACCGTGCTGGAGGCCGCCGAGAGCGTCGGCGTCGAGATCCCCTGGTCTTGCCGGGTTGGCATCTGCGGGACCTGCAAGGTGAAGCTGCAGCAAGGCTCCGTCTCGATGGAGGTGGAGGAGGGGCTGCCGCCGGAGGACAAGGCAGCCGGTCTGATCCTGGCGTGCCAGGCCAAGTCGACCAGCGGCAACCTGCAGATCGAGGCTTGAGAGCGATGCAGGAGCGCGGTGCTCTCGCGGTCGGTGGCCTGGTTGTCCTTCTCCTACTGCTTCCGCTCGGCTACCTGATCCACGTCTCACCGCGCTTCCCGGGCAGCCTCGCCGGCAGCCTTCTCGGCATTGCCGGTGCCGCGCTGATGCTGGTGCCGCTCGTCTACGTCATGATCAAGCGCGTTCCGTTCCTGAAGGTGCGCATCACCCAGCACGTGTCCATGCGGACGCTGCTCGCCTGGCACGTCTACGCCGGGGTGCTCGCCCCGATCCTGGGCCTCCTCCATGGCGCCCACAAGTTCAGGAGCCCGCTCGGCGTCTCGCTCACGGGCATGATGCTGGTCGTCGTGCTGACCGGCTACATCGGACGCCATCTGCTCGCGCGGATTGCCAAGGCCGTGCAGGGCCAGCGCTCGGATCTGGCTATCCTGACGGCCGCGTTCGAACGGGCTTCGTCGGAGGCGCGGAACTCGCCACAACCGGCTCCGGCTGGCGTCCTCGCACGATTGGCGCGGACTTTCTTCAGCCCTGCGGACCCCGTGCTGGATGTTGCTCCGGCCGGAGGCGCGCGCCAACTCGTCGAGGTAGCCGACACCATGGCGGACGTGGAATCCGCGATCCGGACCGAGGAGGTGATGCGCAGCCTCTTCGACAAATGGCTCCCCCTGCACATCCTGGTGGCGATTCTCCTATACGGTCTGCTCGTGCTCCACGTCTGGTCCGGGCTCTACTACGGCCTGCGGTGGTGGCCATGACCCGT
Organism: uncultured Methylobacterium sp.; assembly: GCA_963990595.1. Classification (GTDB taxonomy): domain Bacteria; phylum Pseudomonadota; class Alphaproteobacteria; order Rhizobiales; family Beijerinckiaceae; genus Methylobacterium. Next base: position 26,344 of record CAXDNE010000055.1, read on the forward strand.
ACGTCCCTCCTATACGCTTTGACTGGTCTTGCAGCGCTGCTGGCGGGACTGGTTGTGCCCTACCTCTTGCACCGCTCGGGCAGCGCCTCGGTCGCGGGCTGGCAGGGGCTGGTCATGCCGGGGGCCCTCTCGGCCAAGCACCAGTTCATCGCGGGGCAGTGTGAGAGCTGCCATACGCCGCACGTCGGGATCGAGGCGAAGAACTGCATCGGCTGTCATGCGAGCGCGCCAGCGATCCTGTCGAAACAATCGACGGCCTTCCATGCCACCGTTGGGACCTGCACCGGTTGTCATCTGGAGCATGAAGGCGGAGCCAAGCCGACCGAGATGCAGCACGCCGTGCTCTCAGCGGCGGGCTACCGCCAGGAACTCGGTGGCAAGGAGGGGGGAGGCGCCACGGAGCAACTCCTGCGCTTCGCCGAGGCTCTGGAAATCCGCCCCGACCATCGGGAAAACCTCGAGCACCTCGCCTGCGCCACCTGCCATTCCAACAAGGATCCGCATCGCGGCCTGTTCGGCGCGGGATGCGGCAGCTGCCACGGCGTGACCGCTTGGTCGGTCGCGGGTTTCCGGCATCCATCGCCGGCCTCGACGGACTGCGCGCAATGCCATCAGGCGCCGCCAAGCCATTACATGATGCACTTCGAGATGGTGTCGGAAAAAGTAGCCGGGCAGGAACATGCCAGCGTCGAACAGTGCTACCGTTGTCACCAGACGGATGCTTGGAACAACATCAGAGGGGTAGGCTGGTACAAGCACCACTGAACGAAGCCCTGACCTGAGGACAGCGAGATCGTTCACGAAGCGGATCAAAACAGGGCCAAAGAAGTCGCCCTCGAGAACGAGCCGCGATCGTAGCTCAAAGAAAGTCCCGAGGAGTGATGAGATGCAAGACCGACGTTGGATGCTCGGCTCCGGATTTGCCCTTGCCGCAACGGGTTTATCCGTCCGCCTCGCCGAGGCTCAACAGGCCGGTGCGATGCCGGACATGGGCGGCGGGAAGATGACGGTTCAGGAGTGTGTCGACAGCTGCCTGAAGTCGCACGCCATGTGCCTTGAGACGGGACGGTACTGCACGGAACAGGGAGGGCGGCACAATGCGGTGGCCCACTTGGCGCTCCTGCTGGACTGTGCCGAGATGTGCCAGACGACCGCCAACTCGCTGCTGCGGCGCTCGCCGCAGCATGCGGTGGTCTGCGAGGCTTGCGCACGCCTGTGCGAGGCGTGCGCGCGCGACTGCGAAGGCTTCACATCGGACCCACAGATGCAGCGCTGCGCCCGCACCTGCCAGGACTGTGCGCGGAGCTGTCGCGACATGGCGAAGATGCCGTTGTAGGAGCGCTCGCCTGTTGCCGGCCCCGAGTCCTCTCGGTCAATTTGGCAGGGTGGAGTGGAGGCGGAGGCAGTATGGCCGGCGGCACGCGTCATTTGTAGTAATCAGGACTTGATCTGACAGACGGTGTCGTTGAGGCGGGGCGCGGAGTGGTCGGGGTGCGCAGCTCGGCCTCGACGTTTTCGAGGACACCGACCATGACGAGGGAACAGAAGGTCATACGCGGCAAGGTGGGCCTATTGGAGTTGGCCAAGCTCTTGTCGCGCAAGATCCCGTCCACGCCTTCCTCGACGAAGCGCTCCTGCCAGCGCTAGACGGCGGTCTTGCTCTTGCCGGTCTAGCGCATGACCGCATTCGTGCCGAGCCCGTCAGCCGTGGCGAGCACGATCGCTGCGCGCCAAACGTGTTTCTGAGGGCAGTTGCGGTCCGCCACGATGACTTCGAGCCAGGCGCGGTCCGCCGCGGTTACGTCGACGATGATCCAAGGGCGCATGCCCCAAACTCGCACACTATCACCGCGAAGGAAATCCTATAAGGGACTCTTCCGTCGCGTCCAATCCACTAGCTCACAGGGAACTGGCGGACCGTCGTGGAGGATGTGGCTCGGCAGGCCGACGTCGGCCAGCCCACCGTCTGGCGCTGGCAGCAGCGTTCTGCCGACGAGGGCGTCAGGGGCCTTCTGCGCGAGCAAAACCGAAAGCCCAGGCGGCATTGAAATTCGTCGATCGGTGCGTGGATCCGAGCGATGAAGCCGCCTGAAGCGCGAGCTTGGAGACATCCCGCAGTTTCTTCGGCTCCTTTGATTCAGATCAATCCCACGTTGCCTCAAACGGCATAAAAAAATCTTGCTGAGAATGCTCCCAGACGAGGCAGGAACGCCACCATGAAGATTAACACTATTATTGCTGCGGCGGGCATTGCCATCCTTGTTGGGCTGCCGGGTTATGCATTGGCTGGGTGGCAGGACAATGTTCCGCACGATTTCGTTCCCCAGTCGCACCACAGGATGCGGCAATACAAGGAGCGGCAATACCAGAAACCGTCGGCCGCACCCCGGACGACCGGTTCGGTCAAATACGGACCTCACCGCCCTGCGATCCGTCAGCCGCCACAGCCTGGCAGGAACTTCTGACGTGAGGAGGTGGACCGCGGCCGGTTTGAGCTAAGGATGCCGCCCAATCCGGTACTGAAGCGGAAGATCGGCATCTGGTCTCCGTGGTGAATCAAGACAGGGCGAAACGTGTCCCGAACAAGCTGATCGGGACACTGGTCAGGTTCTCGCAACCCGCGACGAGGTTCATGGGCGCGTGTGACCGATGTTGGAGGAAATGCGGTCCGAGGCGCGCATGGCCTTGGTCTCTTGGTTGCGCGTGGCAATCCTGTCCACCCGCCACCGCTTGGCTAGATTTGGCCCGATGTCTGTGTTCTCTCGGGCCGGCATGGGGCAGGGACAGTGGAGGGCCAGCCCGTGCATGACACTTATTCGGCTTATGGCCTCTGGGGCTATGCGCTCCTCAACGCGGCGATCTTCATCGGCTTCGCCTTCAGCTTCGCGAAGCCCGTGACATCGCGCGACTGGCGCTCCTTCGGGGCGTTCAGCGCCTTCCTTGTCGCACTGTTCGCCGAGATGTACGGCTTCCCGCTGACCATCTACATGCTGTCCGGCTGGCTGCAGTCGCGCTTCCCCGGGGTCGACTGGTTCTCGCACGATGCCGGGCACCTCCTGGAGATGATGTTCGGCTGGAAGGCCAACCCGCACTTCGGGCCCTTCCACGTCCTCAGCTTCGCGCTCATCGGCGCCGGCTTCTGGCTGACCGCCGCCGCCTGGAAGGTGCTCTACGCCGCCCAGCGCGAGGGGCGGCTCGCGACAGGGGGAGCCTACGCCTACGTGCGACATCCGCAGTACGTCGGGTTCGTCCTGGTGCTGCTCGGGTTCCTCGTGCAATGGCCGACCCTGCTGACCCTGGCGATGTTCCCCCTGCTGGTGGCCATGTACGTGCGCCTCGCCCGCAGCGAGGAGCGCGAGGCCTTGGCCGCGTTCGGCGACGCCTACCGGACCTACATGCAGCGCGTGCCGGCCTTCTTCCCGCGCTGGACCACCCTCATGGGCCGCCCGCCAGCTCAGGCATGACGTGTGCCGCTCTTGGAGGATGATCATGGACGAGGCACCTGCCACCCAGAATACCCAGGGCAGGCTCCCAGCCTTCATCGGCTCCCTGCCGGGCCTGCTTGGTCACGCTCGCCCTGGCGGCGCTCGGCGCCTACCTGCTCGCGACCCATACGGGGCACGTCCTCTTGGCGTTGCCGTATCTGCTCCTGCTCGCCTGCCCGCTCATGCACCTGTTCATGCACCGGGGCCACGGTCATGATGCTCGGCATGATGGGTGACGGCAGCTGGACGGACGGCGGCTGAATGATAGGCGGCATGGCCATCTTTGGCCTGCTCTGCCTCGTCGTCCTGCTCCTGGCGATTGCCGCTCTGCTTAAGTACCTGCTGGCGCGCTGAGAAGGTGTTCGGCTCGAGCACCCGCACAATGCGTCTCATTGTCCATGCAGGACGAGACCGCAATGACCGGGTATTTCTCTTGCGCCATCGCTGCGCTCGCGTGCAGCATCCGGGCTTCCGAAACCTAGCCGGCCGCCGTTACAGCGACCGTCCTTGAGGATCGAGCGATACCTGCCGTTTCGCGTGGAGATCGTGGGGCGCACTCGGTCCCGCGGCCTCGCGGGCTACGCGACGAGCCGCTGCCGACCTGGATCCGTTAACGACGGCGGCTCGGAGTTGCTGCCGGACTGTGATTTGAGCAATCCATTTCCCGAAATGCCGTGGTGGGCTCATCCTGTCGCTGCCTCCCTGTGGCACGCGCCGCTGCTTGAGCGTGCGCGCCGTCCTCGGCAGTTCCTAGATGTTCGGTCCCGGCATGTGGTGTGACGGATCGAGCCTGAAGCGTTCTGGCTCTTT
>CAXDNE010000056.1:0-29611 GCA_963990595.1 uncultured Methylobacterium sp.
ACACTATCCTCTTCGTCGGCAGCGTCAGATGTGTATAAGAGACAGGGAGTGGTGGGATCCTGAACTGACCCGGCGTCAGGACGAGATCGACCGGCTCAACGAGATTCTCACCGCATTCGAGACGACGAAGACCGCGTGGTGGGAGCCCGAACTGGCCCGGCGTCAGGACGAGATTGCCCGGCTCAGCGAGACGCTCTCGGCACTCGAGACGAGGCAAGCCGCGTGGTGGGAGCCCGAACTGGCGCGGCTGGAGCAGCGTTGCTCCGATCTCGATCGAAAACTCTCCGCCGCGACCCGGTTCGAGGACATGGTCCCGCGCCTCGTCGACGAGCTGGTCGAGATCAACGCAGCCGGCAGATTCGCGATCGGCGCGAACCTGTTTCGACCGGGCAAACGACGCTTCAACAGGGTCGAGGTGATCCGCCGCGCCAGCGTGCTCCGGATGCTGCTCGAATCCACAGGTCTGTTCGATGCCGAGTGGTACAGGTCGCGCTTCATGGCAACATCGGACTCTGATGAGGCTCCGATGGAGCATTATCTGAGGGTCGGCCTCGGGAGCGGCTTCGCACCGAGTCAACATTTCTGCCCCGAAGCCTATCTGGCCGACCATCCTGACCTGGCGGGAAGCGATCTGCCCCCCATCGTTCATTTCCTTGCCTACGGCCTGCGCGAGCGTCGTCGTTTCCGCGGGCGTGACGCGTCGCGTGACGCTTCGAGCGCCACCGCGTGAGAGGCTGCGGAAGGCCGACGGCCCTGCGGGAGGCGCCGTCGTGGAGGTCACCCGCGGCGGATGCCGGGTAGCTACGGGCTGCGGCGTCGATCCAGGCACCGATATCCGGTCAGCGCCGCCCGCGCATCATGCGTGAGAGGCGGAACAGGAGGGAGCGGGCGCGAGACGTGGCGGTTATGTCCCGATCGCCGCCACGGCCTCTGCCTTCGCCACGCCGGCCCGCTCCGGCCCCGTCCGGCTCTTGCTCGCCGGACCGGGGCGTGTGGCCGATTTCCGGATCACGCATAGGCCGACGGTGCGATCGCGTTGGGGCAGACATGCCGGCGGAAAGCTCCACCGTCACGACGGCGTTCGATCTCAGCTCGCAGTCAGCCACGAACGAATTCTATATGATCATCGTGTAGAGATATTTGATCAGCTCGTTCCGCTGCCTTATCTCATTGATCATCTTGAAATCGACAGGTCCAGCCTGTCTCGCAGCGGGTCGTCCGTCGCCAGCGTCGTGCAGATCCAGGCTATACCCGAAGCGATCGAAATCCTTCGCGTACAGATTTTTCACGATCCGGATCGACTCGTCGTTGTAGAAGCTTCGCCATCCTTCGATAATCGCGCGATTGCTGTGGGGGATGCTCAGATCCGGAATGCCTGTCCGCTTCGACAGAGCCTGCGACAGCCGATCCAAGCTTTCGATCTTGAAGATTTCATCATATGCAATCAGCTCCGGAAGAAGCAGATCGCACTGCTGCGCCAGATGAAATTCCCATCGCGACAGCGTCTGAAAGTCTTCGGACAAGTGACTTACGAATCTGGAGAAATCCGCAGCCAACGCCTCGGTGGAATCAACATTGCCGAACATATTGTAGATCGGCAGATCTCCAGGCTCCTTCAGAAGGAGCTTGTTGACGTAAAAGGAGAACAGACGGCTGAAGGGATTGCGCGTGACCGCGAATCTGAACCAATCCGAATTCGGGCGCGACAGGCCTTCGAATTCTTCCTGCTCAATCTCAAATAAAGTTGGAATATTGACATACAACCTTTGATGAACAAACATATTTATTTTTGTTTCCATATAGTATGGCTTCCGGCGCAACGGCTCGAAATCGATCCCCTCAAGCTTCGCAATCAGATTTTTGAGCGACGTGCAGGCGGCTTTGGGGGTCTCAACATAGAGGATTTTATATCTGCGTGAGATGAAACTGCCGTAAGACATCCTGTCGAAGGCATATTGAGGCTCGTAACCGTGCTGCTGCGCGGCGCTCCGGAAGGCGGCCTCGTTGCTCGCGAAGACAGGCGAACCCGCGTCTTGGAATCGGCGCGCCGGATCTTCGAGCAAGCTGACCCGACCAACGGTCGAGACGTGCCGGAGTTGACCGCCCGCGGTCAGGTCCCGGAGCATGGCTGCCGCCGCGCCCTCCGCGTGTGAATCGTCGCGGAACAGGACCTTGGCACCTGGCGTGAGGAGCGGAAGCCAGGATCGGATGTCCCGCCGGCCGTCCTCCGGCGTCGCACAGCCGTCGACCGAGAGCAGGCCGACCCGATGCGGAAACCCTCTCGCGGCGTGCCGGCTGTCAAGGTTGAGCAGCCGCACGGATGCCGCGCCCTCGCTTCCGGCCAAGCTCTCCCCGGCGATCTCGCCGGGCAGCCCGTGACCCTGCAGGAAGGGCTGCGGGTCGACGCAGACGAGGCCGTCCTGCAAGGGGTGAGTGCGCTGCGCGAGGCCGCGCGCCAACGCGGCGGCGACGTCGCCGCGCCAAGAGCCGAGCGTGACGATGCAACCGACCCCGATCTGAACCGCCTGTTCGGCGATGAAGCCCGCTTCGTCGTCGGACAGCACGGCCCGTGGTCGAGACATGTCGGTGCTCATCAGCAAACTCGATCGACGGCCAGGATAGGGCGATTACGCGTGGCGACGTACCGACTCTCGTCGCCAAGCGGCGATCCGTTCCAGGATCGATCGGCCCTTCGCGCTCGACCCGATCAGTGCAGCCAGAATGTCCGGCGCATTCTTGAGATTTTCAGCGAGCAGTGAAAAGCCAGAATACGTTGCGTGGTGAGCGTTCGGGCTGAGAGAGATCTTGAAAAAATCGGTTGCGAGCGCCAGCATCAGCAAATCCAGAATCGCTTCCGAATTCCTGATGAAAACCGACGTGTGCAGGTACTCCGCGTGGAGAGGAACACCGCTCTCCTCCGGAAGGGACGAAAAATACCTGACCGACTCTTTTCCGAATAATTCTATGCAATATTCACGACATGCGCTGTCGTCTGTAGCGACGAACACGGGAAGATGGACCCTGCCTTTCAGACCTTCGAGTTGCGATCTGTAATCGGTTTTGTAATCCGTATTGCGTATGTGGATCGCGCTGAACGACTGTCCGATGGCATCGATCCGTTGCTCCAACAGGTCGATCACCGCATCCCGGAGTTGGAGCCGCGAGAGGGCCTTCAGGGAGGCTTGGCCGCCGCCGCAAGCATGGTGAAGCAGGATCTGCTCCGTGTAGATTTCATCGAAATCGAAGGACAGCCTCGATCCAGTCTCGGAGTCACACCAATTCGAGACGACAGTCCCCCAATCCAGTTTATAGGTGCTCAAACGCCCGAATAGATACTCTGGAAACACCGTCATCGCATCGATGCGATCTTCAATCGCGTCCGAATCCAGGATCAGCCGGTCCGATCGACTCGAAAAATATGTGGACAACTTGTCCTTGAAAGCACGGGCATTCCGATAGTTCGTATCGACCACCACAACGCGATCCGATTTCTCGGCATAGGCGTAGGCAGCTTCGATCTGACAGAGCATATCGTTGAGACCGCCCTCGGGCCGACATAAAACGAGACGTTCGAGGGTCAATTCGTGCTTCCCTTCGATGGATCGCTTGCACCGTCAGCCACGATGTCGACGCTTCGGTGCCGCCCTGGCTGTATCCATCGGCGCGATATCGTTCGTTGAGGCCGCGATCAATGCCGGGAGGCGGCCCCACGCCCTCCCGCCGACCAACGCGGTCGAAAGAGTCACGGGTTGCGCGGACCTCCGCCTCCCGGCAACCGAACGTAGCATAGCACGGGTTGCCGCCGATGCGATGAAGCGGCCGGAGCGCTGGGCACGCCCTGGCCCTCCCTCCGCGCTTCGCTCAGAACCCGGCTAGGCCGCAGTCCCGGAATAGTCGATCACGGTCTGCACGACCTCCATCATCCGGTGGCGCGCCATATGATTCTCGACGGCGTAGCGGTGACGCCTCAGGACGCCGGCCGGGCCATCCTGGTCGAAGCGGCGGATCGCCTCGCGATAGGCCGCCTGCACATTCGCGACCGTGTACTCGTCGAACCGGATGATCGGCAGCCACTCCTGCACCTCAGGCGGGATGACTTGATCGAGGTCGACCGTCCGCCGCGGGGCGATCGGGATCTGCCCCGCGACGAGCGCGTCGAAGAGGCGGGACGACAGGTCATTCCTGAGCGGCAGGCAGATGCTGGTCTTGTAGGCCATCCACTCCTTCAGGCGCCCGGCGGCGCCCGAGTGGAAGAAGGTATCCCGATTGGCCTCGTTCGCCTCCCGCAGGAAGATTCCGTCGGAAATGCGCGCGGTGACGCACGCCCTCAGCAATCGCTCGCGTTCCGGGAACTCCTTGTAGGTGAAATAGGCGCCGTAGAGGTCGTCGCTGCGCTCATCGTACCCAGACGCGTCGAACACCGACTCCGCCGTGGGCAGATCCCACTGCACGGACGGGATCGAGACGCTCGGCAGCACGTCGTTCCGCGCGCCTTTCAGGTAGGCCACGTTGAATCCGTGCGCCGGGATGATGAGGTCGCCGAGAGCCGCCACTTGGCGATGAAAATCCTCGGCGATGTGATTGTCCCAGATCCACAGGACATACAGGTCCGCGACGTTGTGATGGCGCGCAGCCCGCAACTGGGCCACCTCGTCCACCCAATGGGTCAGGATCAGAGCGACGTCGAACTTCTCCTGTCGCTCGATCGCGCTCCGGAGATTTTTCTCGAACGTGACCGAGCGGACCTGCGGATGCGCGATGAGCTCGGCCAGCGCGCCGTTCTCGAAGTGATTGCTGCGATCCGAACAGACGAGCAGTTTGATCGCGTGGCCGCGACGGATCTCCGCGAGGATCCCATCGGCCTCGATACGCAGCTGGCTCAACGCCGCCCCCTCCGGTCGAACTGATTGATCGCATCGGCCTGCGCGTTCGCGCCGATCTGCCACAGGAAGGCGGCGAGGGAGCCGTCGAATCCCGACGGCGGCACGACGCCGGCCTCCAGCACGCGGAAACGGTCGTTCACGACCTCGCTCAGCATCCGCGAGCGCGCCATCAGGATGGTCGAGTGCAGGGCAGGGTGGACGCGGGCGAGAGCCGGCTGAACCGATTCGATGCAGGCCTCGAGCAGGCGCTCCGTCCGCGACCGCGACGCGCGATGGAACCGGTAGAGATACAGGATCTCCGGGATCACCGTCACTTTCGCGCCTTCCAGCGCGGCACGCATAAAGAGCTCCAGATCCTCATACATGAACGACTTGAAGCCGCCCAGGGACAGGAACGACGTCTTCCTCACCAGCGAGTTGCAATCACCGAAGCAGTTGAACAGCAAGCCGACGCTGGCGTTCGGCCCCACCGGTGGTCCCCAGAACCGGCAATCGGAGCCCACCTCCTTGACGTAGAACGTCTCGAGCGAGCCGGACAGGCCCCACTCGGAGGACGGGTGAATACCGGCAACGCAGGTCAGGAAGTCCGCACCGCTCGCGGCGGCGCTGCGCCGGAAAATCTCGACGGCGTTGGGCGTCGCGACGTTGTCGTCGTCCATGAACAGCAGGTACTCGCCCGCGGCATGCTCGGCCGCGAGATTGCGCGCCACGCTGGGACCGGCATTGGCCTGTTCGAGCCTCCGGCAGGGGAAGGACGACGAGGCCACGATCTCGGCCTGCGCGGCCAGGGCCGCATCGGCGGTGCTGCCGTCATCCACCAAGATGAGTTCGAAGTTTCCGTCGGTCTGGTTCTCCAGCGAGGTGACAGCCTCGCGCAACTCCTCGACCCGGTTGAAGGTCGGCATGCACACGGAGACGGCCACGCCGGCCTTGAGAATCGCCGGCGCGGAAAGGCCGGTCTCGCCCGGGGATGTCTGCGCGGTCGCGGCCTCCCGTGCGGAGGGCGTGGGGACGAGCGTCTGGACGGCCGCGGACCAGGCGGCACGGGCATGGTCCGGCGCGCGCGGCCTGACGCTCTCGCCGTCATCGGGCCCCTGCAGCATCGCGCGCATCGCCTCGACGAGGTTGCACCGCCCGAGGGCGAACGTCGTCTGGACCCGGCTCGAGAAGTCGAACAGGCCGTGCATCCGCTCCGGATCGCGCATCAGCACGACCGACCCGGCCTGGGCGAGCTGGGCGCAGGCGAAGGCGGATCCCGAGCCGCCGAGGATGCTCAAAACCCGGCCGTTCCGGGCGAAGGCGCGCAGCCGCCGCCAGGAGAGGGTGTCGGAAAGCTCCCACCCGACGGACAGGTCGCGCATCTGTTCCGCGAAGGCTGCCAGCGCCGCGCGCTCGAGGGGTGAGACCGGGAGACCGCACACGAGGACGAGGGGTGTCCCGAGCTGGCGAACATCCTCGCCGAAGGACTGGAACAACTCGCTGGTCGACCTCAGGAAATCGACGAAATCGTCCGCGTAGGGCTGTTCGGAGACATAGCAGATGACCACGTGCGGGTCGGAACTCGGCCGGGAATGCCGGGCTTCGGAGACGAGGTCGAGGTTGAGCAGGATCTCGGGCCGGACGGCCGTGTCCCGCGGCAAGGCCCAGCCGGCGGCCCGAAGGCTGTCCGCGATGGCGGGCGTCGTCGGCCAGTACGCGTCGGCCTGCTCGATGGTCGAACGCTCGAGAAAATCGGTCGTCAGATCGAGAGCGGAAGATGGCAGGTAGAAACGGCCGTCGACCTGGTGCAATTCGGTGCCGATGACCGCGATCGTGCACTTGGAGAAAGCCAGACCCTGCCGTTTGGCCAGGGCGCAATAATAGCCGGCGCCGCCCTGATCCAGGAAAACGATGATGTCGAAATCGTACTCTTTGAGCGTCTGGTACAGGAAGTACGACCGGAGCTCGGGCCGATCGGCGGGAAGCTGATCGAGCATGTTGATCGTGATGTATCCCACACCGCGCGCGCGCCACAGCGTCATCCGCTCGCGGCGCTCCTGCGGCGTCGCGCGCCCGTACTCGATCAGGATCGTCTCGGCCTGGATGAGGCCGAACAAGGACACCACGTGCGCGGCCGTGCCGGCCGGCGAACCCTCGAACCGCTGCATGGTCGAGGCGCTGCTCGCGACCACCGCCACGCGCAGGCCCCGGTGCGTATCCGGTGCCGCCCTCAAGGCACCGTCGCTGTTTGCCTCTGCCGTGTCATGCGGAAAAGATTGGTCCAGCATCGCACTCAGGCTTCCTGCTTGGAGAGGGACGGGCGGGCAGCCTGCGCGCGTGCAGAGACGCCCGCCATCGCCGCGGACGTCCTTGTCCCGGTCTGAAGCAGGCTGGCATCGCCGATCCAGACCGAGCTGAAGTAATTGTCCGGCGAGCCGTCGCCCACGGCGATGGATATGGAGATGTTATATTCGCCTTCCGCCACGAACTCCCTGTTGAGAAAGACGTTGCGGCCATCCTGAATGCGCTCGACCCAACGCCGCAGGATCTCACCGGTCTGACTGTTCACCAGCTCCACGCCCAGGTCGAGCGGGCGTGCCCGCCGATCGCGCCCGACGACGTTCATGAAGAGCCTGTAATGGCCGGACAGCAGGAGGAACGGAAAGATGAACTCCGAAGCTCCGGCGTGCGGCGAGGGCGCGTGGGCGAGCCAGCGTCGTCCGTCGAATTCCAGAATGGGCTTGCCGCCATAGAAGGCCGGGTTCTTGATCAGAACGCCGCCAGCGGCCGCGCCTTCCCCGCCGAAATCGAGATCCAGGTGACGGACCACCGCGTTCGAGTAGCGCAGGTCGTGGCTGAGGGCCAGGGCGCGGCGATTGTAGACGGCCCGGCGGCAGCAGGCCTCGATCCGGCCGATCCTGGCCAGCGTGTCTTTCGGTATCCGCCGGTGCATCAGGGCCTGCACCTCGTGCAGCGACGTCGCGGTCGCCGGCCTGAGTTCGCGCAGGGCAGCATCGGTCCCGCGCAGGCCCGATCGCCGATCGTTCCCGAACCCGATGGCGCCCGCCCCGCCGGCCGCCGCCTGTCCGGCCTTCTTCCCCTTCGCCTCGTCCAGGGACATCTCGCAGCCGCCGGCCGTGGCGACCATGTCCTGCAGGCGCACGAAGGTGATCACGCCCGGATGCGCGGTCGCAACGGCCACGATGTGCTCGTACATCAGGAGCCAGCGGTCGCAATTCATGGCGACCCGATACTCGTCCGCGGCTTCGAGCAGGACGGTCCGCAGATATTCAGCCACGGTCTCATAGAGGACGGTCATCCGCCTGCCCTCAGCCTGGAAGGCGGCCGCCAGATCGCTCACCGCCTGCTGCCACCCCGCGCCATCGAAGGACCCGTGCCAGAACGGGCTGGCTCCGGCCTGCGCGATGGCAGGGCTATCGACGCGCTGCACGCTGATCACCGGGGCGAATGTGGTGCAGCCCGAAACTTTGTCCTTGATCTCAACGAGAGGAGATATGCCCGGGCGGAGCGGCAACAGGAATCTTGCTGCAATCAGCTTCTCGTCGTCCATGTCGCGTCAATCCAACCGGATACGTCAATCGTTCATCATACCGGCGCGCGGCGGAGCGCCGGTTCTCGACAGGTCAGGTCGGCCGCCTTAGGAGCGGAGCGCGCGAGCATGTCCGCGGAGGCAGCCGGACAGGATCCGGTGGGGCGGTCGCACGCGCCCGCCGGCTGAGAGCACCGGAACGGGTGTCATCGCGCGGGGGATCTGGGCGAGGGGAACCGGATTCTGCCAGTTTAGCACGGAGAGCATGCCCCCTTTAGGCAGCGACCCGCCCCATCCTTTGCCCGGAGGAGCGGACTGCCATCCCCCATTTCTGGCGATGGCACTCGCTGCGGCAACGCTGAGAGTCTTCCGCGCACCAGCCAATACTGGTGCCGCGCAAACCCCATTCGAAGACTCAACTCGTTGATTCGAACTACGGTAATCAACGCCAATGGAAGGTGCAGCGTTGAAGTACCGCTACCCCGCCCCCAAAAGGCATTTTTTCTTCCGTCTCGGACATACTAACTCTGGGCCGCTCTAGCATGGCCGCCGCGCGCGAAGCAATCTCTTCCCTAGCCGGTCTTTTGGACCCGGCCAATTCGCGAGATTTCTGCACGGGGGTGGCTCACGGGGCGAGCGGGTCCATCAGCGCGGTCGTCGACGAGGGCTCTTGAGCGAGCGACTGACCCGGTCAACGCTCTCCCGCCGGCGAGATCGAGATCACGATGGCCGGCGCAGCGTACGGGGTTGGGCCGGATGCGGGAGGCATAGATCGCGGCCTTGCGCCGCCCTCTCGCGGGCTTCGGCGTGATCGCGCGGTCCGGAGGGTCCGCAGGACGGCGGCCTGTTTGATGCCGACATCCGCAGCACAAGCCGACCTCATCCGAATCGAAGCGGTATCATCCTCACACTCCGCCTCCGGCGTACCCGATCCCTCAGCATCGATGAACAACCGTGATGGCGAACTATCCAGGCCCGCCGCGGGAAGGTTTTTGATAGACTTGAGGACCGTCGAAAAGACGGCCCTCTCGTGCATCGTGACGAGGGCCCATATGTAGGAAGACACTGCGATGAAGCTTGCGGCTTTTCTGTCGGTCACACCGGGTCCGGAGATCTCGCGAAAACCGAGATGTCGGATAGGTGCAACGCTGTATAGGCAGCAGACATCACCCTGATGTATCGCCCAGCAACGCGATCCAATTCGATCACAAGCTGCTTATCGCCACGGGCCATAAAGCCGCTTTCGGACCTGAAAGCGAACGTGCGCTGGTCAGCGCCCTCGCTATCAGCCTTGACGATCAAAAAGAGACATTGCGCTCTCTCCTGAGCAGCATCCCGTCGGTTGCAGATGCGCACAGAACTCAGGTCGTAAGACTGACCCAGGTCGATCTCTATCCATGGCTGATCTTCGATGTTGGTATGGAAGAAGAAATCTACCTTTTCCTGCGGGACTTCCCCACTGAGCGGCCTGCCTTCGAAGGAGCTACTCAGGGTAAATCTGCAGCCTTTGGCGACCTCGATATCCGAATCCGCCTTACCGACGCCTTGCCGAACATGAGACTTGAACGAGCCCGCCTCACACACCGCGTTCACGAGCAGCGATGTGACGGAGCGCAGCTCATTACGCGCCTTGGCCAGGCTCGCGGCAGACGCATATTTTTCGTAGAAAAGCTCCTGCTGAAGCATAATGAGCCTCGATTCTAGCGCGCGCGGCGCCTCAAGCCAGCGGTCGCTCAGGAAGACCGGCGGAAGCCGAGGAACGTTCTGCTCGATATCCAGTGGGTGAGGCAACATCGGCTTGATGTACGACGAAGCGTCCGCCGTGAACCGATCCTTGCGGAGCAAGGTCAGCTCAAGCAGATTGGGCATGTTGGCCGCGACGTTCTTCAGATAGACTTCCCCAGCAGCATTGTTGGGATGAACATGGACACACGTAAAAGACCGGTCCAGCTTTTCGAAGAACGGCAAGAAGACATTAAATAGGATTTCCGGATCGACCAACCTATAGAGATGGTGAATTTCGATAACAATGATGCGAAATCTCTGGATTATATCGGCATCACAGGCGATAATATTATTATATTCAGCACCTTCGATATCGATCTGGAGAATGAGGTCGGACGGCGTATCCGGGCTCTCGGCCTCGACCCATTGTTTCAGGCTTACATTCGAAGCGTCATCGAACGGGGAGAGCCACTTCTTCTGAAATGTTTGTTTTCCTGCGATAAGAGGAGTTCGGAAGGCTTCTTCATCGCTGGTAAAATCGCACATATGGCAGTCTATGCCATAGCTCAAAGTTAGAGCGTCCTCGAAATCCTTTCGATTGGCGGTCCCGGGAGAAAAGCAGGCTTGGATATCCCGCAAATCGTCCGGCACGAGATACGCGCCGTCCTTGTCGCCGCCGATTCGGATCAGCTCGAACGGCGATGGCTTAGGCTTCAGAATCGAGAAGATCTTGTTTTGCGCGTCCGATATCTCTGTACGGGACCAATCTCTTGAAATTTCATTGTATTGGTAGCCGCAGAAGGTTTTCTCAGACATCGGTCCGTTCTCAAGTCATGTTGGAATCCGGTCTCGATTGAGACCTGTTCGATCAGGCACGCTCCTCGCGAGATATCGCGTTCCATGACCGCCATATCGTGGGTCCAGGTTCTGAACAGATCTGGACAGCTTGCCGTTTGTACAGCTCAGCCGCGATGCCATTGCCGATTCGGCGCCGGGCGGCGCGCTGCAGCGTCAGCGCGCGTGCGGGCAGCCCGGACGCGCACGATGTCGGCCAGACCGATCTGCCGCGGTGGCGCCTGTCGGGTGAAGGGCATGCGGCTGCGGACATCGCCATAATAGTCCGCACCGCCCATCCCGAAGCTGCCGCCGGCGACGGCACCGTCCGTGCGTAATTCCTCCGCCGAGGCACCAGCGGCGAGGCAGACGAGAAGGGCGGCGGTTAAGATCGAGCGCATAGGTGAATAATATGGCATCCAAGTTTCGACTATTTTGCGACGGCGCAGGCAAGCTCGTTGTAAGCGCCTGAACTGAAGGGCTGTCCGGCCGGAGCCAGAGGCTCGGGCGGGTCGCAGGTGAGCGGGTCATGATCGAGCGTGGTGTCTCGGCGGCACGCTCCGAGGACTTCGCGGCCCCCCGGCTTCGACACCCGGATCGCGTCCCCGCGGGTGACGCGCGCGCGTCACACCACGCCGGACGCGATGAGCGCTCGGCTGGGCCTCTCGGGGGCCGGCGTACTCATTCGGCTGCCGTCGGCGAGACTCGTGGCGCGGAGGGCACCGGCAGCCCGGCGGCGCGGTCGGGGTGAGGTGCTGCTGACGCGAAATCATTCTGCCTCTGATCGCGTGCGCCGGTCCCGCAAGCGTCGCTTCACGTGGGGCCGCGCGCTCACAGACAGGCCCGCGCGGCGGAGCCGGCGAGGCCGCAGGTCATGGCTCAGTTAGCGTAGTAGACACGAGCCGGCAAAGGGGTTTCGCTCTCCGGACCGACGAACGGCGCTCTCGCCGGAGCCTGGGCGGCTGCCGCCGTGGCGCTCGCGGCGTTCGGGCGTTCGGACCGGATGTGCTATCAGCCTCTGTCGCCCCTCGCGGGCAGCCGGGCTGGTCACCATGCGCTCACTGATGCTCGCCGTTTCCCTGCTGCTGCTCCCCGCACCCGCATCGGCCCTTTGCCGCTGCACGTGCATCCAGGGCACGATGAAGCCGATCTGCCAGTCGACCGACGTGATGGTGCCCCTGTGCCAGGGCCTGTGCGAGACCCAGGTCCGCCCCGATCGCGTCGTGGTTCCCCTCGCCGGCGGCAAGCCGGCCTTCGACCCCGTCCAGCCGTTCGACCCCGCCCCCGGCGGCCTCGTGTCACCGGATCTCAGCCTGGACACCAGCCCGAACGGCACGCAGCTGGGCACACCGAGCCAGCTCTCGGGCAGCGTCGGATCGAGCCTCTCGGGCCGGTAGCGGGCGCCGGTCGACGCACCGGCTGCCGGAGCCCGTCGCCGGGTTGATGCTGGTCGTGGGCCTAAAGCCCGTGCCATCGGCCGCGACAGGTCGGACGGCCCCGCGCCGTCGACCGGAGCACCACAAGGACCATCGCGCGCTCCAGTCCGCGCGTCACCGCATCGGGATCCCGTCGGATGTATCCGTCTCCGCAACAGGATGGCATGATCGGGAGCTATCGCGGCGTTCGCGTCCTCATCACCGGGCATACCGGCTTCAAGGGCGGCTGGCTCGCCTCCTGGCTCCTGGCCGAGGGCGCCGAGGTCATGGGCCTCGCCCTCGCGCCGGAGGCGGGGCAGCCGAACCTGTTCGACGCCCTCGGCCTCGCGAGCCGCATGGGCTCGGTGATCGCCGATATCCGCGATCTGGAGGCCGTCCAGGATACCGTCGCGGCGTTCCGCCCCGACATCGTGTTCCACCTCGCCGCCCAGGCGCTGGTGCGGCGCTCCTACGCGGATCCGCTCGGCACCTTCGCGGTCAACGTGATGGGCACCGCCCATGTGCTCGAGGCGGCGCGCCGCACGGAGTCGGTGCGCGCCTTCGTCTGCGTCACGTCCGACAAGTGCTACGCCAATCGCGAATGGGTCTGGGGCTACCGGGAGACCGATCCCCTCGGGGGCAGGGATCCCTACAGCGCCAGCAAGGCGGCGGCCGAGATCGTGGCGGCGAGCTACCGTCAAGCTCTGGTGCCGGACGGGCGTCTGCGCATCGCGACGGCGCGCGGCGGCAACGTCATCGGCGGCGGTGACTGGTCGCCGGACCGCCTCGTGCCCGATCTCGTCCGGGCCATCGCGGCGCGCGAGCCGCTCGTGCTGCGCAACCCCGACGCGATCCGGCCGTGGCAGCACGTCCTCGAACTCGTGCGGGGCTACCTGATGCTGGGCGGCCGGCTGCTGGCCGGCGAGGACGGCGCCCTCGGCGCCTGGAACTTCGGGCCGGCCCGCGAGAGCGAGGTCGCCGTGAGCCGGCTGATCGAGCAGGCGCTCTCCGTCTGGGGGCGGGAGAGGACGGAGCTTCGGGTCGAGCCGTCGCCCCTCGGGGAGGCCGGCATCCTGAAGCTCGACACCGCCAAGGCCGACGCGCTGCTCGGCTGGCGGCCCGTGCTCGGTTTCGCCGACAGCGTCCGGCTCACCCTGGATTGGTACCGGCGCCACAGCACCGGCACCGCGTCCGCACGCGATCTGGTCGATGAACAGATCGGCGCGTATCGGCGTCTCTGCGGCGCCGCCCCGGCCGCTGAGGATTGATGCCGGACTGATTAGCCCCTCACAAATTTGCACGGTATAGGATTCCGCGTCGGCCAAGCAGCGACAGCGCGCCGACATGGGGGGCGGCCATTGGCCAAACGGATCGGCGACACGCGGGCGCCCGTCGGCCGGGATCGGCGGCGGGTCCATTCTGCCGGTCGGGGAGATCGGACGTGAAGGTCGTCATCCTTGCGGGTGGGCGCGGCTCGCGCCTTGCCGAGGAAACCGTTGTGCGGCCGAAGCCGCTCGTCGAGGTCGGCGACAAACCGATCCTCTGGCACATCATGAGCATCTACGCGCATCACGGCTTCAAGGACTTCATCATCTGTGCTGGCTACAAGGGATTTCAGATCAAGGAGTACTTCCTGAATCTGGTCCTGCACCACAGCGACATCACGGTCGATCTCGCCGGCAACAGCGTCATCTACCACCAGGGCGACGTGCCGGACTGGCGCGTCAGCGTCATCGACACCGGCATGGACACCATGACGGGCGGCCGCCTCAAGCGGATCCGGCCCTATCTGGAGCCCGGCGAGCCCTTCTGCATGACCTACGGCGACAGCCTCGGCGACGTCGACGTCGCCACCGAGGTGGCGTTCCATCGGGCGCAGGGGCGCATGGCCACGATGTGCGCGGTCGCGCCCCCCGGGCGCTTCGGCTCCGCCGTCGTGGAGGGCCATCAGGTGACCGCCTTCGTCGAGAAGCCGAAGGCCAGCAACCAGCGCATCAACGGCGGCTTCTTCGTGCTGCAGCCGGAGGTCCTGGACCTGATCGAGGGCGACCACACGGTCTGGGAGGGCGAGCCGCTGGAATGGCTCGCGGCGAACGACCAGCTCGCCGCTTACCGCCACGACGGCTTCTGGCGCCCCATGGACACGCTGCGGGAGCGCATCCAGCTCGAAGAGATGTGGAATTCGGGCCACGCGCCCTGGAAGATCTGGTCGTGACGGCGCGTCCGCCGGGCCGGGATAGGGGACCGTCATGAAGATCCTCCCGACCGAAATCGCCGGCGTGATGCGGATCGAGCTGGAGCCCGTCGCGGATGTCCGGGGCTTCTTCGCCCGGGCCTTCTGCGCCGAGACCTTCCGGGCGCACGGGCTCGCCGATCATTTCCCGCACGTGAACCTGTCGTGGAACCGGAGCGCCCGCACGCTGCGCGGGCTGCACTACCAGGACCCGCCGCGCGCCGAGGACAAGCTGGTGCGGGCGACGCGCGGCCGGGTCTACGACGTCGCCGTCGATCTCCGCCCGGATTCGCCGAGCTTCCGCCGCTGGACGGCCGTCGAACTCGACGCCGAGCGGCGCAACGCCCTCTACATCCCGAAGGGCTGCGCCCACGGCTTCCTCACGCTCGCGGACGATTGCGAGCTCCTCTACATGGCCTCGGCCGTCTACGACGCCGCGCTGGCCCGCACGGTGCGCTGGGACGATCCGGCCTTCGGGATCGCCTGGCCGGCGGACCCCGACATCATCATGCCGCGCGACGCGCAGGCCCCGGACTTCCGGACCTGACCGCCTTCGCCGCGCGCCGATCCAGAACGCCACACGAGCCGCCCATGTCCGACATCCTGCTCAGCATCTGCCTGCCGACCTACAACCGGGCGGACTTCCTCGATTATCTGCTCGGCCAAGCGGCCGATTCCTGGCGGTTCAAGTTCCGCTACGAGATCGTCATCACCGACAACGCCTCGACGGACGACACCGAGGCGGTGGCGCGCAAGCATGCCGGCCTCGGGCTGCCGGTCCGCTACTATCGGCAGACGGAGAACAAGGGCGGCGGCCCCAACCTGCTCACCGGGTTTCACCGCGCCAGGGGCCGCTACGTCCTCTACCTCGCCGATGACGATCTCCTGAGCCCGGTCGCCCTCGAGGAGGCCATGGCCTTCCTGGAAGCCCATCCCGAGGTCCGGGCCGCCTACACGCCCTGGCAGCTCTACGACGACGTGGCCAAGCAATCGGTCGGCGATTTCTTCACCCTCGACAGGGATGTCATCTACGGACCGGGCCAGGAGGACGAGCTCTTCAACCTGATCATCCAGCGCCACGTCTTCCCGGAGATCGTCATCTACCGCGCGGATGCCGTGCGCCGGATCATGGCCTGGCCGCGCTTCTGCTACTGGGCCTTCGTGTTCCTCGCCGGCACCTTCGAACAGGGGCAGGTCGCCTTCCTGAAGCGTCCCTACTATCGCTCGGTCATCAACACCGCGATCCGGCCCAACCGACACCAGGAGGGCATCGAGGAGGTGATGACCGGCTGGGACACCTATCGCGGCGGCCTGGAATACTTTGTCTATACGATGCTCAAGCGGCGCAACGTGACCCTGACGCCGGAGAACGAGCGGGCCGTCCGCGAGATGATCGAGCGGTTCATCGAGGAGCGGATGGGCGTCGCCCTGCGGCTCTGGCTGGAGCGCGGCGACTACATGAACGCCTACGACATCGCCTGCCGCCTGAGCTACCGCAACCCGGCCTTCGTCAAGAGCGTGCCCGGCATCGAGCGCCTGCCTCTGATGCTCGTCATGCAGAAGCTCGCGCGCTTCGCCAACGCGGTCGGCGGGATCGAGCGCCTGGACCTCGTCGGGGTCAACGAGGCCGCCCACGTCATGCCGCTGCTGCGCCGCGTCGGCCTTCAGGAGCACATCGCCCTCAACGCCGGCGCCGCCCCGCCCGAGGGCGCGCCCCCCGAGAGCACCATCGTGTTCCTGGCGCAGGAGGCGGATCGGCAGATCTGCCTGGAGCGCGGTTACGCCCCCAATCTGGTGATCAGCGAGTCGGAACTCCTGACGGGGCTGTACCCGCCCACCTGAGGGGCGGCGGGCTTCGGGCCGGAAAGGCTCGGATCCGCGGGGAAACAGGCGCGGAAATGCGCGAGGCTGCCCTTGGCGGCCGCCAGCGAGGCCACGAGCCGCGCCGCGCCCTCGCTCATCAGTTCGGCCACGGAGGATTCGAACCACGCGCGCGCGTCGGGGCCGAGGATCTCGCGGAACGGCCGGGCGCGCTTCGGCGTCGGCAGCACCGCCCGGTAGGCCTCCGCCAGGGCGGTCGCGGTGGCCGCCGGGCTGTGGCGCCGGGCGGCCTCGATCCGCGCCGCCGCGCTCAGCCGGGCGAGGCGGGCGGGGGCGGCCGACAGCTCGGCCAGGCAGGCGGCGAACGCCTCGCCCGAGCGGACGACCCGCCCGGTCTCCCCATCCGAGACGATCGCCGCCTCGGCGGGGTTGCCCCAGACGATCGGGACGGCGCCCGCCGACATGGCCTCGACGAGCGCGTTCTCGCCCGTGCCGTAATGACCGGGCGCGAGCAGGTAGACGAAGAGGTCGAGGCCCGCGAGAACCTGAGCCGGCGCGTCGGTGTAGCCTTCGAAGCGCACGCGCCCCGGCTGACGCATCGCGGCCGCCGCCGCGGCCACGGGGCCCTCGGGATCGTGGTGGCCCCACAGGCCCAGATGGACCGGGCTCTCGACCGCGTCGAGGAAGGCGAAGAGCTGCGGGTGCAGCTTCAGGAAGTCGAGGGTCCCGATATACCCGCAGCGCAGCGGCGCTCCCGGCGCGCGGTCCCGCCTGAGGATCCCGTCGAAGCCGAAGCCGCTGTTGGCCACCCCGAATGAAGCGGGCCGCGCCCGGATCTCGGCCTTCAGGTTCGGCGCGTCGAGGGAACAGGGCGAGGTGAACAGCACGTGGTCCGCGGTCGCGGCGAGCGCCTTCGGGATCAGCGGCGCCGCGAGCCCGGAAATGTGGGTCCAGAGCACGAGCCGGAGCGCCGGCAGGGTCTCGGCGGCGAGGAGGCCGTACAGCCGCGGGTGATTCCACCATTCGATCTGGACGATGTCGGCCTCGGCGGCCAGGGCGGCCAGCCGGTCCGGCTCGGGCGTCACGTGGAGCGCGCAACCGGCCGCCCGGACGCGCTCCGCGTAGGTCGGGTCGCGCGGCGCCTCCAGGAGGACGTAGCTGCGCCGGACCGGCGCACCGCTTTGCCGCTCCGCCTCCGTCAAGGTCGCGTGGGCCTTGCCGACCCCGCCGCCGAGATGGGGCGCGATATGGAGGACCTTCACTCGGCCGCCACCGGCAGGGTGCCCGCCTCGGCCAGAGCGGCCCGGAACCGGTCCAGGATCTGGGGCCGGTGCGCGTCGATATTGTCGGGCAGGCAATGGCTCAGCTGCCCGCAGGCGTTGCAGACGGCGTTCTCGCACCGCCGGCCCTCGAGGTGCTGCAGCCGCAGGGCGTTCATGGCCTCCGAGTTCCAGATCGCCCGCAGCGAATCCTGCCGCACGTCGCCGACGACCAGCTTGCGGCCCCAATCGAGGAAGCAGGAGCTGACCAAGCCGTCCGCGTTCACCGAGATGCTGTAGAAGATGTAGGGGCAGGTGTCGGTCTGGGAGACCGGCTGCTGGTAGATGCCGTCCCTGATCTTGATGCCGGTATGCGCCTCGATGTCGAATTCCGGCCAGCAGGGCGCGAAGTTCTCGATGAAGATCCGGTCGCAGTGATCGCCGAACGTGTCGTAGAATTCCTGGCGCTGCGCCTCGGTGATCAGCTCGCCCGGGATCTTGATCATGACCTCGCAATCGCCCTTGTTGGCGTAGAGCCACTTCACGTTCTGGACGAACCGTGCGAAGTCGAAGTCGAAGCCCGTGAAGGTGCGGTACTGGGCGTTCGTCATCCCGTCGACCGAGATGTTGATCTTGTCGAGCCCCGCCTCGAGCACCGGACCGATCCGGTCCGGCGTCAGGAACGTGCCGTTCGTGGTCGTGTCGATGTACTCGACGTTGCCGCTCGCCTTGGCGTAGGCGACCATCTCGGCGAGCCGCTTGTTCAGGAACGGCTCGCCATCCTTGTACAGGCGCAGCACCCGGATCGGCTTGCCGAAAGCCCCCAGATCGTCGACGATCTTGGTGAAGAGCTCGTAGCGCATCGCGCCCTGGTAGCGCCCGGTATCGCGGATCATGCCCCGGTGCCCGGTGGGGCAGAACGTGCACTGGAAATTGCAGGCGCTCGCCGGATCGACGAAGACCACGAACGGGGTCGCGAGCGGGATGACCGTCTCGAGAGGCGTGCGTCCCTCGAGGTTGATCCGCGGCTTGATCTGGGCCTTCATGGGCGCTCTATCCTGTTCCCCGACCGGATCTCGGCGTTGCAGATCCCGACGACCACGGCCGGATCGCCCGGCCGCGGCGGCGCGCTGCCGAAGCGCAGCAGGTCGCGGCGGCCAGATTCATCCATTACGCGCTCGGCGAGTTGCCGAATGGTTACCGCCGTGCCCGAACAGACGTTGATCGGGCCGGCCTGTCGTGCCGCCACGATCGCGGCGATCATGCGCCCCGCCTCGGCGACATCGAGGAAGTCGCGGATCTGCGTGCCGGCCGAAAGGTCCGCGATCCGCCCCTCGGCCAGGCAGGCGCGCAGGTACGGCACGAGCCGGCCCGCGGCCTCACCCTCGCCGTAGAGGTAGAACAGGCGCGCCCAGGCGAAGCGCGTCGGGCTTCCGGCGAAATGCGCCGTGAGCAGCTCGAACAGCGCCTTCTTGGCCGCGCCGTAGAGGGTGGTCGGCTCGAGGGGCGCATCGATCCCGAGGCGGTCGGAGGGGAGGCGGTACTCGAAGCAGGTGCCCAGACCGAGCCAGTACGCGACCCCCGCCTCCGCCGCGCCGCGCGCGAGCGCGAGGCTGCCGCGCACGCAGTCGAGGTTCTCGGACGCGTCGAGATAGCGGCCCGGTGTGACGTACCAGGCCGCGTGCACGACGGCGTCGCTCTCCCGGCAGACGTCGCGCCACCACACCGCCGGCTCCGCGAACAGGTCCGACGTCGCGACGATCTCGGTCGCCCGCGTGGTCGCGAGGCGGTCGGCCGTTCCGGCGCGGATGACCGCGCGGACCGCGTGCCCCTCCGCCAGAAGCGCCTTGTGGATCTGCCGGCCGACGAAGCCGGTCGCACCGGTGAGCAGAACCCGTCCGGGTTCGGAGCCGGTCATCGCGGCCTCAGAGCCGGTGCCGGGCGAAGAGCGTGAGCCCCTCGCCGAACACGGCATGTGCGTGCAGCGTGATGTCGAAGCAGCCGAGCGCGGCGAGGTAGGGCGGCACCTCCCGATAGGAGATCTCGTCGTGCGACAGGTTCACGAGGAGGTCGCACCGCGCCGTGCGCAGGAGACGCTCCGCCCCCTGCAGGGCCGGGAATTCCGCGCTCTCGACATGCAGCTTGATCAGGACCCGGCCGTCGCCGGTGGCGGTCTGGCCGAACAGGGCTTCGTCCAGGCGGCTCAGGGTGCAGGTCTCGACCGGCATGAGCGCGGGATGGACGACGCCGTCCGCCACGAGGCGGGCCGAGAACAGGCCGTTCGCCATGAAGGTTGCGGTCCCGTCCCGGTCGCTCACGGCCTCACGGCGCAGCGCGAAGACGGCGCCGGTCGCGGCCTCCCAGGCCGGCAGGCGCGCGGCGCAGATCGCGAACCGGGCCGGATCGGGCTCGAAGGCGAGGAAATGATCGAAGGTGACGCCGGAGCGGGCGAGGCTGTCCGGCAAACTGAGATCATAGGATCCGCAATCGTAGACGCAGCGATAATGCGTGCCGCCGCGTCCGCGCAGACTCAGATCGTACTTCCCGTCCTCCGGACCGATCGGATGGTCGCTCACCAAGCGACGCTCGTAGCGCCACGCGCTCACCGCCTCGCAGATGCGGCGCGAGGCGGCGTCGGCATAGGCCTCCGGGAGACGCGCGACCTTGGCCCGGATCTCCGGCGGCGCCGACAGATTGCGCCAGCCGTTGGTGAAGGTGTCGGGCGTGTATTCCTCGAGCAGATCGTAGGCCGTCAGGATCTCGGTCTGGCCGACCTGCTCGAAGAAAGCCCGGATGTCCCGCGCCGGGACCTTGAAGGCGCTCGCGAGATAGACCACGCCCGGGACGGGGCGGTGGCTGGGAAGATCCCGGATCTCGACGTCCCGCAGCGTCCCGGTCCTGTGCGAGTCGAGGAGGAATTCGGGGCGCGGCAGGCCGTCGGGCCAGAGATCGAGCGCCATCTCGCCGAGCTGGCCGGCTCCGATCAGGGCATAGCGCCCGCCCCTGAGACGGCGCTTCAGCGCCGCATCGGACGTCGCGCCGCCCGGAATCTCGAATGCGTCGCCCATGTCAGGAGGCGCCGCGTTCCGACAGGGCGGCATGGATGTCCCACCACTGCGTCCGAGGCGCCATGCGCTGGCCGGCGCGATCCCGGACCGTCCGCGCGTAATGATCGACGAAGGCGTCGTAGGACCGCCAGGGGCCCGGAAGGGCATCGGCGTAGGGGCCGGACGCCCCCACCGGGAAATGCGCCCCCGTGGTCTCGTCCCGGAGGCTCGGCACGACCGACTGGTCGGACAGCTTGAAGGCCGTGTACCCGGCCTCCCGCAAGGTGGAAATGTAGTCAAACCCGAAGCGGCAATCCTCGACGCTCACGTAATCCGGGCGCCGCGCCAGCTGCGTGAGCTGCCGGAGCGCCACGAGATCGGCCCCTTCGATGTCGACCTTGACGTAATGGGGCACGCCGAAGGTCTCGACCAGGTCGCGCAGGCCGATCGTCTCGACCTGCACGCGCCTCAGGCGGCTGTCGTCGCGGGCCGCCCAGCTCTGGTCGACGCTGCTCCAGTGATCATTGTCCGCATTCACGTGGAAGGTCACCGGCCCCGGCGCATCCCAGACCGCCCGGTTCAGAACGGTGAGCCGCCCCGCCGCGATGGCGTCGGCGAACCGTCGTCCCGCAGCTTCGGCCAGCGCGGGATTCGCCTCGACAGCCACGACCCGGAAGCCCTGCCTCAAATAGTACGCGGTGTCGTCACCATTATTCATTCCAAGGTCGACAATTAAACGACCGTCATTTCGACCTTGCATGAGCGCCTATCGCCCCCTCAACCGGACTTCCATGCAGCCCCACTGCGGCGTTCCTTCGATCCTCCGGTGGCTGCCCTGGCGGCAGGGACGGCCGCCGCGCCGCGCGGCGCCGGGGCGAGGCCAGCTCAGCCGTCGGCCTGCCGGGAGCCGTGCTGGCGCCACCGCGCGCCCGCGGCTTCCAGAACCTCCGCGGGATCCATTCGCCTCCAGGTCTCGGGGCCGGGATGCCGAGACGTCCCGCTGTCGCGGCCGGACGGACGGGGCCTCGCGCGCCGATGGTTCAGGCCGCCAGAATCCGCTGCCCGTCCCGGCCATGCGCCTGATCCATGATCTCGCCGATCCGCTCGCCGACCGCGATCGCGATCGCCACCGAGGCGGCGCCTTCCGACCCCTGCCGGCAGATCCGGCCGAGAACGTCGGTCACCCGCTGCTCCATGATGCCGAGGATGGCGGCGGCGGCCTGCGGCTGTGCGCTGCGCAGCACGGCCGCGAGATCGCAATAGGCATCCTGAAGAAGCTGGAGCGTCAGGCGCTCGACAGCGTGTTCATCCTCCCCGGCCAGTGCCCGCATGACGCGACTCTCCAACTCACCGCCGGCAACCTCGCCCGGCATCGTTAACAAGACGTGAAGATCCCGGCTGGGACGCAGGGATCGGCTAACCATGTCGGGGCCGATGACGGGCGCCGGCCCGAGCCGAACAGGGCCGCCCCGGCCGCGATCGCGGGCGCCCGCACGTCCCGAGACCGCCTCCGGTACGGCGTCCGCAGGTCCGCGTCGCGTGGCGCGCGGGCGAGGCCGCATGGAACCTGCGGGCTCTCAAAGTGTCGGATCCGGGAGATCTCAACCCCGCGGGAGCCTCCCCATGCGTATCGTCGTCCTCGCCGGCCTCTGCCTGTCGTCGGTCCTCGCCACCCCCGTCCTGGCCCAGGTGCAGCAGAACAATCCCAACGCCGCGAACCAGTCCATGGGCGTCAACAGCCAGATGCGCTCCCTGCAGCAGGAGCAGACGACCCGGAGCGACATGATGCGGATGGAGATCCAGCGGAACCAGGCCGCGACCCCCGCGCCGTATCCCGGCCCGAACGCGATCGGCCCGGCCGGCGGCCGGACGGGCGTCGGGGCGCGCTGAGGATCGCCTTCCGGATCCCCGACGCACCGCGCCGGCACGCGTCCGGGACTCGCGGCCGGAACGCGTGCGACGGTCCCGACGGCGCCGCCCGGTCTCCGGTCCGCTACACGTCCGGCAGGCGCCGTCCCTTCACCATCACCCGCGGCCAACGGTCGAGGCCGATGGGCATCAGGACGGCGATCTGGTGCGGGACCTCGGCATCGCCCAGAAGGCTCTTGAGCGAGATCCGGCAGGCCTCCTCAAGCTCGGCCCGGGTGCGGGCCCCCGAGGTCTTGATGTCGGCGATCAGAAGCGCCGCGATCTCACGGGCGAAGGCGTCGCCGTCCGACATGTCGGGCTCCTGCTCCAAACCAGGCCAATATAGTTGCCTTTAGAGATTCGCAGTATCGGTATAGAATAACATATCCACAAAGCGATGATTGATACTTGTCATCCCGGATCGCGACGCGGCGTCACGCCCCGCGACCGGGATCCGCCCCGCTCAGGCATCGGCGCCCTCGCGCGGCCGCGCCGCAGCGCCGCCGCGCGGCGCGCCGCGCGCGGGCAGGGGCCGGCGGCCGAAGGGCAGGCGCAGGCCCGCGACGACCGGGTAGACCGCCGGCAGCACGACGAGGGTGAGCAGCGTCGCGGAGATCAGGCCGCCGATCACCACGGTGGCGAGGGGCCGCTGCACCTCGGCGCCGGCGCTCGTCGAGAGCGCCATCGGCAGGAAGCCCAGCGCGGCCACCAACGCCGTCATCATCACCGGCCGCAGCCGCATCTCGGCGGCGCGCGTCGCCGCCTCCTCCGGATCGAGGCCGGACGCCTCCAGGTCCCGGATATAGCTCGTCAGCACGACGCCGTTCAGGATCGCGATGCCGAAGGTCGCGATGAACCCGATCGCCGCCGAGATCGAGAACGGCATGTCGCGTAGGGTGAGCGCCAGGATGCCGCCGGTGGCGGCGACCGGCACGTTGAGGAAGATCAGCCCGGCGAGGCGGATGTCGCCGAACATCACCACGAGCAGGACCAGGATCGCCGCGAGCGCCGCGGGCACGACCACGGAGAGGCGGGCGGTCGCCTCCTGCAGGTTCTGGAACTGGCCGCTCCAGACCAGGGAATAGCGGGGCGGCAGCGTCACCTGCTGGTCGACGGCGGCCCGGGCGGCGTCGACGAAGCTCTGGACGTCGCGGCCGCGGACATTCGCCTGCACGGAGATCCGCCGCTGCAGGCGCTCCCGGCTGATCTGCGCCGGGCCGGAGGCGACGTCCACGGTGGCGACCATCGCCAGCGGCACCATCATCCGTGCCCCCGCGTCCTTGCCGGCCTCCCCGCCGGAGCGGCCGACCGGCAGGGCGCGGATCCGCTCAATGTCGCTGCGGTCGGCCGGGTCCAGGCGGACGACGATCTCGGTGATCGAGTTGTCGTCGCCGTAGACCACGCCGCTGGTGCGGCCGCCGATGCTCTCGACCACGTCGAGCACGTCCGACACGTTGATGCCGTAGCGGGCCGCCTTGGCGCGGTCGACCTGGATCGAGAGCGCCGGCATGCCGGCCTGGGCCTCGGCCTTCACGTCCGCCGCGCCGGACACGCCCGAGACCGCGCGCACGATCGCGTCGGCCGTGTCCTTGAGGACCTTCAGGTCGTCGCCGTAGAGGCTGATCGCGACGTCGCCGCGCACGCCCTCCAGCAGATCGTCCATGCGCATCTGGATCGGTTGCGAGAAGGTGTAGGCCACGCCCGGCACCTCCTCCTTGAGGCGCTTGTCGAAGGCCGCCACGAGGCCGTCCTGCGTGTCGGCGGTCTTCCAGGTGGCGGGATCGGTCAGGGTGATGAAGCTGTCGGTCGATTCGACGCCCATCGGGTCGGTGGGGATCTCGGCACTGCCGGTGAGCGAGACGACGCGCTTCACCTCGGGAAACGACTTCAGCACCCGCTCGATGCGGCCGACCGTGGCCAGCGAGGCGCTGAGATCGATGCCGGGCAGCTTCTCGGAGGTGATGACGATCGAGCCCTCCGACAGTTTCGGGAGGAACTCACCCCCCAGCCGCGTGGCCAGCACGCAGGACCCGGCGAAGAGGGCGAGCGTCGCGAGCACGGTCAGGCCGGCATGCCGCTCCGCGCCCCGCAGCAGCGGCGTGTAGGCGGCCCGCACCCAGTGGACGAGGCGCGTCTCGCGCTCGCCGACGCCCCGGCCCGAGAGGAAGATCGCGGCCAGCGCCGGCATCAGCGTCATGGTGACGACCAGCGAGCTGCCCAGCGCCAGGATGACCGTCAGGGCCATCGGCACGAACATCTTGCCGGCCACGCCCTGGAGCGCGAGGATCGGGACGTAGACCAGGATGATGATCGCCACCGCGAACATCACCGGCCGCGCGACCTCGGCGGCCGCGTCCCGGACCAAGTCCCGGGCCGGCCGGTCCGGGTGCTCGCCGCGGGCGCGCAGGACGTTCTCGATCATCACCACGGCGCCGTCGACGATCAGGCCGAAATCGATCGCGCCCAGGCTCATCAGGTTGCCCGACAGACCGAGCAGCCGCATGCCGGCGAACGCCATCAGCATCGAGAGCGGGATCGCCGCGGCCACGATCAGGCCGGCCCGGAGATTGCCGAGGAGCAGCAGCAGGACGACGATCACGAGAACCGCGCCCTCGAGGAGGTTGTGCGCCACCGTGTGGATCGTGCGGTCCACCAGCGCGCTGCGGTCGTAATAGGGGACGATCTCCATCCCGGGCGGCAGTTGCGGGCGCAGGGCGTCGATCGTCTTCTTCACCTGCGCGACGGCCGCGCTGGCATTCTCGCCGTACTGCATCAGGGCGATCCCCACGACGGTCTCGCCCGCCGCGTCGTGGGTCACGGCCCCGAGCCGGACCTTGGGCGCCTCCGCGACGGCGCCCAGCGTCGCCAGGGTCACCGGCACGCCGCCCGGTCCGGTGGCGACGACGATGTTGGCGATGTCGTCCGGACCCTTCGCGAGGCCGAGGCCGCGGATCACCTCCTGCTGGTCGTTGTGCTCGATATAGGCGCCGCCGCGGGCGGCGTTGTTGTCGGCGAGCGCCGTGTAGACCTGGGCCAGGGTGACGCCGTAGCGGCGCAGCGCGTCGGCCGACACGCGGACCTCGTAGGTCGGCATCTGGCCGCCATAGATGTTCACATCGGCGATGCCCGGCGTCAGCTTGAGCTTGGGCGCGATCGTCCATTGCAGGGTGCGCCGGAGCTGCATCGGCGTATAGGCGGGGCCGCGCAGCTCGAACTGGTAGATCTCGCCGAGCCCCGTCGCCATCGGGCCCATCTGCGGGTCGCCGACGCCCGCCGGCATCATGCTCTTGGCCGCCGGCAGGCGCTGGAACACCTGGGCGCGCGCCGCCGTGATCGGCACGCTGTCGGCGAAGGTGACGTAGACCGCCGAGACCCCGGCCCGGGAGGTGGAGCGGATGCCGGTGAGGTTCGGCGCCCCGGCCATGGCGTTCTCCACCGGGAAGGTGACGAGGCGCTCGACCTCCAGCGGTCCCAGGCCCGGCGACAGGGTCAGGATCATCACCTGCTTGGGCGAGATATCCGGCACCGCGTCGATGGAGAGGCCTTCGAGATTGGCCACGCCCCCCGCCGCGGCGGCGAGCGCCACCACCAGGACCAGGAGGCGGCGGCGCACCAGCAGGGCGAACCAAGTCCTCATCGGGCCGCTCAATCCGTGGAGCCGAGCAGGCTGCGCAGCAGGATCGCCTTGAGGCCGAAGCTCCCCGCAGTCGCCACGCTCTCCCCGGCCGAGACGCCGGTCTGCACCTCGACCCAGTCGGAGCGCTGGATCCCGAGCCGGAGGGCGCGCCGCTCGAACCGGTCGGCAGCCACGCGCACGAAGGCGATCGGCCCCTGCTCGGTCTGCTGGACGGAGGCGGCCGGGACGGTGACCCCGTCACGGCCGAGATCCGCCGCGATGGTGACGGAGACGAACATGTTGGCACGCAGCAGATCGCCCGGATTGTCGAGCTCGATGCGCGCGGGCGCCGTGTTGGTGGCCGGATCCAGGGCGGCGTTCACCGAGCGGACATGCCCCTCGAAGGGGGCGTGGCCGGGGATCGGGCTCTCCACCGAGACGGCATCGCCGGCCTTCACCCGCGCGATGTCCGGCCCGTAGAGGCTGGCCAGCACCAGGATGCGGGTCGGGTCGGCCACCGTGAAGGCGTCGCGGTTCGTATCGACGACCTCGCCCAGGGTGATGCCGACGCTGGTCACGACCCCGGCGATCGGGGTCACGACGGCGCTGGTGCCGGGGGCGGCGCCCTCCGCGGGGGCGAGGCGCCGGTACTGCGCCCGGTACAGCTCGACATTGGCCTGGGCCGATTGGACGGCGGCCCGCGCCTTGGCGAGGTCCACCTGCCGCCGCTCGACCTCGGCCTGGGCGACCCCGCCGAACTTGAGCTGGTCCTGGCCCCGCTTCAGCTGCAGAGCCGCCACCGTCTCGGAGGCCTGCGCCTCGCCGAGCGCCGCCTGCGCGGCCGTGAGGCCGTTGCGCGCGTCGAGGATGCCGGCGGCGTCGAGGGTCGCCAGCGTCTCGCCGGCCGTGACGCGGTCGCCCGGCTGGACCGCGAGGCTCAGCACGCGCCCCGGGGTGCGCGGCTTCAGATGCGTCACGCGCCGCTCGTCGAAGGCGACGGTGCCGGGGACGCGCACGGGCAGCACGATCCGGCGGGTCACGGCCTGCCCGACGGCGAGGCCGATCCGCTTCTGACCAGCCTCGTCGAGGGTGACGAGACCGGGATCCTCCGGGGCCTCCGCGGTCTTCGGCGCCTCCGCCGCCGGGGTCGGCGGCTGCGAGGCGAGGCCGAGGGCGCCGGTGATCTCGGACCGGTAGACCCAGCCGGTGACGGCGAGGGCAATCAGCAGCGCGGACAGAAGGGCGGCACGCAGCAGGCGCCCGAGGCCGCGGCGCGGCGCCGCGGCGCGCGGGTGGACCGCGCCGCCACGCTCCGGCGCGGCGGGCGACGCCCGGTCGGCGGCCTCGACCTCGCGGGCCTCGGAGGGGAATTCGGTGTTCAGGCTCATCGGCGGCCACCCGGCCATGCGGGCAGGCCGGCGCCGCTGGCCGGCGCAGATAGGGTCCTCAGCCTCATGCGTCGAGGCCTGGGCGGAGCACGTCCTCGGTGACGTAGCGCCCGGTCTCGACGTCCCGGACCACGACCTCGTAGCCCTCGCCGCGCCATTCCTTGATCCGGTCCAGCGAGACATACGTGGCGGTCTCCACGTCGTAGAGGCGGATCTGGGCGTACCGGTTGATCAGGCGCCGGGGGCGCCGCTTCCTAGGCATGACCGGCCTCCCGGCGCCGGCCCGTGGCAGGTCGAATTGCGCGCATGCCGCGTGGCCTGGTCCGCATCATCGGGTCCGGTGGGGCGCCGTTCGGGCCCCGGGACAGGCTCGGGAACGCGCTAGAGTCATTCTAATAAGTTGGGCGAACCCGATGTTGCGCCACTAAATTCTGGTTCATACTGGCGTCCGGACCGAGACCGGCGGTGCGAAGTCCGGCACAGTCGCGCGCCGACCGCCGGTGCGGCGACCGTTCGGCGCGAGAACGGGCCGGCCCGGAGACGTTGCGCCGCCGATCGCACAGCGGTCGGACGCGGTCCCGGGCGCGACCCCGAAGGCGAGTGCGGACGTGGCGAGTGCGGACGTGGCGAGTGCGGGCGTGGCGAGTGCGGGCGTGGCGAGGCTGCTGCTGATCGAGGATGACGCCGAGACGGCCGGGGACGTGCTCGACGATCTGCGCGGGCGCGGCCACGAGGTCGCGTGGGCGGCGACCGGTCCGGACGGCGCCAAGGCCGCGCGGGAGGGCGGCTGGGGCGCGATCATCCTCGACCGGATGCTCCCCGGCCGAGACGGGCTGAGCGTGCTCCAGGACCTGCGCCGCGACGGCGACCGGACCCCGGCGCTGGTCCTGAGCGCGCTGGGCGACGTCGACGAGCGGATCTGCGGCCTGCGCGCGGGCGGCGACGACTACCTCACCAAGCCGTTCGCGCTGGGGGAACTGGCCGCGCGCATCGAGGCGCTGCTGCGACGCCCGGTCGACAGCCGCGAGACGGTCCTGCACGTGGGGAGCCTGGAGATCGACCTGATCGCCGGCACGGGCCGACGCGGCGCGCGCGACCTCGAGCTGCTGCCGCGCGAGCTGAAGCTCCTCGAATATCTCATGCGCCGCCCCGGCCAGATCGTGACCCGGGCGATGCTGTTCGAGGAGGTCTGGAACTACCGGTTCACGCCGAAATCCAACCTGATCGACGTCCATGTCGGGCGCCTGCGCCGGAAGCTGGAGGCGGGCGGCGAGGCGCCCCTGATCCACAGCGTGCGCGGCACCGGATTCACGCTGGAACCCGATGGCTGATCTGTTCCGCTCCACGGCGATCCGCTGGGCCCTGGGCATCGCCCTGTGGTCCGCCCTGCTCGCGCTGGCGATGTTCGTCTTCGTGTACTGGCAGACGGCCGACTACCTCCGCGAGGAGCTCGCCGAGACGCTCCGCCTGGAGGTCCGCGCGGCCGCCTCCGACAGCGCGGCCGCGGCCGCCCGGGTCGACACCTGGATCGCGATGGATCCGCACGCCACGCATTACGGCGGCGTCTTCGCGCCGGACGGGACACGGCGGACCGGCAATCTCGGTGCGGTGCCGGGCCATCTGGGGCGCGACGGCGACGCGTACCGGGTGAGCGCCACGGTCGACCTCGCAGGCCGCACGCTCGAGGACGAGACCTGGGCGGCCGCGCTGACGCTCGCCGACGGCAGCACCGTCGTGATCGCGCACGACACCGACGAGATCGACCGGGTGCGGGCCACGACCCTGAGGGCGATCGGGCTCGGGCTGCTGCCGACCCTCGCGCTCTCGGGCCTCGGCGGACTGCTGCTGACGAGCCGCGCGCGCCGGCGCCTCGCCGCCACCGAGGCGGCGGTGGCCGAGGTGATGCGCTGTCTCTTATACACATCTCCGAGCCCACGAGACAAGAGGCAATCT
>CAXDNE010000057.1:0-29606 GCA_963990595.1 uncultured Methylobacterium sp.
GGCCGGGGCCATCAGGAAGGCCGGCAGACCGGTCGGCTCCTCGGCCACCGCGGCGGGTGCGGCCTCGCGGCGGCGCTCCCGCCGCGGGGCGGGCTCCCCCTGCCGCCGGCCCTCGCCGCGGGGCGCCCGCTCGGGCCGGGCTTCCTGTCGGTTCTCGGGCCGGGGCCCCTCGCCCCGCCCGTTGTCGTAGCGGCCCTGATCGCCGCGCGCGTCCTGACGGGTATCCGGGCGGTTCTCGTGTCGGCTGTCCTGCCGGTTCTCTTGCCGGGCGTCCTGACGGTTGTCCTGACGGTTATCCTGGCGATCCTGCCGGTAATCCGGCCGGCCGTAATCCTGACGGTCCTGGCGCTCTTGCCGATCCTGGCGGTAATCCGACCGTGCATAATCCTGGCGCTGATAATCCTGACGCGGCTGGTCCTGCCGCCGGTAATCCGGCCGCCCGTTGTTGTCGAAACGGCGCTGGTCGCGGTTCTGGAACCGGTCCCGGCCCTGCCGCCCGTCCTGGTTCATGTCCGGACGGGTCTCGTATGGCTGCGGCTGCTGACCGGGATCGCCGTCATCGTAGCCGCTGTAGGGGTGCCCGTTCTGGGACGGGCCGTTGCCCGGCCCCTCCTCGTCGCCCTCGTCCATCTCGTCGTCGTAGGGCCGGCTGGCATAACCGCCGGTGTTGGCCGGACGGTTCTGCTCCTGAGCGCCGGACACGATCCGGAAGTAGTGCTCACCGTGCTGGAAGTAGTTCTCGGCCGCCACGGGATCGCCGGCCGCCAGCGCATCGCGGGCGAGCTGCGCGTATTTGTCGGCGATATGCTGGGCGGTGCCGCGGATTTTGACGTCGGGACCGTTGGATTCGTAGGAGCGCGTCAGCGGATTCGGACCCTTCGGCCGGTTCCGGCCGCGCATCCGTCGATTCTGGTTTGGTCTCATCGGTCTGTAATGACCCTCGTTCACGCAAACGACTGTCTTCGGAGGCGCCCGGCTAGGATCACGTGACGCATTCCGGCCAAGCGCATCCGGTGG
Organism: uncultured Methylobacterium sp.; assembly: GCA_963990595.1. Lineage (GTDB taxonomy): Bacteria > Pseudomonadota > Alphaproteobacteria > Rhizobiales > Beijerinckiaceae > Methylobacterium. Next base: position 1,018 of record CAXDNE010000057.1, read on the forward strand.
CGCCGCGCGTGCGGCCGCTCCGCGGCCTGCGCGCCTGTCTGACCATCCCTCGTGCCGCGCCCGGATCGAGACGCCGGCAACCAGTCGATTGTCAGATTCGAACGCTGCCGAACCGCCGCGCGATCACACGCGCGCTCTGGTCCGACGGTTTGGGGGATCAGCGAACCAACCGGCGACTCACGGCCGCCACCGACCTTATGGTCGTCCGTCTTAACGAACGGTTCGCGATCTTCAAGCCGACTCTACCGTTCCCCGGTTGATGCAACAAGCATTTTTTGGTGCCGGGACCGTTCACCGAGACTTAGGCATCCCTGTGGCCGGTTGTAAGCCCCCCTCGGGATCGCCGAAGCGCAGGACGCGGTCGTGGCCGGCGAGGTCGCGGGTCAGGCCCCGGTCGATAAAGCCCGCCGCGCGCGCGAGACCGCGCACCGACTCGGCCTGATCGAAGCCGATCTCGACGGCGAGCGTTCCGCCCCGGGCGAGCAGCGCGCCCGCGCGCACCGCCGCCAGGATACGCCGATAGGCTGCGAGCCCGTCCGGGCCGCCGTCGAGGGCGGCGGCCGGATCGTGCGCCTGGACCTCGCGATGGAGCGTCGGGATCACGTCCCGGGCGATGTAGGGCGGGTTCGAGACCACGAGATCGAAGGGCCCCCGCAGGGCCGCGCACCAATCCCCGACGACGAAGGCCGACCGGCCGCCCACCCCGTTCGCCGATGCGTTGTCCCGGGCCACCCCGACGGCCGCCGCCGAGCGGTCGACGCCGATCCCGAATGCCCCGGGCAGTTCGGAGAGCAGCGCCGTGAGGATGCAGCCCGAACCGGTGCCGAGATCGAGACAGCGCAGAGGGGCCGTGCGGTCCGGGACGGATGCGAGGGCGGCTTCGACCAGGATCTCGGTATCCGGCCGAGGGACCAGGGTCTCGGGCGCGAGCCGGAACGGCAGCCCCCAGAACTCCCAAGCCCCGAGGATCCGGGCGACCGGCTCCCCCGACAGGCGCCGCGCCAGGGCAGCGTCGAAGGCGGCCGCCGCGCGGGCATCGAGGGGTTGGTCGCCGCCGAGGACGAGGTCCCGCACCTCCAGATCCAAGAGGCCGAGGAGGAGGAAGCGCGCGTCGCCCGCGGCTTCCGCGATGCCGGCCTCATTCAGGAGCGCCGTACCGCGCCGCAGGGCCGCGCGGCGGGACAGGCTCAGGCTCGACGCGGCAATCATGGCGGCGCTCAGGCCATACCTTCGGCGGCGAGGAGCTCCGCCTGATGCTCGGTGATGAGGGCGTCCACCACCTCGTCGAGGGCGGCCCCGGCCATCACCTCCTCGAGCTTGTACAGGGTCAGGTTGATGCGATGATCGGTGACCCGGCCCTGTGGGAAATTGTAGGTGCGGATCCGTTCGCTCCGATCGCCGGAGCCCACCTGCGCCTTGCGATCGGCGGCCCGGGCCGAGTCCTTCGCGTGGCGCTCGGCGTCGTAGAGCCGGGCGCGCAGCAGGGCCATGGCGCGGGCGCGGTTCTTGTGCTGCGACCGCTCCTCTTGGACGAACACCACGATGCCGGTGGGCAGATGGGTGATCCGGATCGCCGATTCGGTCTTGTTGACGTGCTGGCCGCCCGCGCCCTGGGCGCGCATCGTGTCGATCTTCAGATCCGCATCGTTCACGACGATATCGACATCCTCGGCTTCCGGCAGCACCGCCACGGTGGCGGCCGAGGTGTGGATGCGCCCCTGCGTCTCGGTATCGGGCACCCGCTGCACCCGGTGCGCGCCGCTCTCGTATTTGAGCCGCGCGAACACGCCCCTGCCTTTCACCTCGGCCACGACCTCGCGGAAGCCGCCGACCGTGCCTTCGCTCTCCGAGATCACCTCGACGCGCCAGCCCTTGGACTCGGCGTATTTCGCGTACATCCGGAAGAGGTCGCCCGCGAACAGCGCCGCCTCGTCGCCGCCCGTGCCGGCCCGGACTTCCAGGATCGCGCTCTTCTCGTCGGCGGCATCCTTCGGCAGGAGCAGGAGCTGCAGGGCCCGGTGGGCCGCCTCCAGCGCCTCCTGGGCCTCGGGCTTCTCCTCGGCGGCGAGCGCCCGCATCTCGGGATCGGTGCCGGGCTCGTCGATCAGGGCCTCGACGCCGGCGAGATTCTCCAGCGCCGCGCGATAGTGGCGGATCGCGCCCACGACCGGATCGAGGTCGGACAGCTCCCGCGAGAGCTGGACCACGGTGTCGGGATCGCTCTCGCCGGAGGCGAGCTGCGCGGTGACGATATCGTGCCGCGCCAGGATGGCGTCGAGACGCTCGGTGGGAAAGGGGATCATCGCCCGTGTTTCTGCAGGTCTGCGCGCGGCGGTTCGGGCCGGGCGCGGGTCACGTCTCGGGACGGGAGGCGGGTGTCTCGGAGGGTGTTCGAATCGGCAAGACGCCCCCCCGTTTCACGCCCCTACCGCTCGAGAACGATAGCCGCGGCGCGTCGACCGAAATCGTCGCGGCGTTGCCGTACAACCCTGGCCGAATGTTCGGCAAGAGTCGCGTCGGCGCTTAGATAGGTATGCCGTGGGCGTGCGCGAAGGCGGTGAGCGTCGGGCGCAGGGAATCGCCGTCGTGCAGGCGCGCCATCTCGGTGTCGATGAGCTCGGAGACGGCGCGGGCGTCGAGGCTCAGCACCATCGCCTTGACCGGGCCGATGGCGGCCGGGGACATCGACAGGTCGCGGTAGCCCAGGCCGATGAGCGCCATGGCATCCAGGGGCCGGCCGCCGATCTCCCCGCAGACCGTCACGGGACAGCCGGCGGCGTTCGCCCGCTCGGCGATGAGGCGGAAGGCCCTCAGCGCCGCGACGCTGAGGGGGTCGAATCGGTCCGCGACGCGGCGGTTCTCGCGGTCCACCGCGAACAGGAACTGCATCAGGTCGTTCGAGCCCACGGAGAGGAAGTCGGCTTCCCGGGCGATCTCGTCGATCTGGAACAGTAGCGAGGGCACCTCGATCATCGCCCCGAGCCGACAATCGGTCGGGAGCCGGTAGCCGTGCCGCTTCAGATAGGCCTTCTCCCGCTCGACGATGCCGCGGGCGCGGACGAACTCGTTCACGGTCGCGACCATGGGGAACATGATCTTGAGCGGATCGCCGTCGGCGGCCTTGAGGAGCGCCCGCAGCTGCATCCGCAGCAGGGCCGGACGGTCGAGGCCGATGCGGATCGCCCGCCAGCCGAGCGCCGGGTTCTCCTCCTCGAGCTTGGCCATGTAGGGCAGGATCTTGTCGCCGCCGATGTCGAGGGTGCGCACCGTGACGGGCTTGCCCTTCGAGGCTGCGAACACCTTGCGGTAGAGTTCCTGCTGCTCGGCGGCCGACGGCATGCGCTGCGCCACCATGAATTGCAGCTCGGTGCGGAACAGGCCGATGCCCTCGGCGCCGGTCTCCTGCAGGTGGCTGAAATCCACCAGCAGCCCGGCATTGAGGTGCAGGCCGACCCGCACGCCGTCGCGGGTCTGCGCCGGGACGTCGCGGAGCGCCCGGTACTGCTCCTGCCGGCGAGCGCGCAGCCGCACCATCTCGGCATAGGCGGCCTCGACCTCGGGCCCGGGCCGGACATGGATCTCTCCGGCCACGCCGTCGACGATGATGGCATCGCCCGCGTCGCAGAGCGCCGTGGCGTTCTCGACCTCGCCCACCGCCGGAATGCCGAGCGCCCGGGCGACGATGGCGACGTGGCTGGTGGGACCGCCCTCTTCCAGCACGATGCCGCGGAGCGTTGAGGCCTCGTAATCGAGGAGCGCCGCCGGCCCCATCGTGCGCGCCACCAGGATGGCGTTCTCGGGCAGCACGACCGTTCCGGCCGTCTCCCGGCCGATCAGCGTCCGCAGTAGGCGGTTGGCGAGATCGTCGAGATCGTGCAGCCGCTCCCGCAGATACGGATCGGACTGGCGCATCATCCGGGCGCGGTTGTCCGACTGGACGCGCTCGACGGCCGCCTCGGCGGTGAGGCCCGAGGCCACGGCCTCGCGCATCCGCCGGAGCCAGCCCTTGTCGTGGGCGAACATTCGGACGGTCTCGAGCACCTCGCGGGATTCCGCCGTGCCGATCCGGTCGCCGCGCTCCACCAGGGCGTCGATTGCCGAGCGCACCTCCTCGATCGCCTCGTCGAGGCGCGCGACCTCGCGCTCGACATTCTCGGCGATGAGCGTCTTCACGACGACGCGGGGCTCGTGCAGCACCACGTAGCCGAGGCCGATCCCGTCGGCGAGCGCGATGCCCCGCGCCAGGACCGGGCGGCGGGCCGCGGTGCCGGAATCCGGGGCCAGCCCCTCCAGCTCGCCGGAGGCGATCATCTCCGAGAGCACCATCGCGGTGGTCTGGAGCGCCTCGATCTCCTCCTCGGAATAGACGCGGTAGGTCTTGTTCTGGACGGTGAGCACGCCGAGCGTGTTGCCGGCCCGCAGGAGCGGCACGCCCAGGAAGGCGTGGTAGGCCTCTTCGCCGGTCTCCGGCCGGTACGAGAAGGCCGGATGGTTCTGGGCGTCCGAGAGAGAGAGCGGTTCGGCCGTGCGGGCGATGAGGCCGACGAGGCCCTCATCGGTGCGCATGCGGGTCTGGTGGACCGCCTCGCGGTTCAGGCCTTCCGTGGCGAACAGCTCGAGGGTGTTGTCATTCCGCAGCACGTAGACCGAGCAGACCTCGGCCACGACGTTGGCGGCGATCAGAACGACGATGCGGTCGAGACGCGCCTGGGGAGAGACCGGCTCCGCCATCGCTTCGCGGAGGCGGCGCAGCAGCAGGCGCGGGCCTCCGGGCGCAGCGGGCATCGGTTCGTCGTTCCAGCGTTGGTGAGTGGCCTTGGCGTCGACCACCCTGCAACCTTGGCGCCAAGCTCGGGATGGCCGGCGCCGGATGGACCGTGCCGCTGAACCCGGAGACACTCCGGGACCGCGGAAACGGCCCGTGACTGTTCAGTTCACACCACGCGACCCGCTCTATACCGCCCCGGCCCAGGCTCAGGCCTGATCCAGGCCGTATAGCGAGTGAAGCGTGCGCACGGCAAGCTCCGTATAAGCAGCATCGATCAAGACGGAGAACTTGATCTCCGACGTGGTGATCGCGCGGATGTTGATCCCCTTCTCGGCGAGCGCCCGGAACGCCTTGGCGGCGACGCCCGCGTGGCTGCGCATGCCGACGCCGATCGCCGACACCTTCACCACGTCGGTGGCACCCTCGATCTGGGCATAGCCGATCTTCGCGCGGGCCTCGTCGAGGATCGCCCGGGAGCGCTGGTACTCGGCGGCCGGCACCGTGAAGGTCATGTCGGTGGTCGACTGGTCGCCCGACACGGTCTGGATGATCATGTCGACGTTGATGTTGGCGTCCGCGAGCGGCCCGAAGATGGCCGCGGCCACGCCGGGGCTGTCCTTGACCTTGCGCAGGGTGATCTGAGCCTCGTCCCGGGAGAAGGCGATCCCGGTGATGATCTGCTGTTCCACGATGTCGTCCTCGTCGCAGATGAGGGTGCCCGGGCGCGCGGCGTCCGGCGGATCGAAGGAGGAGCGAACCGTGGTCGGCACCCGGTGCACCATGGCGAGTTCCACCGAGCGGACCTGCAGCACCTTGGCGCCGAGAGAGGCCATCTCCAGCATCTCCTCGAAGGTCACGCGCTCCATGCGGCGGGCCTTCGGCACGATGCGCGGATCGGTGGTGTAGACCCCGTCCACGTCCGTGTAGATGTCGCAGCGCTCGGCGCCGATCGCAGCCGCCACGGCCACGGCCGACGTGTCCGAGCCGCCGCGCCCGAGCGTCGTCACCCGGCCGGTCTCGGCATGGACGCCCTGGAAGCCGGCGATCACCGCCACCTCGCCGGCCGCGAAACCGGCCGCGAGGTTCTTGGGATCGATCTCGGCGATGCGGGCCGAGCCGTGCGCGTCCGAGGTCACGACCGGGATCTGCCAGCCCTGCCAGGAGCGGGCCTTGATGCCGTCCTTCTGCAGCGCGATGGCCAAAAGCCCGGCGGTGACCAGCTCGCCCGAGGCGACGACCGCGTCGTATTCCCGGGGGTCGTAGAGCGGGTTGGCGTCCTTCACCCAGTCGACCAGCTCGTTGGTCTTGCCCGACATGGCCGACACGATGACGGCGACGTCGTACCCGGCCGCCACCTCGCGGGCGACATGGCGCGCCACATTGCGGATGCGGTCGACATTGGCGACGGAGGTGCCGCCGAATTTCATCACCAGACGGGGCATGGTCTCTCGGTCGCGGGTTCCCGGTGGTGATCGGACAGGACCGCGTCGGCCGGTCCGGGCGGTGCCCGGCGGGTACAAGCGGCTCGGTGGAGTGTCAACAACCTGCCAAGCATGGCACCGGCGCGCCGCAGCGACTTCCGCCGGGCCGCCATGCTAAGGCGCCCGGCAGAACCCATCACGGCGGATCGCCCCGCCGATCCGGCCCGCCGAGCGGGTTTGGATCGGCGGGGCGGCCCCGGCATCTGGACGGAACGCGCATGGACAGACCAGCCACGGACGGCGTCGCGCACGGGTTCGTCGATCGCGGCGAGGTCGCCCGCTTCGACGCGCTCGCCGCGACCTGGTGGGACGAGACCGGCCCCATGCGGGTGCTGCACCGGTTCAACCCGGTGCGGCTCGCCTATATCCGCGACGCGCTGTGCCGGCACCACGGACGCGATCCGCAGGCCCCGTTCCCCCTGGACGGGCTCGCGATCTGCGATGTCGGCTGCGGCGGCGGCGTGCTGTCGGAGCCCCTGGCCCGGCTCGGCGCCCGGGTGACGGGCCTCGATCCGGCCGAGCAGAACATCGCAATCGCCCGGGCCCATGCCGAGGCCGCCGGCGTGCCGGTCGCGTACCGGGGCGAGACGATCGAGGCCGTGGTCGCGTCCGGCCAGACCTTCGACGCCGTGCTGATCATGGAGGTGGTGGAGCACGTCTCGGACATGCCGGCCTTCGTGCGCACCGCCTGCGCCGCCGTGAAGCCCGGCGGGATGCTGTTCGCCGCGACGCTGAACCGGACGCTCCGCTCCTTCGCGCTGGCGATCGTCGGGGCCGAGTACGTGCTCGGCTGGCTCCCGCGGGGCACCCACGACTGGGAGAAGTTCGTGACGCCGGAGGAGCTCGGCCGGGCGATCCGGGCGGGCGGCCTCTCCGTCACCGACACGGTGGGGGTGGTCTACAACCCGCTGACCGACGGCTGGCGCACCGGCCGGGACAAGGCCGTGAACTACATGATGGCGGCCGAGCACCGGGGCTGAACCGAAAACCTCGGCGGCCGCGACCGGCACGCCGCGGCGTTGTACCGTTTCCGTTCCATAAGTATTGTGTCGACCAGAGAAGCCCATCCGGGCAGCACTCTCGAATCAGGATTGGAGATCGAACTCGTGGGCGTCGACGCGCGGACGAGGCGGCGAGGCAGCGAGAGCGTGGCACGCGCTCTGGCCGCATCGGATGTCGGCACCTGGGAGTGGCACATCGAGGACGATGTGCTGCGCTGCGACGCGGCCGCGGCGGCGATGCTGGGCATCCCGCGTGCCCGGGGCGGTCGCGGCGCGACGATGGCGCTGTTCCTGGATCGGATCCACCCGGAGGATCAGCGGCGCATCGGTTCGATCATCGATGACCTGCGTCACCACGGCGGACCTTATATCGCGCAGTACCGGACCATTCCGGAGCCCGGGGAGATCCGGTGGGTCCTGGCGCGCGGCCGCTTCGGCCGGAACGCGGACGGCGTCGTGAGCGAGGCGCGCGGGATCGTCATCGACGTCACCGAGAGCAGCCGCGACGGCTTCCTCGACGAATCCGCCTTCTGCGTCACCCAATCTTCGGCCGGTGGGATCGACCGGGTGGCCGAACTCGCGCTGGAGTTGTTCACCGCGGCCGAATCGGGTCTGGCCCGGCCAGGCTTCCAGCGCATGAAGCCCCTGCTCGACGTTCTGCTCCACGAGATCGGGCGCCAGCTCGTGAGCGCGCCGCCGGTCCCGGACCTCGACAGCATCCATTGATCCCGACCTGCGGCCGCATCCCGGCCGCGCCTTGCCTAGCCGGGGCGAATCCTGATATGGCGACGCCATCCCGCGATGCGTGTCCCGTGATCGCCGGACGCGATCCCGCGTCCTGCCTCGTGACCGCATTCCCGATACCCTTTTGATGGACGGCCCTCCGGGCTCGAGAGACCCATGAAGATCCGCAACTCCCTCAAGTCCCTGCGTGGCCGCCACCGCGACAACCAGCTCGTGCGCCGCAAGGGCCGGGTCTACGTGATCAACAAGACCCAGAAGCGCTTCAAGGCCCGCCAGGGCTGAAGACCGGGTGCCCGGCCGCGGCCGGGCCCGTCGTTTCGACAGCAGCCGTACCCGACCCGGGTGCGGCTGCTGTCGTGTGCGCGGCACCGCGGCACGTTGACGGACGTGACGTCGGCGAACACTCTGGCGCGATGACGCCGACCACGATGCCGATCCGCCTCATCGCCGCTCTGGTCTGCCTCTCGACCGCGGGCTTCAGCCCATCGCGCGCGCTGGCGGCGCCTGAGGCGAGCCGGCCCGGCCGCGCGGCGGAGGCGAAGCCCGCGCCGAAGCCCCCGAGCCTCGACGACCTGTTCGCGCGCCTGCGCGCGAGCGAGGATCCCGCAGAGGCCAAGGGCGTCGCGCGGCTCATCGAGCGGCGCCTCGCCGGGTCCGGCAGCCCCACCGCGGACCTGCTCACCGATCGGGCCCGACAGGCTGTCACGGCGCACGATTTCCCGCTCGCGGCCGAGCTGATGGACCGGGTGACGGCCCTTGAGCCCAACTGGTCCGAGGGATGGAACCGGCGGGCTACGGTCTTCTGGTTGCTGACCGACCGGGACGACGCGATCGCCGATCTGCAGCGGGCGCTGGTGCTCGAGCCGCGCCATTTCGAGGCCTGGGCAGCCCTGGGCCGGATCTACGAATCGCTCGACGACAAGGCCCGGGCGCTGGCCGCCTTCCGCCGGGCACACGCACTCTACCCGCAGATGGACAAGATCGGCGAGGCGATCGATCGCCTCACCCCGGAGGTCGACGGCCGCGACCTGTGACCCGGGTGCTCGCCGTTCTCCTCACGCTCCTCGCCCTGCCCTTCGCGATCGCGGCCCTCGTGCTGGCGGTGGGCGCCCTGGCGAGCCTCGTGATCACCCTCCGGGTCGAGGCCGCCTATCCGCCGGCCGGTCCGTTCGTGCCGGTGACGGGCGGCCGGCTCGCCACGATCCAGGCCGGACCGTCGGACGGAGAGCCGATCGTCCTCCTGCACGGCGCCTCGGCCAACGCCTCAGACCCGATGGAGGGCATCGGTCGCCGACTCGCCGCGCGGGGCTTCCGGGTCATCGCCTTCGACCGGCCCGGTTTCGGCTGGAGTGACCGGATCGCCGGTGCCGAGGCCGCCCGCCCGTCGGTGCAGGCGCGGCTGATCGCCGAGGCGCTGGCGCACTTGGGCGTCGGCCCGGCTATCGTGTTCGGCCATTCCTGGGCGGGATCCCTGGCCCTGGCGCTCGCCCTCGATCATCCGGAGCGGGTCTCCGCTCTGGCCCTTGCGGCCCCCGTGGCGATGCCCATGCCCGACCGGATGCCGGATCTGCCGTGGTACTGGCGGCTCGCCGTGAAGCCGCCGGTGGCGTGGCTGCTGAGCCGCACGGTCGGGCCGCTCCTGGCGCAGCGCTTCCTTCCCGAGGCGGCCCGCCGGGTCTTCCTGCCCCAGCCGGAGGACCCGGCCTATCCGGAGCTGGCGCGCGCCGCCCTGGTCCTGCGGCCCGGGACGCTGCTCGCCAATGTGCAGGATCTCCTCGGCCTGCCGGCGGCCCTCGCGGCGCAGAGTCCGCGCTACCCGACGATCCGGGTTCCGACGCTGGTGATCTCCGGCGCGGCGGATCCGATCGTCCGCAGCGACACGCAGGCCGCGCCGCTGGCGCGCGCGATCCCGGGCGCGCACCTCGTGCTGCTGCCGGGGATCGGGCACATGCTGCAATACGTGGCGGCGGAGCGTCTCACCGACGAGATCGCCCGGCTCTCCGGTGCGGTGAAAGGGGCCGCCGCCGTGCCGGCCGCCGCCCGCTGAGCCACGGCAAAGACAGTCGGCCGGCTCAATCCATCCATTCCTCCCTCCCTCATCCTGAGGTGCGGCGCAGCCGCCGCGAAGGAGGCTTCCAGGGATCGCGCGGCGGGCTGGAGGGCTCTTTCGGGCCCTCCGCTGCGCTCCGGCGCCTCAGGATGAGGGGGCGGGTCGGGGAAGCCGGATCCTCACGCCTTCTCGGCATGCTCGCGGGTGATGAAGGTCAGCCGGACGAGGTTGGTCGCCCCGGGCGTGCCGAAGGGCAGGCCGGCCACCACGATCACCCGGTCGCCCACCGCGGCGAACCGCTCGCGCACCGCGAACTTGGCAGCGCGGAACGACATGTCGTCCACGTCGCTGGCATCCTTGGTGACGATCGGATGGGTGCCCCAGGCCATGGCGAGCCGGCGGGCGGTCTCCCGCCGGGGCGTGAGCGCGATCACGGTGGCGTTCGGGCGCTCGCGCGACAGGCGCAGAGCCGTCGAGCCGGAATTGGTCCAGGCCATGATCGCGTCGAGGTTCAGCGCGTCGACCATCTGGTGCGCGGCGGCCGCGATGGCGTCGGCCGCGGTCTGGTCGGGCGTCGCGTTCTGCGCCCGGATGATCGACCAGTAGATCTGGTCCCGCTCCACCTGCTCGGCGATCCGGCTCATCGTCTCCACCGCGCCGAGCGGGTGGGCGCCGGAGGCGCTCTCGGCCGAGAGCATCACGGCGTCCGCGCCCTCGTAGACCGCAGTGGCGACGTCCGAGACCTCGGCGCGGGTGGGGACCGGCGCCGTGATCATCGATTCGAGCATCTGGGTGGCGACGACGACCGGCTTGCCGTAGCGCCGGGCACCCCGGGTGATGCGCTTCTGGACGCCCGGAACCTGCTCCAGCGGCATCTCCACGCCGAGATCGCCGCGGGCGACCATCAGGCCGTCGGAGACCTCCAGGATCTCGTCGAGGCGCGTCAGCGCCTGGGGCTTCTCGATCTTGGCCATCACAAGGGCGCGCCCGGCACAGACCTTCTTCACCTCGGCCACGTCCTCGGGACGCTGGACGAACGAGACGGCGATCCAGTCGGCGCCCGCGTTCAATCCGGCATCGAGGTCCGCGCGGTCCTTGTCGGTCATCGCTGGCACCGGGATCACCGTGTGGGGCAGCGACACGCCCTTCCGGTTCGAGATCCGGCCGCCGACCTCGACGCGGGTCACGGCCCGGTTCTCCGAGGTCTCCAGCACGGAGAGCCGCAGCTTGCCGTCGTCGAGCAGGATCGCATGGCCCGGCTCGAGCGCCTCCAGGATCTCCGGATGCGGCAGGTGGCAGCGCGCGGAATCGCCGGGGGTCGGATCGCCGTCGAGCACGAAGGTCGCGCCGGCCTCGATCATCGCGGCGCCCTCCGCGAAGGTGCCGAGCCGCAGCTTCGGCCCCTGCAGGTCGACCAGGATGCCGATCGGCCGCTTGGCCTCGCGCTCGATGGTGCGGATCGCCTCGACCTTCTCGGGGAGCTTCTCCCGCGGCAGGTGGCTCATGTTGAGGCGGAAGACGTCCACGCCCGCGCGGAACAGCCGCTCGATCATCTCCGGCGAGTCGGAGGCCGGCCCGAGGGTGGCGACGATCTTCGTGCGACGCGAGCGTTTCAAGCCTAGTCCTCCCGATGTTTTCACGGCGAAACGCGCAGCATCGCCGAGTGATTGTGGTGGATGCGGTGTGAGCATCCCGTGCCGGCCAGCGTCAAGGCCGCCGCCGTCACGTCACGGTTTGGCGGGTGCGTCGGCCCGATTGGGATCGGTGAGTTGAATCGTCCAACTCTTCTGCTCACCGGTATCGACCTCGAAGAAGCCGTTGCGGTCATAGCCTCGGGCGAGACAATCCTCGATCCCGCGAATCGTGAATTCCGAATCGCGCGTACACATCAGCGAGCGGCCGCTCCACTCGCCGCCGCGGGTGTAGTCGACCGCGAAGACATAATAGAACCGCGCGGCCAGCGCGCCTTTGAGCAAGGTCTCGCAGGCCTTCGGCGCCAAGTCCCACCAGCCCTCGGTGACCCAGCCCTGCGGGTCGCGATAGCCCAGCGAGATCCCGACCTTGCTGCCGGTCTGGTTGCACAGGCGCAGGTCTGCCCGCGCCGGACTGGCGCAGAGGAGCGCCAGCCCGAGCCCGACCATCGCTGAAACGGCCGAGGTGGCCGAGCCCAAGACCCTAACCGACGAGGATGATGCGGCAGTCGTTGACATTGGTACGGGTCGGGCCGGGGTTCACGAGGTCGCCGAGGGCCGCGAAGAACGCGGTGGAGTCGTTCTGTTCCAGCATCGCGGCCGGGTCGAGGCCGGCGGCCCGGGCGCGCGCCAGCGTCGTCGGATCGACCAGGCCGCCGGCCGGATCGGTGGCGAGCCCCCGGCCGCCATCGGTGCCGTCGGTGTCGGCGCTGATGCCGGAGATGCCCGGCTCGCCCGCCAGCGCCACCGCGAGCGCCAGGGCGTATTCCTGGTTGGGACCGCCATGCCCCTCGCCGCGGATGGTCACGGTGAGCTCACCCCCCGAGATCATGGCGACCCGGCGGCCGTCGGCCTTGTAGCGCTTGGCCTGGACCGCGTGCTCGGCCGCGACCGCGCGGGCCTCGCCCTCCAGATCGGCGCCGAGCATCACCGGCTCGTAGCCCGCGGCCTTGGCCGCCTCGGCCGCGGCGTTCAGGGCATCGATCGGCCGGGCGATGATGCGGTACTCGGCCCGGGCGAAAGCCGGGTCGCCGGCTTTGGGCGTCTCGTTGTTCGGGTCGTTGAGGAGGCGCACCGCCGCCTCCGGCAGCGGGATGCCGCGCTTCTCGCAGATGGCGCGGGCGTCGGCCAGGGTGGAGGGATCGGGCACCGTCGGGCCGGAGGCGATGACGGCCGGATCGTCGAAGGGCACGTCCGAGATCGCCAGGGTGAGGATGCGCTTGGCGTTGCGGGCCGCCAGCGCGAGGCGGCCGCCCTTGATCCGGGAGATGTGCTTGCGGACCGTATTGATCTCGCCGATGGGCGCGCCGGACCGCAGCATCGCCCGGGTGATCGCCTGCTTCTCGGTGAGCGTCAGATCTCCGGCCGGGGCGATCCAGTTGGCAGAGCCGCCGCCGGACAGGAGCACCAGCACCTCATCCTCCGGCCCGGCCTCGGTGGCGAGCCGCAGCGCCTCCCTGGTGGCGGCAATGCCGGCCTCGTCGGGGACCGGATGGCCCGCCTCGACCATGTGGATCCCCGGCGCGTCCTGCCCGTAGCCGTGGCGCGCCACCGCGAGCCCGACGATCCGGTCGTCGCCCAGCCCGTGCTGCTGCCGGTAGAACCGGCTCGCCACGGCGCTCATGCTGCCCGCGGCCTTGCCGGCGGCCAGGATGATCAGACGGCCCGGGCTCGGCTCCGGAAGGTGCGGCGGCAGGGCGAGGTCGGGATGGGCTGCCCGGATCGCCGCCGTCAGGAACATGTCGAGGAGCGCGCGCTGGGTCTGAATGGCCGGATCGGCGACGGGCGGGACGGTCTGAGACATGGCGTCGAGCGGGCTCCTCTCTCGATTGTGTCGCGCGATCCCCGCCCGTTTCTCCCGAGGGCGGCGGGCCCGTTTCTTGCCGTGAGCGCACGATCCTTGATAGGTGATCTGCCCGAGCGGCCGCGCCACGGCAAGCGCCATCGGTGCCCCCGCACAGATCTGAAGACCTCGGAGCCCCGTGACCCGCCCGGAGACAGAAACGGCCATCCCGCCTGCACACCCCTGCGAGATCCTCCCCGGCGATCCCGCCTGCGGCCTCGTCATCGCCTGCGACCACGCCTCGAACCACGTGCCCCCGGACATCGATCTGGGCGTGCCGGCCTCCGAGTTCGCCCGGCACATCGCCTACGATATCGGCGCTGCGGGCGTGACGCGCCGGCTCGCGGCCGCGCTCGACGCGCCGGCGATCCTCACGAATTTCTCCCGCCTGATCATCGACCCGAATCGCGGGCGGTCGGATCCGACCCTGGTGATGCGGCTCTCGGACGGCGCGGTGGTGCCGGGCAATGCCCGCATCGACGAGGCGGGCAAGCAGGCCCGCATCGCCCGGTTCTACGCGCCGTTCGACGCGGCCATCGATGCGGCCGTCGCGGCCGCCGAACGGGCCGGCCGGCCGCCCGTGATCCTGACCATGCACAGTTTTACGCCCTACTGGCGCGGCATCGCGCGCCCCTGGCAGGTCGGCATCCTGTACGACCAGGACACGCGGTTCGCGCGCCCGCTGATCGCGGCGCTGGAGGCCGACCCGGCCGGCCTGACGGTCGGCGACAACCAGCCCTATGGCGGCGGCCTCCCGGGCGACACGATCGACCGCCACGCCACCGCGCGCGGCCTGCCGAACGCGCTGGTTGAGATCCGCCAGGACCTGATCGCCGGCGAATCCGGTCAGGAAGCCTGGGCGGAGCGCTTCGCCCAGATCCTTCGGCCGCTGCTCGCGGCTTGATCCGGGGGCGCGCAGGACCGAAATGCGGACGGCCTGCCCGAATCGGAAAGCGTTTCGACCCATGAGCGAGATCGACCCCCGCACCCAGACCGAGCTCGAGGCGGCCGTGTTCCGCCGGCTCGTGGCGCATCTGCGCAACCGGACGGATGTGCAGAACATCGACCTGATGAATCTCGCCGGCTTCTGCCGGAACTGCCTGTCGAACTGGCTGAAGGATGCCGCCGACGAGAAGGGCGTGCCGCTCTCCAAGGACGAGAGCCGCGAGGCCGTCTACGGAATGCCCTACGACGCGTGGAAGGCGCGGTACCAGTCGGAGGCGAGCCCGGAGCAGCAGGCGGGCTTCGCGGCCGCGCAGGACAAGGGGCACTGAGGTCCCGGGCAAGTCGGGAATCGGCTAAGCTTCCAGTAAGGCCGGCCCGTTAACCACGGGCCCAGGGCGCAACTGCGCCGTGCATCCCGGAGAGCCCCATGAACGCCCATTCGATGCCCACCGCCGCCCAGCGGCCCGGCGGCGACGTCTCCTCGGCCGAAGGGGTCGCCGCCGACGAACTGAAGCAGTTCATCGAGCGCCTGGAGCGTCTGGAGGAGGAGAAGGCCGGCATCATGGGCGACATCAAGGAGGTATTCGCCGAGTTGAAGGGCCGGGGCTTCGACGCCAAGGCGGTGCGCACCATCCTGCGGATCCGCAAGCAGGATCACAGCGAGCGCCAGGAGCAGGAAGCCATCCTCGAGCTCTACATGCAGGCGCTCGGCATGGCGTAGACCGCGATGCGGAAGAACGGATTCCGAGCTTCCGAAACCATCGTGCCCGAACGGGATTTGAGCGCGCTTCCGCTTCGGTGGCAAAGCGCGCTCACGCGGCGCGGAACCAGGACCGGCTCGCTGGTCCCGTCCGGCGCGAACGGGCACCTGATCAGTGCACGGCGGCCGCGACCGCCTGGGCCGTCCCGGTCAGGCCGAGCGTCCGGCCGGGATACCCTGCGGCGTCGAAATAGCGGGTCTGCCCGACCGTCTGGTACTTCAGGATCGTCACCTGGCCGGCGGAATCGGGCTCCGACCGGACCAGTTGCGCGGTGAAGGCGGGCGTGCTGCCGTTCACCAGCGCCTCTGTCAGGACGCGGCCGACGAGTGTCCCCTTGGCGGGGATCGTGAGGTCGAGGATCCGGGCGATCGTCTTACCGAGATCGGCGTTGCTCGCCGGGACCGGGCTCTCGAGGCCGGCGCGGAAGCTCGGGCCCATGGCGCCCATGACGTTCCGGGTGTCCGCCCGCGAGAAGCTGCCGTGCATGCCCTGGCCCTGCTGCAGGACGGTGTCGGACACCTCCACCCCGCAGGTGGTCGGGTCGGCGCAGCCGGTCGAGAAGCTGCGGAAATTGACCACGATCGCCGGCATCGGCGTCAGCGCCGACCCGTCGAGGGCGATGGCGGAGAGCGGCAGCGTCCCGGGGATCCGGCCGAGGGCGTCGCTGACGAACAGGCCGCTGACATAATCCTGGCGGCTGAGCGCCTCGACCACCCGGCGCGCCAGCGCCGTGTCGCCGGTCGGCAGGTAGACGAGATCCGAGCCGCCATTCGCCGCGACCACGACGTCGGGCTTGGCCGGGTCGGTCCCGATCAGGCCGTTGGCCCGGCTCGGATAGCTGCCCGCGCCGAGCTTGGCGCCCGTCGCGTCCGGATCGAACAGGCTCAGGCCGAGATCATGCGCGAGGTCGATGGCCAGGAAGCCGGGCGGGAGCTGGTGGCTCACGACGCCCTTGTAGCCCTGCGTCGCCGCGAAGCTCGTCCCGCTCTCCTTCGAGATGGTCGAGAAGCCGTGATCGGAGGTGAGGACCACGTCGGTGGTCTCGGCCAAACCCTGGTCCTTCAGGGCCGTCAGAAGGGCGGCGAGGTTGTCGTCGGCGTTGCGGATGGCCGCGAGGCTCGTCGGTCCGTTGATGCCGGGGACCAGCCGTCCGAGACTGTCGCCCTGGTTGTGTTGCGTGCCGTCCGGATCGCGGGACCAGAACACGAGCACGAACGGATTGCCGCGCGCCTTGAACAGCGGCAGCACCGCCCGGGTCGCCACGGCGGCGAAATAGCCCTGCTGCTCCACGTTGGCGGTGAGCGTCCCGGGCGCGGCGGCGGTCCCGGCCTGGCCGTTGGCACCGCGCGTCGGCGCCTGAAGCGGCAGGCCCGCCGCGCTGAGCCGCGTCCGGAGTTCCTCGCCCAGCGGGATCCCGCCGGGGCGCCCCGTGCTGTCGTCGACGAGGATGCTCTGCTGCCCAGTGCGCGCCGTGTGATCGAAGACCAGGGACGGCCCGAGCTTTCCGATGCTGGCCGTCGACAGGCCCTGGGCGTGCGCGGCCCGCAGAATGGTCTCCTCGTTCAGGTAGTTGCCGGCAAAATGCTCGTCGACATCGCCGAGCACCGGGTCACTTTCCAGGAACGGGGTGAGGCTCTCACCGGCGCCTGGAACCGGGAACGCGGTGTAGATCGTGTTCCCGAACTGCCCGGTATCTCCGAGCATATGCCCCGTCGCCATCGCGGAGGCATTGGGCATCGTGAAGGTCGGGAACAGGGAATGCGGGTTCGTGAACCGCACCCCGGTCTTCATCAGCCGGTCCATGGTCGGCGCGTTCGCGGCGTTCACCAAGCCGTAGCGGAGACCGTCGGCGACGAACAGGACGACATTGCGGGGCTGCGGCTGCGCCTGCGCCGCCGCCACGAGGCCGAGTCCCAAGAGGCAGGAAACCATGACGCGCCGCATGACGAATCTCCGAACGATCCGGAGAGCGGCGTGGCCTTGGATGATTACAGAGGCGTGACAGTCGGTGAGACGCGCTCCGGGCGTCTCACCGCCGCCTATTCCCTCCCCCACCGGGGGTGGGACGGATGTCACGCGGCGCGCTTGGCCCGATTCAGGAGCTTGCGGTTCACCAGCACCTCGGCGATCTGCACCGCGTTGAGGGCGGCGCCCTTGCGCAGGTTGTCCGAGACGCACCAGAAGTTCAGGCCGTTCTCGACGGTCGCGTCCTCGCGGATCCGCGAGATGTAGGTCGCGTCCTCGCCGGCCGCCTCGTGGGGCGTCATGTAGCCGCCGTTCTCGCGCTTATCGATCACCAGCACGCCGGGTGCGGCGCGCAGGATCTCGGTGGCCTTCTCGGCCGTGAGCGGCTGCTCGAACTCGATGTTCACCGATTCCGCGTGCCCGATGAAGACCGGAACGCGGACGGCGGTCGCCGTCAGCTTGATCTTCGGGTCGAGCATCTTCTTGGTCTCGGCGACCATCTTCCACTCTTCCTTCGTGTAGCCATCCTCCATGAACACGTCGATATGGGGGATGACGTTGAAGGCGATGCGCTTGGTGAACTTGCCGCCCTGCTTGATCTCGCCGGCGGTGAAGACGGCGCGGGTCTGGTTGAACAGCTCGTCCATCGCCTCCTTGCCGGCGCCGGAGACCGACTGGTAGGTCGAGACCACGACGCGCTTGATCGTCGCCGCCTCGTGGAGGGGCTTGAGCGCGACGACCAGCTGGGCGGTCGAGCAGTTCGGATTGGCGATGATGTTGCGCTTGGTGAAGCCCACCACCGCGTCGGCATTCACCTCTGGCACGATCAGCGGCACATCGGCGTCGTAGCGGAACGCCGAGGAATTGTCGATGACCACGCAGCCCTGCTGGCCGATGCGCGGTGACCACTCCTTCGACGCCTCGCCGCCCGCCGACATCAGGCAGATGTCCGTGTCGGAGAAGTCGTACGTGTCGAGCGTTTTGACCTTGAGGGTTTTGTCGCCGTAGGAGACCTCTTGGCCCTGGCTGCGGCGCGAGGCCAGCGCCACGACCTCGTCGGCGGGGAAAGCCCGCTCGGCCAGGATATCGAGCATCTCGCGGCCCACGTTGCCCGTGGCGCCGACGACGGCGACCTTGTAACCCATCTCTCGTCTCCGCGCGGAAAACCCCGGCCGATCCGGGTGCCGCGCTCCTGCCAGTCAAATCGGCCGAAGGAGTGTTCGTGCCGGACGGCGCCCGAAAACGGGCGCGGCCTCAGAGCCCAGCCTGCGGAAGGTGGGGTCGACGGCCGGCCTGAGCAAGGCGCTCAAGGGAGGCCGCTGTCAAGGCCGGGCCTTCCGCAAGGATCGATTCACCGTGGTGTCGAAAAGCCGGTGACGGCGATCCGGCGCGAACGGGGCGCCCATCCTTTCCGATCACGGTCGGCGGCGGCCCTCGAGAGGGGCTGTTCGCACCGGACCCCATGCTGACCGAAACAGCCGAAGCAGACGACTTGATGGCGGTGGACGTGCCACCGTTCCGGCGCAGAGTGTCCGTCACGCGCCTGGGCGCGCGCCTCCTCCTGGCCTCCGCGGTGATTGCCGGGCTCTGCTATCTCGCGCGACCGCCTGTCCAGACGCCCGCCGCCGTGGTTGCCGCGCGTCCCTTCACGCCCGCGACACCGGCCTCGCCGGCTCCCCCTCCGGCGCCGGTCGCCCGGTTCACTCTGGCGGAGTCCGCCGTCGGGTCTGTGCAGGACGCGGCCGCCCGGATCGATCCACGGACCGGCCTGCGCGACGACACGCTGACGCGCGGCACCTTCGACGCGCTCGAGACGCCGACGCTCCGGGTGACACTGACGCGGGGCCCCTCCGTGGGTGCCGCCCCGAGCCTGTTCGTCCTGATGGCGCGGCGTGCCGCGAGCGGTCCGGCTTTCGACCGCCCGGCCCTCTCCGTCGTGCGGACCGGGCCGAGCGGTCAGATTCAGACCAAGTTCGGTGCCGTGGAGACCCTGGACGTGACGCTCAGCGGGGCGATCCGGCGGACCTGCACCGGCTTCGTCACGCGCGAGACCGTGTTCCGCCTCGACGGCTGGCTCTGCGCCCCGCTCGGCCGGCCGCCGGAGGCCCGCATGCTGGGCTGCATGATCGATGCCCTGAACCTCGTCGATCTGACCGACCCCGAAGCCATGGCGGCGTTCTCAGCCCCGTCCAGGGTCGACCCGGGCTGCGCACCGGCAACCGCCGTGGCCGACGCCGCCGGGCGGACCGGATCGATCGGATTGCGGCGACAGATAAAAAAATAAGGCCAGAGTGTGGCAAATCGCACAAGCTCGGCCATTTTTGCGGAACAACAGCCTCGCTCAAGCGTCTTCTCGTCAAAGGCGTCGAACTGTTAAGCTTCGACCGCCATATTGATGGCACTCAGACACAAGGTTGGCCATGCGCTCGCTCAAGATCGCCCTTCTCGGCGTCATCGCCACCGCCGGCTTCGCTGCCGTGGCCTCCGCGCCCGCCCAGGCCCAGGACGGCTTCGTGCCCGGTCCGATCTACCGCGTCAGCCGGCCGCTCCCGATCCGCGTGCGCCCGCGCAGCTGGCTCGATGCCGGCAACGTGCCGCTGACCTCGAACGTTCCGGGCGCCGGCGGCTCCAGAAACCCGGCCCTGAATCCCTACCTGATCGCCGCGTCGAACGCGCTGACCCCACCCTACGGTCCGACCGACCGGTTCGGCCGTGGTATCCTGCCGGATCCGATCACGAACGGTCCGTTCATCGGTGCGCGCTCCTCGGCCATCCGGAATGTCGATCTGTCCTTCGTCGACCGGCTGGACCCGACGTCGCCACTCTACGGGCGCCCCTACTAGGCGCATCCGACTCTCCGGATCGACCTTCACGCAGCGCGGGCCCTCGGGTCCGCGCTTTTCGTTTCGGATCCCCGGCGTCCCGGGACTTCACCGCGACCTGTTATCCTGTATGCCACCGCATGCGGACGCAGCCCGCCGGCTGCCTTGACGGGGTTCCACGCCATGAAGCCGTTTAACTGGACCACCGGATATCCGTCGCTGCGCATGCCCATGTTCGGGCGCAACTGCGTGGCGACCTCGCACGCCCTGGCGGCGCAGGCCGGGATCCAGATGCTCCAGGCCGGCGGCAACGCGGTCGATGCCGCGATCGCCGCCGCGGCTGCCAAGACCATGACGGAGCCGTGCAGCAACGGGCTCGGCTCGGACGCCTTCTGCATCCTGTGGGACGGGAAGAGCCTCCACGGACTCAACGCCTCGGGCGGAGCGCCCGCCGCCTGGACGCCGGATTACTTCCGCCAGAAATACGGGCCGGCCGAGCGGCCGCCCATGCGCGGCTGGGATTCCGTCACCGTCCCCGGTGCGGTCGCCGCCTGGGTCGCGCTCAGCGAGCGCTTCGGCCGCCTTCCCTTCGCCGACCTGATGCAGCCCGCCATCCGCATCGCCGAACGGGGTTACCTCGCGCCGGTGGTGGTGCAGCAGAAATGGGCTGCCGCCGCCCGGGTCGAGGCGATCACCCGCCAGCCCGGCTTCGCGGAGTTCTTCCTTCCGCGGGGCCGCGCTCCGGATGTCGGGGAACTGGTCACCTTCCCGGGCGCCGAGCGGACGCTGCGCCTGATCGGCGAGACCAAGGGGGAGGCCTTCTACCGGGGCGAGATCGCCGAGGCGATCGCCGCCCACGCGAAGGCCCATGGCGGCGCGATGACCGTCGACGACCTCGCGGCGTTCCGCCCCGAATGGGTCACCCCCACCGCCAAGGATTACCGCGGCTACACGCTGCACGAGATCCCGCCGAACGGACAGGGTATCGCGGCGCAGATCGCCCTCGGGATCCTGGAGCACTTCGATCTCGCCGGATTGCCGGTCGATGGTCCAGAATCCCAGCATCTCCAGATCGAGGCGATGAAGCTCGCCTTCAGCGACACCTACCGGTACGTTGCGGATCCGCGCAGCATGGAGGTCACGCCGGAGGCGATGCTCGATCCCGCCTATCTGGCCGAGCGCGCCAAGCTGATCGACCGCGATCGCGCCCAGGTATTCGGCCCCGGCAAGCCCCCGGCGGGCGGCACGATCTACCTTACCGCCGCCGACGAATCCGGCATGATGGTGAGCTTCATCCAGTCGAACTTCATGGGCTTCGGCTCCGGCGTCGTCGTCCCCGGCTGGGGCATCTCCCTGCAGAACCGCGGCTACGGCTTCGTCCTCGATCCGGCGAGCCCGAACGTCGTTGCCCCGGGCAAGCGGCCGTTCCACACCATCATTCCGGGCTTCCTCAGCAAGGATGGCGTGCCGGTGATGAGCTTCGGCGTGATGGGCGGGAACATGCAGCCGCAGGGCCACGTCCAGACCCTGGTGCGGATGCTCGACCACGCCCAGAACCCGCAGGCGGCGTGTGATGCGCCGCGCTGGCGGGTCAATGAGGGCCTCGACATCAACGTCGAGGCGGCGATGCCGGCCGCCACCCTCGACCGGCTGAAGGCGCTCGGCCATCAGCTTGAGGTTATCGAGGACAGCTATCAGGATTTCGGCGCCGGCCAGTTCATCTGGCGGATGGGCGATCCGGCCGTCGAGGGCTACGTCGCGGCCAGCGATCCGCGCCGCGACGGGCAGGCCGTCGTGTGGTGACGGCTCACTTCATCTGCACGCTGTCCACGACCTCCCGGAATTTGGCCAGGACCCCGGCGCGCTGGTCTTCCCGGACGACGCCGAGGGCGCGCAGGTAGCCGTCCGGGTTGAAGCGGATCGTCTGCGAGACGACGACCGGGGTGTTGGTCGGCTGATCGGTGGCGCGAGCGACGATCTCGTGCCAGTCGATGCCGTTCGAGCGGTAGCTCTGCGCGCGCTCGATCACGAAATCCTTCAGGGTCTGGTTCGACGCGAGGGCCGCGCGGGCGAAACCGTCCCGCTGCTCGGCGGTGGGCGGCTGCTGGACCGCCTGCGCCAGGACCAGGATCGGCTGCTCCAGGTTCTGCATCTGATCCTTCGGACCCTGCGTCAGCAGGACGGAGTTGCCGGCGAGCACCCGCACCGGCCGGAAACCCGCGAGATCGGCGATGCGGAAGGGCAGCGCGTCCACCTGCTCGGTCAGGCTCAGGGCCGGGCGCAGCGTGACGCCGGTCACCATCCTGCGCATCGTCTCCTCGGTCTCCGCGTCGGGCAGCGCCTGGGCGATGATCAGCCCGGTGACGCTGGGCGCTCCCACGACCAGGATCCACTTCCGGATCGCCGGCGCCGAGCTGCCGGGATCGGCGGGCTGCTCGCCGGTGTAGAGCATCCCCTCGTTGTCGCCGATCTTGACCTCCTCGCGCTTCTCGACCGCGAAGCCCTGGCTCCGGAGGTTGGCATCGGTGAAACCGCTGACGAGCTCCGCGAAGGCATTCGGCGGCAGCTCCACCACCGACACGGTGGCGCCCCCCTCCTTGCGCTCGAAACCCGAGAAGCGCCGCGACACCGACATGTCGGCGGGCGGATCGAAGCCGAAGCGGGCGCCCGGCGGGAAGACCGGATCCGCGGCCCACGCGACGGAGACGGGGCCGCTCGCCAGAGTGGTCAGGACCAGGATCCGCCCGAGACGCAGCGACAGGTTACGCACCAGCATCGGACTTCATTTCTCCGCAAGGCGCTACGGGACTTCGCCTTCTGCGATGGGTCGGACTACGCGCCGCCGCTGTCAAGCGCCTGGAAGGTCAGCATTTCGGGAGGCGGATCATCCGCCCTCAGCGCGCGGGTCGACCCACATAGCGCAGCGTCAGGTTGCACCGGCCCCCGGGCGGCAGGACGCCCGGCAGCGGGTCCTCGGCGAGCAGGTCGCCTACCCGATAGAGCCGGTCGATCCCGTGATGGATCAGCCGCGCGGGGCCGCCGATCACCAGGGCGTCGCCGGGGAGAAGCCGCACCGAGCGGGTCGGATCGGAGCGGTTCAGGCCGCCGAAGCGGAAGAGCGCCGCGGCGCCCAGGGACAGCGACAGGACCGGGGCGGAGAAATCGGCCTCGTCGCGATCCTGGTGCAGGCCCATGCGCGCCTCCGGGGCGTAGAGGTTGATCAGACAGGCTTCCGGCGGCGCCGGAAATGCCGCCAGCGCGTCCCAGGCTTCCAGGGCGGTGGGCGGGATCGCCGGCCAGGGACGACCGGTTTCCGGATGTGCCGCCTGGTAGCGATACCCTCGGATGTCCGACACCCAGCCGAGCGGTCCGGCATTCGACATGCGGACGGAGAACGGCTTGCCGGTCCGGGGCATCCGCGGTGTGACGGGGGGCGCGGCGTCGAGGACCGCCGCGACCTCGGCGGCGAGGCGAGCCCGAGCGGCGGCGTCGAGAAAGCCGGGATGGTGGATCAGCCCCGGCGCGAGTTCGACCGCCACTCAGGACCTCGCGTCGTCCCGCGCCTGCACCGTCTTCGCGGCGATCGTGGTGTCGGCGTTCAGCCGGTAGATCAGCGGTACGCCGGTCGCGATGTTGAGGCCGGCGACTTGGTCGCTGCCGAGACGATCGAGAACCATCACCAGCGCGCGCAGGGAATTGCCGTGGGCCGCGACCAGCACCCGCTCGCCGCCCATCACCCGGGGCAGGATCGTCTCGATGTAGTAGGGCAGGACCCGCGCGGCGGTGTCCTTGAGGCTCTCGCCGCCGGGCGGACGGACATCGTAGGCGCGGCGCCAGAGATGGACCTGCTCGTCACCCCACCGGGTCCGGGCCTCGTCCTTGTTGAGGCCGGAGAGATCGCCGTAATCACGCTCGTTGAGCGCACGGTCCCGCACCACGGGGATGTCCGCCTGCCCCAACTCCTCCAGAACCAGCGCGCAGGTGTGCTGCGCCCGGATCAGGTCGGAGGTGAACGCGATGTCGAAGGCGTAGCCGTCTTGCTTGAGACCGCGCCCCGCAGCCCTGGCCTCCGCGACGCCGCGCTCGGTGAGGTCGGGATCGCGCCAGCCCGTGAACAGGTTCCTGAGGTTCCACTCGCTCTGGCCGTGGCGGATGAGGACCAGAAGGCGCTCCTGGCCCTGTGCGTCGCCCGTCACAGCCCGAGCACGTCCGCCATGGCGTAGAGCCCCGGCGGCTTCGGATGCGCCCAGAGGGCGGCCTTCACGGCGCCTGCGGCGAACAATCCGCGGTCGGCGGCGTGATGGCTGATCGTCAGGGTCTCCCCCGCCCCGGCGAAGAGCACGCTGTGGTCGCCGACGACGCTGCCGCCCCGGAGCGTGGCGAAGCCGATATCGCCGGGCCTGCGCGCGCCGGTATGCCCGTCCCGGGTGGAGACGCGGACATCCTTCAGATCCACGCCGCGCCCCTCCGCGGCGGCCTCGCCCAGCATCAGCGCCGTGCCGGAGGGCGCGTCCACCTTCATGCGGTGGTGCATCTCGCAGATCTCGATGTCGAACTCGTCGCCCAGCGCCTTGGCGACCCGACGCACCAACTCGGCCATCAGGTTGACGCCGAGCGACATGTTGCCCGAGCGCACGATGCGGGCGTGATACGAGGCCGCCTGGAGCTTCGCGAGGTCCTCGTCCGACAGGCCGGTGGTCCCGACCACGTGAACGATTCGGGCCTGGGCGGCGAGTTCGGCGAACTGGACGGTGGCCGCCGGGGCCGTGAAGTCGAGCACGCCGTCGGCGGCCGCGAAGGCCGCGAGAGGATCGTCGGTGACGCGCACGTCGAGGGGCGACAGACCCGCGAGGAGCCCCGCATCCTGTCCGAGGGCGGGCGAACCCGGGCGCTCGATCGCCGCCGAGAGCGTGCAGCCTTCGGCCTGCGCCACCGCGCGCACCAGCATCCGCCCCATGCGCCCGTCGGCGCCGACCACCACGAGCCGCATGTCGATTCCTGTCTCCGTCCGATCGTCCGAAGGCGGTGCCGCAGCCCTGCCTGTCAGGGCCCGGCTGATCGGGCCCCCGCGTCACCTCGCGGCCGCGGGGGCCCGACGGGCCTCATTCCTTTTCCGGCGCGATCTGCTCAAGCCCACCGATATGCTTCTGCGCGTAGAGCGGCAGTCCGATCTGCTTGATCAGTTCCAGCTGCGTCTCGAGGAAGTCGATATGCCCTTCCTCGTCCTCGGCCAGATCCTCGAAGAGCCGCTTGGACACACGCTCGTTGATCGAGTCGCAGTACTGCGCGGCCTCAAGGTAGAGGCTGCGGGCCTCGTTCTCGGCGGCGAGATCGCATTCCAGGATCTCCTGGACGTTCTGACCGATCCGCAGCGGGTCGAGTTCCTGCAGATTCGGGAACCCGTCGAGGAACAGGATCCGGTCGATGAACCGGTCGGCGTGGTTCATCTCCTCGATCGATTCCTTGCGCCAGAACTTGGCCAGCTCAACGTAGCCCCAGTCGTTCAGCATGCGAAAGTGCAGCCAGTACTGACTGACAGCCGTAAGCTCGCTTCGAAGGCCGCGGTTGAGATACTCGATGACTTTCGCGTCGCCCTTCATGCCCCCGTACTCCTTACTGTGTCTTCAGGCGAGGGGCAGAAGCATCAGGCCGCGACACCCTCGTCCACAGATTGGAATTTCACCAAACTGCAGGCGCTCGCGCAAGCCGTCGTGCAGGCATGGCTGCCCTCCGCCGGCAACGCCGCGCTGAGGGCGTTATCCATGATGGCGCGGATCGTCCGGGCGCAGCGTCCGCATTTCGGGCTGCATCCCAGACAGGCATAGACCTGGGCCGGGGTGCGCGGGCAGCCGGGTCCGGGCGAGAGACAGCCACGTACCGCGCCGTCCGAGATGACATTGCAAGAACAGACGATCATGCCCGACGCAAATCCCGCCTTCCCCGGGCCCGCCACGATCCTGCCGGACCGAACCGGGTATCACCGCCAGATTAGAAAGTTTGAAAAGTAGCTGGCTTTTCAATATTTTACTGGCCGCGGACCGAAATGGCATCCACGCGGGCCCGGGTCAAGTGTGCTCGATCCCGCGCGCCGCGCGGCGGATCAGCGTGCCAGTTCGCGCAGTCCCAGCCGGATCAGGACCTTGGCCTCGGCATCGTCTCCGGCGGCCTTGAGGGCTGCCGCGACGGCTGTGGCGGCCTGGGCCTGCGGATAGCCCAGATTGACCAGCGCCGAGACCGCATCGGCCACCGCCCGCGGGGCGGCCCCCGTTTCCACGGCATCCGTGAGGGCGACCAGAGCCGGGTCCACCGGCGCGAAGGCCGGCGCCTTGTCCTTCAGCTCGGCGGCCATCCGGGCGGCGAGCCGCGGCCCGACGCCGGGCGCGCGGCTGATGGCCCCCTTGTCACCCGTGGCGATGGCACTGGCCAGCGCCTCCGGCTCCAGCACCGACAGGACCCCCAGCGCCACGCGCGCGCCCACGCCCTGCACCGTCTGAAGCAGGCGGAACCACTCCCGCTCCGCATCGGAGCGGAATCCGTACAGCCGGATCATGTCCTCACGGACGTGGGTCTCGATCGCGAGTTCCGCCGGCTCGCCCGCCTTGGGCATGCGCTGGAGCGTCCGCGCCGAGCAATGCGCGATGTACCCGACCCCCGACACGTCGAGGATCACGAAATCCTCGCCGAACGAATCCACGACGCCCCTGAGTTTGCCGATCATGCCACGCCTGCCCGCTATCCAGGGATGCCTACAGAAGCACACCCGCCTCCGCCAGAGATGCTTGAGCCGGTCCGGACTTCGTGGAATCACCTGACCCGTGCCGGCCGAGCATGGTCGAACCGGGGGACGAGCATGCGTGCGACACTTCTTGCCTTGGCCGGTCTGCTGAGCCTGTCCGCCGCCGATGCCGCCGCTGCCGCCGACACGTCTCCGGCGCCGCCGGTCCCCGTCGCGCCCAGCACAGACCCGACGCAGGTTCGTCCCGGCGCCTACGTGCTCGATCCCGACCATGGCAAGATCACGTGGTCGGTCTCGCATCTCGGCTACTCGACCTATTACGGCCAGTTCACCGGACTGAAAGGCTCATTGGACCTCGATCCGAAGGCACCGGAGAAGAGCCACCTCCAAGTGACCGTGCCCCTCGGCGGCGTGATCACCGGGAGCGCGCGCCTCAACGAACACCTTGCGGCCCCGGACTTCTTCGACACGGCCAAGTTCCCGGACGCCACCTTCACGTCCACCGCGGTCGAAGCCACCAGCCCGACGACGGCGCGGATCACCGGCGATCTGACCCTGCGCGGCATCGTCCGGCCCCTGGCGATCGACGTGACCTTCAATCAGGCCGGCATCCACCCGGTGGATCAGCGCTACACCGTGGGCTTCGACGGGCGCGCCCTGGTCAAGCGTTCGGATTTCGGCATCACCGCGTTCCTGCCGCAGCTCGGCGACGAGGTGAGCCTGCGCATCGAGGGTGAGTTCAAGGCCGCGCAATAAGGGCAGCCAGCCGGGTGACAGCGGACCGCAGGCGGGTATAGGCAGCGCCGGCTGCCGCACCGCACGCGCGGACGGTCGGGACGACCGGGGTCGTGGCGGGTGGGGCAGAGACGATCCTGAGCAGATCCGGGCGTTCCGCAACCGCCCGGCTTCTGTCGTCGACAAGCGCCTGATCGCCGGTGTCGCGGCCCCGCCGTCCCGGACCTGACGGACGCGTCGCGGGGTCGGCCGGCGCCAGCGTGGAGGTTCAGATCGTGCGGTTGAGGCTCGTATTCGTCGGCCTGCTCCTGGCCGGCCCGGCTTTGGCGCAGGCTCCGGGGCCGGCGGCATCCATCAGCCCGGCATCCCCGCTCGACAACTACGCCGAGGCCGCGACGACGACGATCATCGCGGAGCAGGCCTGTCCCGGCGTCCAGGTGAGGGCCGGCCAGCTCACGACCCTTCGCCTCGGCGCCCGGGTCAATCCCGGGCAGGAAGCCATGCTTGAGGAGAAGCTGCGCGTGCGGGCCGGCCAAGTCAGGCAGCAGCTCGCCGCCGACGGTCGGGAGGCGTGGTGCGAGAAGGCCTTGGCGGCGTTCGGACCGAAGGGCAGCGTGGCGAAAGGTGTGCTGGCAACCGGCTCACCGGTCCGCTGAGCGCGTGACCTGACAGGCGGAGAAGGATTGACAGGGGGCCGCCGCGCCAATACTGACCCGGCATGGCGCGCGGCCTCTGCTGAGGTCCGCGCGTTTCGCGTTGTCCGGGCTCAAGCCCGCGCAATGACTTCAAACAAGAAGCCGGTCCAGGGGCCTGACCCCGGAGGCCGTTCGAGAACACGAGAGAACGATGTTCGCAGTCATCAAGACGGGCGGTAAGCAGTACCGCGTCGCCACCAACGACACCATCACCATCGCCTCCCTGGCGGGCGAGGCCGGCGAGGCCGTGACCTTCGGCGAGGTCCTTCTGTTCGCCGACGGCGCCGGCGCGACCCAGGTCGGCGCGCCGACCCTGTCGGGCATCAGCGTCACGGGCGAGATCGTGCGCCAT
>CAXDNE010000058.1:0-29601 GCA_963990595.1 uncultured Methylobacterium sp.
GATTGCCTCTTGTCTCGTGGGCTCGGAGATGTGTATAAGAGACAGATCTCGAAGAGGCACACGCCGATCAAGAGGACGAGGACGATCTTTGGCCAGACCTCCGGCCCGATCTGGTTAGGGATCTCGGTATAGGCGATGCGGTCCGCCACCCCGTAGAGCGCGCCGGCTGCGGCCAGGACGACGCCGTAGGGCGCGATGTCTTTCAGACGTACTGTGGTGGCCATCTCAGCTCCTCCGCTCATCCGTGCTCGGGAAGCTAGTTGTTCGCGCCCTGCGCCTTGGGCAGGAGGGCCCTCGCCTCGTTCAGCCAGTCCTTCATATAGGCCGGGCACTGATCGGCCGGGACGTAGCTGTCGGCCTGCGCATACTGCTGCTTGAGATAGGCCTTGAACTCATCGGTCTGCGCGACTGTAGCGAAGGCGTCCGACAGCCTCTTGACGATCGCCGGATCGGTGCCCGCGCGCACGATGATCACACGGAACTGGGACAGCGTCACC
This sequence comes from uncultured Methylobacterium sp., assembly GCA_963990595.1. Classification (GTDB taxonomy): domain Bacteria; phylum Pseudomonadota; class Alphaproteobacteria; order Rhizobiales; family Beijerinckiaceae; genus Methylobacterium. The sequence goes on from CAXDNE010000058.1 coordinate 498, forward strand.
TTGTAGCCGAGCTTGCCGGCGTAGGGCACGTCCTCGAAGCCCGCGGCGGGCTGTTCACTGAAGAACAGAACCGGCTTGATCTGCGCGCCGTCGAGGAAGCTGCGGACGTCTCCCGCCTGCTCGTAGACGAGCTCGCTCTGACCGCCGACCACCGACGCGTAGCGCAGGCCCGGCTCGGGGAACGGTATCCCTTGGACCTTCAATCCCTGCTTCATAAGGTACTTGAGGCTGAGGTCGTCGGGGCTGCCATAGCCGGTGATGGCCACCTTGAGTTCCCGTTCCTTTGAGGCCTTGACGACGTCATCCCACGTCTGCATCGCGCCGCTGGCATTCGCGAACAGTCCCGAGCGCTGCTGGATCATGATCCCGATCGGGATAATCTGGTCGAGCTTGAAGCGGGAGTTCGGCGCGGCGAAGGCCGCGAACGTGTCGGCCGTCATCACCTCGACAGTGTAGCCGTCGGCCGGCGCAGTGAGCAGCTTGGTGAGGCCGGTCTGGCCCGTCGCGCCAGCCATGTTGACGACCGGCAGCGAGACCTTGAGCGTCGGCTCGATGATCTTGCTCGAGATGCGCGCGACTTGATCGGCGCCCCCGCCGGGCCCCCAAGGCACGATGAATGTGATTGGCCGATTTGGATAGGCGTCGGCCGCGAATGCGGTTCCCGCTGCCTGTGCCACGAGGAGCAGAGCGAGCGCGGTCACCTGCTTGAGCATCGGCGTTCTCCCATGGGCCTGACACACTGCCATTTCGGCGAAGGTCGTCTCGGCTTTGCACGGCCGGCCGTGCCTCTTCGTGCACGTTCCGTCGAACCAACTTGACACAGGCAAACTCGAACATCTACAAAAAAATGGTACCTTTTGTTCCATAAAACGCGACGAAGGTGAGCGCCGTGTCGAGGCCTGAGATCCGTCTCCGCGCGCATCTGCTGCGCCTTCCGCTGGCGGTCCCCTATCGGCTGTCCTTCGGCACCCAGACGCGGTTCGACGTCATCCTGGTCGGCGCACGCGACGAGGACGGCCGCGAAGGCTGGGGGGAGGCGGCAATCCTGCCGGGCTACACAACCGAAACGGTCGAGGGTTCCTGGCAGCTCGTCTCCACCGCCGTTGGAGCGATCAACTCGGTGGCGAAGCTTCGGGCGTTCGGCTCGGAGCTGTTGCCGACCGCCCCTTTTGCCGCAACGGCGCTGCTCTCCTGCGTCGATTGGCTTGAGCGCAGCGCTTGGCTGAACCAGGCTGGCCGGTTCCCGCTGCTCGGCACCGTCAACGGTAAGGCCGACGACGAGGCTGCGCTGGAGAGCGAGATCGAAGCGCTGCTGAATCAGGGCTACCGCACGCTGAAGCTCAAGGTCGGCTGGGAGGTCGACGAGGACCTGCGGCAGGTCGGCGTCGTCCAGCGCATCGTCGCCGGCCGCGCGCAATTGAGGATCGACGCCAACCAGGGCTACTCAACGGACGATGCGGTGGCGTTCCTTTCGCGCCTCGATCCGGAAGGCGTGGAACTCGTCGAGCAGCCCTGCGCGGCCGGCGATTGGGATGCCGCCGTCGCGGTCAAGCGCGCGACGGGCGTGCCCATGATGCTCGACGAATCGATTTACGGCCTGCCGGACGTCGAGCGCGCGGCACGTCTCGGGTGCGCGGATTACGTGAAGCTCAAGTTGATGAAGCTCGGCAGTCTCGGATCGCTGAGGGACGGCCTTGCGATGATCCAGAGCTTCGGCATGAAGGCCGTGCTCGGCAACGGTGTGGCGTCCGACGTAGGTTGCTGGATGGAGGCGAGCGCCGGTCTCGGCCTCGTCTCGAATGCCGGCGAGATGAACGGTTTTCTGAAGACTCCGCTGCAATTGCTCAGCCCGCATCTCAAGATGGATGGCGCCGACCTCGTGCTTGACGGCTCACTCCCCTGCGTCGACGAAGGGGCGATCGCCGTGTGCGAGGTCGCGGCCGCAGGCGGCTGGCCGGCTCCGGCGATCCGCCGGCATGGTTGATCTTCGGGGCAGTGGAAATGGCGGATACGATCGCGGACACGCACGCGCGTCGCGTGAACGAGGCGACGGCCGAGATCGAGGACACACAGGATGGCTCGCGAAGCGGAACCGCGATCCGGAAGGCCTTCCGGTTGATGCAGGCGCTCACGGCGGCGGAGGGCCCCCCGGCACTCTCGGACCTCGCTGATCAGCTTGAGATGCCGAAGCCCTCCGTCCACCGACTGCTAAGCCAGCTCGAGGAAGTCGGAGCGGTCCAGCGCGATCTCGCCGGGCGCGGCTACACGGTAGGCGCCGCGCTAGTACGATTGTCCGTGGATGTGCTGTCCGTTCGCGCCAAGCATCCACCGGTGCATTCGATCATGCGCCGGCTAGTCAACGAGATCGGCGAATCGTGTAATCTCTCGATCCTGCAGGATAACGAGGTACTCTACCTCGAACGCGTCGAGTGCGACTGGCCGTTGCGCATGCAGCTCCAGGCGGGCTCACGCGTGCCGATTCACTGCACGGCTTCCGGCAAGCTGCTAATGTCCGAGATGAATCCGCGCAGCCGCAGCCGGCTGATCGGCTCGCTCGACCTCAAGCGCTTCACGGCCAACACCATCACCGACCCAGAAGCGCTCGAAGCCGAGTGCCGGACGATCAAGGCCAACGGCTACTCGATCAACCGTGAGGAATACCATCGGGGGCTGGTCGGAGTGTCGACACCGGTGCGTCGCGCCGACGGCGTCGCGCTCGCGACGCTCTCGATTCACGCGCCAGTCTTTCGGATGTCGGTAGACGAGGCCCTGAACCATCTGCCCGCGCTCCAGCGAGCCGCCGCAGAGATCGCCGAGGAGGCGGAGCTATTCGGTAATTGAGGTCCCAGTCACGGCCCCGACCGCCGCGGCCGATAAAATAGGAGGAACGTCGATGCGGTTGAACGGGAAGGTCGCGATCGTCGCCGGGGGCGCGAGCGGGATAGGAGCTGCAATGTGCCGTGCGTTCGCCAGCGAGGGCGCGAAGGTCGTCGTCGCCGACATCGACGTGGCCAAGGGTCGAGCGGTCGCGGACGAGGTGGGCGGCCTGTTCGTCCAGACTGACATCACGATATCCGCCTCGACCGAGAAGATGGCCGCGGAGGTGGACCGCGCGTTCGGCCGTATCGATATCCTCGCCAACAATGTCGGCGTCCGCATCGTCAAGCCGTTCCTTGAGCACACGGACGCTGATTGGAACATCATGATCGGCACCAATCTCACCGGTCCGTTCTACTGCGCCCGCGCCGTCGTCCCCTACATGCAGCGCGGTCGCGCCGGCCGCATCATCAACACGGCCTCGATCGCAAGCTTCGTCGGCCGTCCGGATCGCGTGGCTTACGTCTCGGCCAAATCCGGCCTGCTCGGAATGACCCGCGCAATGGCAATCGATCTCGGCGGCTCGGGCATCACCGTGAATGCCATCGCGCCCGGCTCGATCGACTCGCCGATGAACGCGGCGCATGCGGCCGACAGCGACCACGACTGGGGCAAGGAAACGCCCGTCGGCCGCTGGGGCCGGGCGGAGGATGTCGCGAACGCAGCAGTCTTCCTCGCACTCGACGAGGCGAGCTACATCACCGGCGCGGACATCAAGGTCGACGGCGGCTGGGTATCAACCAAAGCGCGTGCCGGCGAAATCAATTGACGGAATTTCAAGGCATTCGAAACAGGGTCGCTCGCCATGTTCGCCCGAACTGGCCGGCCGCTTCTTCCCCGCTCGGCGGTCGTCAGTCACGCGAAGTGCCTGCGGATGAACGGCCGTTTCAGAGTAGCACTGATCGCCATCGGAACGGGGAAGGTTCCTGAGCTGCCGGTGACTTGTCCAGCCCTACTGAGCCGTCCAGACCCCCGTCGATCGACAGATTCGCGCCGGTGATCTGGTCCGCCGCTGGCGAGCGGAGGAATATCGCGACGGCGGCGATCTGCTCAGGTGTGACGAAGTCCAGGGTCGGCTGACGCGACGAGAGCAGGTCCCCGATCGCGGCCTCCCGTCCCAGGCGCGCTCAGGCATGATGGCCTGGATCTGGGCCTCTAGGAGGGGCGTCAGGACGAAACCTGGCGAGATGCAGTTCACCGTGACCTTGTGCGGCGCGAGCTCGAGAGCCGCCGCCTTAGTCAAGCCAGCAACGCCGTGCTTGGCCGCGACGTAGGCCGACTTGAACGGTGAGGCAACGAGCGAATGCGCAGAGGCTGTGCTGATGATGTGGCCCCAGGCCCGGCGCCTCATGCCCGGGATCGCGGCGCGCATGGCATGGAAGTACGTCAGGCTTGTCTCACTAACTCGCCGAACCCTCTATATAATCGATCATCTAGACCAAATATCAGACAGCCGTCTGCTTCCCGGCGAACTGCTGTGAGCGGACCGTAGTAAAGGTCGGGGGCCTCACTTTCGATGTCTGGAAAGAATCTCCTGAATGCTTCAGTCGTTCCGGGGCTGACTCGCTCGATCTCCACCGTGGCCTTATTTGGTGCAGTTGCCTGAAATCGACCGGCGGAGACAGCGTCTTGGAGCGGACTACCGGCGAGGTGTCGAGCGAGCACCAGCCCTATGATCGTTGGAATGCGCTGCGCTCCGGGACACCCGACGACGACTGCCGAACCGTCTGCCAGCCGAGCGACGGTCGGCGCCATATTGGTGACGGCATAAGCTCTGCCGTCTCTGAGGACCGGGGGCGCCCCTTTCAAAACGGGAACTCCGGCGTTCATGACGACGCCATACTGGTCGATCGCCCAACGGCCGCCGAACCAGTGGGGACCATGCGTGAGTGTGATACCGGCAAGCGTGCCGTCCATGCCGCAGGCGTTCAGATGACAAGTATGTCCGCCCGGCCCGACGGGACCGATCGCTGCACCCGCGCTCAGAGCACGCCCGACCCAGTCGGCGGGGCTCACTCCATGGAACGTGTTACCGTCGCGCGTGCCGAAGCGATATGCCCATGCTGCCGCGATCTTCCTCGCCCACAGCGTAGCGAGAGCCGGCGATTCGATGTTACCGCGGGTCGAGAGATCCCAGCCGGCCGCAACAGTCGCGAACATTAAAGCCGAGCCGCTCGTTCCGAGCGGCGCCGAGAACAGCGATGCGCCCGCGACGTCGAAACGAGGTGCTTGCGAGAGCACGACTGCCCGCGGGGCGGCGCCCCATTGGCCGGATGCCAACGGGTTGCCGCTGTCGGCGAACAGTCCGGACGCCGTCTCGGCTATCGGTCCGTCGTAGAACCACTCCGGCCCGTGCTCGGCCATGGCCTCTAGGGTCCGGGCGAGCGCCGGCTGACGAAACCGAAAGGGAGAGCCGGGCGATTGCGGCTCGACGAATGCAAAGCACGAATTGACGAACTCTGCGCCTTTGACTTGGCTGAAAGCGCGTGCGGTCGTGTCGTTGGCGTCGACACCCTCTCGGGCCAGATCGATAGCGGGTATGCTGACCTCGCTCCAAGTCTTCGAACCGTAGCTGCGCAGAGCGACAGCGAGCCCGGCCACAACGTTTGGGACCACACTGACGCGCGGCCCAGATTCATCTGTCGCGGTGCTAAGCAGCGTTTTCGTCTGTTCGGGCGTGATCCAACCGTTGAAATCGACAACCATCGGCACTGCCCCGGGTGGAGCGATGACCATGTGGCCGCCGTAACCGCCGAGGCCGGTGTTGCACGGGTCGGCGACACAGGAGGCGAGCGCGGTCGCGACTGCCGCGTCGACCGCATTGCCTCCCGCCCGCAAAATTCGTGCTCCTGCCTGCGCCGCTGCGCGGCTGCTCGCGGTCACTCCGCTCCATCCATGCATTCCCAGCTACCCACTCTTCAGGTCGAGGCTCGGCGGGTTTCCCAGGCTCGACCCGGGACGGCACTTAAGAGCGTGCGCGTGTAAGGATGTGCAGGCGCGGCGAATACGTCGATCGTCTCTCCCATCTCGACGATCTCGCCGCGCTGCATGACCGCCACCCGGTCGCAGACTCGTGCAGCAACGCGCAGATCGTGTGTGATGAACAGCATCGCCAGATCAAGGCGATGGCGGAGCTGATCGAGAAGCTCGAGCACCTGTGCTTGGATAGAGACATCGAGAGCAGAGACTGGCTCGTCGGCCACAAGCACCGCCGGGCGAAGCGCAAGCGCGCGCGCAATCCCGATGCGCTGGCGCTGGCCACCTGAGAATTCGTGCGGGTAGCGATCCATCGCGCGCTCGTCGAGCCCGACTAAGTTGAGAAGCTCGCGCGCCGTCGCGAACGCTTCCGCTCGCGGCGTGCCCTGAACAAGCGGCCCTTGGGCGACGAGCTGGCCGACCTTCACTCGCGGATTCAGCGAGGAATATGGATCCTGGAACACCATCTGAATTTTCCGACGGTGCGTTCTAAGCTCCCGGTGCGGAAGACCGGCGAAGTCGCATCCGTCGAGAGTGATGTCGCCGCTGTCGGGATCCATGAGGCGCATGACACAACGAGCGAGCGTGCTCTTGCCGGACCCCGACTCTCCGACAATGCCGAGGGTCTCTCCCTGCCGCAGATCCAATGAAACCTTGTGGACTGCCCGTAACTGCTTCGACGCACCGAATGCTTTGCTGACGTTCCTAACGGCCAGCACGTGGGGCGCCTCTTTCCGACCCCTCGAGCGCCGCGGAAGCAGCTTGGGAATGGCGCCGATGAGCGTCCGTGTATACGAGTGACGAGGATTATTCAGGATCTCGGCAGCCGGACCCGCTTCGACGATCGATCCGTTCTGCATGACGGCGACCCGGTCGGCAATTTCCGCGACCACGCCAAAATCGTGCGTGACGAAAAGGAGAGCAGTCCGCCGGGCCTGCTGCAAGTCCTTGATAAGTCTCAGAATCTGCGCTTGCGTGGTCACGTCGAGCGCCGTTGTTGGCTCGTCGGCGATGATGATCTGCGGATCGAGGATGAGCGCCATCGCGATCACAGCTCTCTGCCGCTGTCCACCTGAGAGCTGGTGCGGGAACGCATCATAGATGCGCTCAGGATCGGGCAGCGCCGTCGCCGCGAACAGCTCAAGGACTCGCGCCCTGCGTTGTCCGCGCGAGAGAGATGTATGAGTCCTGAGGGCCTCGGCGACCTGAGCACCCACGGTCATCAGTGGATTGAGCGCCGTCATGGGCTCCTGGAAGACCATGGCGATCTCCGCGCCGCGAAGGGCCCGCATCCGCGCCGCATTTGCCTCAAGCAGGTTCCCGCCTCGGAAGGCGATCTCGCCACCCGAGATCCTGAGGCGCGTGCGCCCGAGCAGACCCATCACGGCTCGGCCGGTCACTGATTTGCCTGACCCCGACTCGCCGACCAGGCAGAGGATCTCATTCGGCGCCAGATCGAACGAAACGTCTTTCACGGCGTGCTGCCGTTGCGCGCCTGGGGGCAGATCGACCGTCAGGTTGCGAACCCGTAGAAGGGCGGCCTCGGCGTCCATGACTTCAACCTTCACGCAGGCGCGGGTTCATGGCGTCGTTCAAGCCCTCTCCGACGAGATTGATCGAGAGGACAGTCAGCAGGATAGCCGTACCCGGGATGGCGCACAGCCACCACGCGCTGCGAAGGAAGGTTCGGCCGGACGCGATCATGAAGCCCCAGCTCATGAGGTTGGGATCGCCGAGACCGAGGAAGGCGAGCGCCGACTCAGTGAGGATCGCCGTCGCGACCATCAGCGAGCCGGTGACAATGATCGCCGACGCGCAGTTCGGCAAAATGTCCCGGGTGATGATCGACCAATCGCTCGTCCCAAGCGAGATGGAAGCTTGGACGAACTCGCGGCTGCGAAGCGCGAGAGACTCTCCGCGCACGAGGCGCGCGACTGGCGGCCAGGAGACAGCACTGATCGCGAGGACGATGTTCCTAATCGATGGCGACAGGATCGCGACGATCACGATGGCGAAGATGAAGAACGGGATCGTTTGAAAGAATTCGGTTATGCGCATCAGCGCGTTGTCGAGCCATCCCCCGTAGTAGCCAGCGAGTGCGCCCACAAGCACGCCGAAAGCGACCGCGAAGGCTGTCGAGAGAAAGCCGATCAGCAGGGACGTGCGCGCGCCATAGACGAGCCCGACTGCGATGTCTCGACCTAGGCTGTCGGTGCCAAGCAGGTAGGCGCCGAACGGCGGGAGAAAGGGTCTATCGACGATCTGGAAGGGATCACGGGCGACGATGAGGGGGCCGACGCACGCAACGATCACAATTAAGGCTAGGATGATCGAACCGAGAAGTCCGGACCTGCTACGTGCGAAGTGTTTGAGCGGCGTCACAACCCAACCTGCCCTTCACCGCAGCTCGATGCGCGGATCGATGAACGTGTAGACTAGGTCAACCAAGATGTTGACGAGGACGACAAGGCATGCGGAGAAGAGAAAGATGCCGAGCAGCAGGTTGTAGTCGCGGGCGAACAGCGCTTGATAGGCGAGGAGTCCTAATCCGGGCCAGCCAAACACGGACTCGACGACAACGGATCCGCCGAGCAGCGCGCCGGTCTGGATTCCAGCCATCGTCACAACCGGCAGGAGTGCGTTGCGAAAAACGTGCTTTGCCGTGATCTGCTTATCGGTGAGTCCCTTGGCCGCTGCGGTCAGCACATAATCCATGCCAAACTGGTCGAGCATGGTCGAGCGCATCAACCGCGTGTAGACCGCCATGTAGAAGAGTGACAGCGTCGTGGCCGGGAGAACGAGGTGCCAAGCGACGTCTCGTACCCGCGCGAAGCCTTCGTTGAAGGCGGCCACGGTCTCCATGCCGCTCGCTGGCAGCCAGCCGAGTTGGATCGAGAACAACAGGATGAGCATGAGACCCACCCAGAACAGGGGAGTCGCGTAGGCGATAATCGCCACGATGGAGATGATCGTGTCGCGCCAGCCATGTACGCGCGTGGCCGAGATCACGCCGAGCAGCGTTCCCAGCCCGACTGAAACGACGAGCGTCGTACCCATCAGCAGCAGTGTCGGCCAGAGCCTTTGAAGGATTAGGCTGAGAACCGGCATATTGTTGCGGAACGAGTAGCCGAGATCGAGCGTCAGGACGTTCTTTATGTAGAGGAACAGCTGAACCCAAACAGGTTCATTTAACCCGAAACGCTCGCGCAAGGCTGCCATGTATTCTGGCGTGGCCGACCCCGCCTCCCCGGCCAGCACGTCGGCAGCGTTCCCGGGCGCGAGTTGGAGAAGCAGGAAATTTAGAACGATGATGCCGATGACGACCGGCACAGACTGGCCGAGCCGCTTTGCCAAGAAGGTGGCGAGCCGAGCCGGGCGAGTCATGGCATCCCTCCCATTGAACGGCCGCTACTGTTTGCTCTGGTAGGCCTTTGAAAAGGAGGAGTAGATGCCGAGCGGACTTACGATCAAATCCTTGAACTGCTTGCTGTAAACGGTCGCGAATCGGAGTTCGTGGACAAAAACTAGCGGCGATGCGTCAACAACCTGTCTCTGAAAATCAGCGTAGAGCGCGTTGCGCTTCGCGGGATCGATCTCGACCGCCGCCTTGTCCATCAGAGCGTCCGTGCTGGGGGATGACCAGCCGCTGTCGTTGACGAAGACAGTGCCGCGGCGGATCTGGTTTGAGTGGTAGAGGCGATGGACGCCTATCGCTGGATCCGCAAGTGTCTGGATCCAGTTCGAGCTGAGTGAGAAATCGTAGTCCGTGTAGATGCGCTTCAGCCAGGTCGGCACGTCCTGATAGCGCAAGCTTGCTTTGATCCCGACCTTGGCGAGTTCCTGCTGCACGAACTCTCCGAAGCGCTGCCATTCCTCACCATAAGGCGTGATGTCATGCACGATCTCGAAGCGTGTACCGTCCGCCTTCCGCGGATAGCCCGCCTCGTCCAGCAGCTTGTTGGCGATGTCTTTTCCGTTTGGTACGTCGTAGCTGCGCACGTCATGCGTGTAGATGCCTGTCGTGGCGAAGTTCGAACTGATTGGCCCGGTCGCGGCCTTCCCGAACCCAAACCACACGTTGTCGATCGCGAATTTCCGATCGATCGCATAAGCTACCGCCTGGCGTACTTTCACGTTGTCGAAGGGCGGAACACGCGTGTTGAAGTCGAGCTCGACGATCGGCGATTGCATCTCGTACCCACGGGTTGTCACCGCGAGTGTGGGGTTGTTCTCGAGCGATTTGACGTCGCTGAACGGGATCGCGCCGAACCCCGCAACATGCGCCTCCCCGCTCTCGATTGCGGCGGTTCGAGTGGAGGAGTCGTTGATGAAGCGCGCGACGACACGGTCGAGATAAGGCTCGCCCTGTTTCCAGTAGCTCGGATTGCGGTCCAGCCGCACGTACTGACCGCGCTGCCAATCGACGAACTTGAACGGCCCCGTGCCGATCGGTCGATTGGCGTTGGGATGGCTGAGGATGTCACCAGAGCCGTAGACGTGCTTCGGTAGAATAGGAGACTCGTAGCTCGACAGAGCTGCCATAATATATGGCGCGGGAGCGTTGAGCTTGAACACCGCGGTCTGAGGATCCGGTGTCTCGATCGATTGCAGTTCCCGGAAGGTTGCCTGACCACGAGGATGGTGCTTCTTAAGCACATCCATAATGCTAAATCTGACGTCCTCGCTGGTGAATGGCTGTCCGTCGTGGAATTTCACATTTGAGCGCAGGTGGAATGTGATTGTCTTGCCGTCGGCAGAGGTGTCCCACGACTCGGCGAGACTGGGCTGCGGCTTAAGATCAAAGTCGTATTCGAGCAGTCCATCAAAGATCTTGGTCGTAACCTGCCCGACCGGGCCAGACGTGCTGATGTAGGACGCTAGGGTTGGCGGCTCCGGCTGCACAACCATCACGAGAGTTCCGCCACGTTCCGCAGCGATGGCGGGGGCAAATATCAACACCATGAGGAGAGCAGCGACGCCGCCCGCGATATCGATGTACCGGGATCGAGGCAGATTCCACACACTCGCCCCCTCATGTCTTAGATCTTACGTCTTATAGAGGATCTAAAAAATTAGGCCCTGTCAAGTGCAGCGTACTGACAAGTGAGATCGCTGGGTTCTGCAGCGTCTCCATCAGACCCCGCTCCGCGAAAGCTGTCCCTAAACACGAGACGTTCCAAAACCTTGGGTGACCTCGGCTGATTTCTGAAGCGCATATGCCCGTTTGTCCTATTGCTCCGTCGGGACTGGTCTTTCTGCTCTCAGCGAGTTCATGCCACCAGCTCGGCGCTCCTCACTTGAGCGGGGCAGTATGCAGATCAGGGCGCGGCGATTCCTGGCGTCGGGCGCGCTAGGGGTCGGGATGCTCGCGCAGGTAGGCGTTGTCCGCCGCCCAGCACTCTGGCCCCCCTCCTCCCTACCATCTGGCGCTACCGGGATGTTCAGACGGCCGGCATCGTCCTAGGCCTGCCGGGGAGAACCATGCCGAGCGAAATCACGATCTTCGAAGTTCGGCGGATCCACACGATGAATCCCGCGCGGCCCGTCGCCACTCACGTGGCGGTGCGGGGCGGCCGGGTGATCATGGTGGGCGATGCCGCAGAGGTCGCGGAACTCGGCGGGACGCTCGATCGCAGGTTCGCCGACAAGGTCATGCTGCCCGGCTTCGTCGAGGGCCATGCCCACGTGATGGAAGGCACGCTTTGGCAGCAGACCTATGTCGGCGCGGGCGACCGGCGCGCCCCGGATGGGCGCCGCGTCCCCGGCCTGCGGACCATTGAGGCCGTCACCGCGCGCCTCGCGGAGGCCTCGGCCGCCATCGCGGATCCGGACAAGCTGCTCTACGGCTGGGGGTTCGACCCGCTGCATCTACGGGGAGCGAGGCTGACACGCCACGACCTCGACCGAGTCTCGACCACGCGGCCAGTGATGGTCCACCACGCCAGTCTGCACATCACCAACGTCAACAGTCTGCTTCTAGAGATGGCGGGCTTCGACGCCGGGACGACGATCGACGGTGTCCCGAAGCTGCCGGACGGCACGCCGTCGGGCGAGCTGCAGGGCATCGCCGCGCGACTGCGCCTGTTCCGAGGCCTCGGCTACAACCCGATGAGTGGGGCGCTCGACGCGGGCGACGTGGCCCGCTTCGGCGCGGCGGCGCAGCTCCAGGGCATCACCACCATCGCCGACCTGCACAACGAGCTGACCGACACCTCCGTTGCGGTCTACCGGGAGGCCTGCACCGAAGGGCTGCCAGTGCGGATCGTGCCGGCGCTCGCCTCCGTCTCCTGCCCGCCCGAGGACGGGATCGCCAAGATCGCTCGGCTTCGCGAGGCAAATACCGATCAGCTGCGCTTCGGGATCGTCAAGATCATCGTGGACGGCTCGATCCAGGGCTTCACCGCACGGCTGCTCCCGCCGGGCTACCACAACGGCGCCCCCAACGGCCTGTGGTACGTGGCGCCCGAGGATCTCGACCGGATCGTGCGCGCCTACCACGAAGCGGGCATCCAGCTGCACATCCACACCAACGGCAACGAGGCCACCGAGGCGGCCCTCGACGCCGTCGAGAAGGCGCAGATTGCCCGTCCGCGCCCGGACCACCGCCACACCCTCCAGCACTGCCAGATGGCCACCGAGGCGCAGTTGCGCCGGGTCAAGGCGCTCGACCTGTGCCTGAACCTGTTCTCGAACCATCTCTACTATTGGGGTGATGCCCATCACGACCTGACCATGGGGCCGGAACGGGCGGCCCGGCTCGATGCGGCTGGCAGCGCCGCGCGGCTCGGCATCCCGTTCTCGATCCATTCGGACGCGCCGGTCACGCCGCTGGGTCCGCTCTTCACCGCCTGGTGCGCGGTGAACCGCCTCTCGTCCTCGGGCCGCCTGCTCGGGCCGGAGGAACGGCTGACCGTGCCGCAGGCGCTGCATGCGGTCACCCTCGGGGCGGCCTATACCCTGCGGATGGACCATTTGATCGGCTCCATCGAGGCGGGCAAGTTCGCGGATTTCGCGGTGCTCGACGCTGATCCCCTGGAGATGCCGCCGGAACATCTCCGGGACATCACCGTCCACGCCACAATCCTCGGGGGCCGGGTGTTCGAGGTCCCACCGGCATGAGGCGACGGCTGCCCGTCCCCGACTCGGCCACGCGCTGCCCGCTGACCGTGCTCGGCGGCTTCCTCGGGGCCGGCAAGACCACGCTGCTCAACCGGCTTCTCACCGGCGCGAGGGGCCGTTACGCCATCCTCGTCAACGATTTCGGCGCCATCAATGTCGATGCGGGCCTCGTGGCCGATCATGATGGGAAGACCCTGCGGCTCACGAACGGCTGCGTCTGCTGCAGCCTCGCGGACGGCTTCCTCGACACGCTGATGCGGGTGCTCGCTGAGCCGGAGCCCTTCGACCACATGGTGATCGAGGCGAGCGGCGTCGGCGATCCCGGCGCCATCGCGGAGATCGCCCTGGTTGAGCCCGGCCTCATCCTGCACGGCGTGATCGTGCTCGCCGATGCGGAGCGCCTGCCGGACCTCATCGCCGACCCGCGCCTCGGCGACACGGTCGCCCGCCAGATCCGGGCGGCCGACCTGCTCGTGCTGAACAAGTGCGATCTCGTGGATCCTTCGGCCCTGTCCGCGTCACGGGAGATCCTGGCCTCCCTGCGTCCCGGCATGCCGGTGGTGGAGACGGTCGAGGCCGCCCTACCGGAGGCGATCCTCGCCCTCGATGCGGCCCTGTCGCGGGACACCGCGCGCAGCTGCTTTCCCGTCGTGGAAGCCGCGCACGAGACCGCCTTCGCCCGCTTCCTCTACCGCCGGGCCGGAGCCTTCGACCGGGAAGGCCTCGCCCGTGCGCTGACCGCCCTTCCCCCTTCGCTCCTGCGGCTGAAGGGCTGCCTCCACCTCGGCGATCGGCCGGGGATGCAGCTTCTGCAGATGGTCGGGCGCCGCTGGAGCCTCACGCCGCTGCCGGCGCAGTCGGATGGCGGGATCGAACTCGTCGGGATCGCGACCGGGCATCCCGATCCCGGGGACGCTCTCGCCTCCATCCTCGACAGCGCCTTGCTTCGGGCCGAGCCGCCCATCCTTCAGGGAGACTTCCACCGATGCGCCTGACCAAACGCACGCTCCTCGGCACCGGCCTCTCGGCGCTCGCCGTTCCCCTGCTCGGCATCCCAAAGGGCCACGCGGAGGGGGCCGACGCCCCGCTGGTGATCGGCACGAACCAAGTGCCACGCCATTTCAACGGCGCCGTGCAATCCGGCATCGCTACCGGGATGGTCTCCACGCAGCTTTTCGCGAGCCCCCTGCGCTACGACGACAAGTGGAACCCGCAGCCCTATCTCGCCAAATCCTGGGAGATCGCCCCCGACAACCTGAGCGTCACCCTCAAGCTCGTGACGAATGCCGTCTTCCATGACGGCCACCCGCTCACTTCGGAGGATGTCGCCTTCTCCATCGGCGTGATCAAGGCGAACCACCCGTTCCAGACCATGCTGGAACCGGTCTCGGCGGTGGAGACGCCCGATCCGCATACCGTGGTGATCAAGCTCTCGCGCCCGCACCCGGCGCTGCTGCTCGCCATGTCGCCCGGCCTGATGCCGATCCTGCCTAAGCACATCTACGGCGACGGACAGGACATCAAGAGCCACCCGGCCAACCTCAAGCCCATCGGCTCCGGCCCGTTCAAATTCGTGGATTACAAGCAGGGCGAGGCGGTCCAGCTCGAGCGCTTCGACAAGTTCTTCCTCGAAGGGCGGCCCCGGCTCGCGCGCCTCGTCTACCGAATCCTGCCGGACCAGAATAGCCTCGTGATCGCCACCGAGCGGCGGGAGATCGGCATGCTGCCGTTCCTCTCCTCGGTGCGGGACATCGAGCGGCTGTCGAAATCGCCGAACCTCACCGTCACCGATCGCGGCTTCGAAGGCATCGGCCCGATCAACTGGCTGGCCTTCAACTGCGGGAAGAAGCCCCTCGACGACGTGCGGGTGCGCCAAGCCATCGCCTACGCGGTGAATCGCGACTTCGTCACCGGCAAGCTCCTGGGCGGCGCGGCGAAGCCCGATACCGGCCCCATCGTGCCCGGCTCGCCGTTCTTCGAGCCCGCCGTGGAGACCTACAAGCTCGACGTCGCGAAGGCGAATGCGCTGCTGGACGAGGCCGGCCTGAAAAAGGGCAGCGACGGCACGCGGATGCAGCTGACCATCGACTATATTCCCAACGACAACGACCAGCAGCGCAACGTCGCCGAATATCTCCGCGCCGGTCTGAAGCGCATCGGGATCGTCCTTCAGGTGCGCGCCGCCCCGGACTTCCCGACCTGGGCGCAACGCATCTCGAACTTCGATTTCGACCTCACGATGGACAACGTCTTCAACTGGGGCGACCCGGTGATCGGCGTGGCGCGGACCTACCTCTCGACTAACATCCGCAAGGGCGTGATCTGGTCGAACACGCAACAATACAAGAACCCCAAGGTCGACGAGCTGCTCAACGCGGCCGCGGTGGAAGCCGATCTGCCGAAGCGCAAGGCGCTCTACAGCGAGTTCCAGAAGATCGTCGTGGCCGAGGCACCGATCGCCTACATCAACCTGACCCCCTACAACGGCGTGTTCGACAAGCGCCTCACGGGGCTGCCCCTGTCGATCTGGGGCTCCCTCTCGCCGCTTGATGAGGTCGCCTGGGCTGGCACGGCGGCGGATGCGGGAGCGGCGCGATGACGGCGCTCCGCCGCCTCGGCGCGACCTCGCTCAACGTCGTCGGCCTGCTGCTGGCGGTGGTGGTGCTGAACTTCCTGCTGATCCAGGCGGCGCCGGGCGATCCGGCCCAGGTCATCGCCGGGGAGATGGGCGGGGCCTCGCCGGAGATCATGGCCGAGATCCGCACGCGCTACGGCCTCGACCGCAGCGTCCCCGAGCAGCTCGCCACCTATGTCAGACGGGTGGCGCGGGGCGACCTCGGCTATTCCTTCTACTTCAACGAGCCGGTCTCGCGGCTGATCCTCGGGCGGCTTCCCGCCACCGCCATCTTGGTCCTGACATCCCTCGGCTTCGCCGTTCTCGTCGGGGCGGGCCTCGGCATCCTCAGCGCCCGGAAACCCCACGGCCTGCTCAGCCATGCCGTGTCATTCGTCGCCATCGCGGGCAACGCCGCGCCCGTGTTCTGGACCGGGCTGATGCTCCTCGTGCTGTTCGCCTCCGTCTGGCCGGTCCTGCCGGTCGCCGGGATGAGCGACGTGGCGAACCCCGCCACGGGGCTGGCCGCCCTCCTCGACATCGGCCGCCACCTCGTCCTGCCGGCCCTCACCCTCGGGATCGTCTACGTCGCCCAGTACAGCCGCCTGATGCGCACGAGCATGATCGATACGCTGCAGGCGGATTACATCCGCACCGCCCGGGCCAAGGGCCTGCCCGAGCGGGTGGTGGTAGCCAAGCACGCCCTGCGCAATGCGCTCATCCCCCTCGTGACGATGGTAGGGCTTCAGTTCGGCCAGCTCTTCGCCGGGGCGATTCTCGTGGAGACGGTGTTCGCGTGGCCCGGCCTCGGGCGGCTCACCTTCGAGTCGATCCTGCGGCGGGACTACCCAACCCTGCTCGGTATCCTGTTCTGCTCGGCGCTGCTGGTGATCGCCGCGAACCTCGTCACCGATCTGATCTACCGCCTCATCGATCCGCGCATTCGCGCCGGGAGGGCCGCATGAGCGCCTCGCTCGCCGTGGAGCCGGCCCGCCCCATGCCGGCCGCCCTGCCCGTTCCCCGGACGGCGGCTTCGCCGGGCCTCGCCGCCCTGCGGCTTTTCCTGCGCAATCCTTCGGGAATCGTCGGCCTCGCGATCCTCCTCGCCCTGGTCTTCGCGGCGCTCGCCGGGCCCAGCCTCTACGGGGTCGATCCCTTCGAGATCGTCGGCGCGCCGTTCCAGCCTCCGGGGGGCGATCCGATCCTGGGCACGGACTATCTCGGGCAGGACATCCTCGCCGGGCTCCTCCAGGGCGGGCGCGCGACGCTCCTCGTCGGCCTGTCCTCGGCGCTGATGACCGTGGTGATCGGGGTCGCCTTCGGGGCTCTCTCCGGCTTCTTCGGCGGCGCCGTCGATGCCGGGCTGATGAAGCTCACGGAGTTCTTCCAGGTGCTGCCGACGCTGCTGTTCGCGATGGTACTCGTCACCCTGTTCGGCCAAAAGATCGCGGTGACGACCGTCGCCATCGGCATCGTCTCCTGGCCACCGACCGCGCGGCTCACCCGCGCAGAGTTCCTGCGCCTGCGCGGCCTCGACTTCGTGAAGGCGGCCCGCGCCGCCGGAGCGGGGCCAGGCTACCTGATCGGCCGGGTGATCCTGCCCAACGCCGCCCCGCCCATCGTCGTCTCGGCGACGCTCGCCATCGGCACGGCCGTGCTGTTCGAAGGCGCCTTGAGCTTCCTCGGCCTGGGCGATCCCAACGTGATGAGCTGGGGCCTGATGATCGGCCAGAACCGCGCCTACGCCCTCGACGCGTGGTGGACGGTGCTGCTGCCGGGCGCGGCGATCTTCCTCGCGGTCCTGGGCGTGAGCCTCGTGGGCGATGCCTTCAACGACGCGGTGAACCCGCGCCTGCGCAAGCGGAACTGATCATGGATACGCGCAAGCCGGCTCCCGTCCTCGCGGTGGAGGACCTCACCGTCGCCCTGACCCGGGCCGGCGGCGCCGTGCCCGTACTCGAACGCCTGAGCTTCTCCGTGGAGGCAGGGCGGACCGTCGCGCTGGTGGGTGAATCCGGCTGCGGCAAGAGCATGACGGCGCTGGCCATCCTCGGCCTGCTGCCGGAGGGGTTCGCGCTGACGGGCGGGCGCATCCTGCTCGCGGGGGAGGACGTGGCGCAGGCAGCGCCCGCCCGCCTGCGGGCGCTTCGCGGCTCGGCCATGTCGATGATCTTCCAGGAGCCGATGACCGCCCTGAACCCGGTCTACACGGTGGCGGACCAGATCTGCGAGGCGCTGCGGCTGCATCAGCGCCTCGGCCGCCGCGATGCCCTCGACCGGGCGCTTGCGATGCTCAAGGCGGTGCAGATCCCGGCGGCCGAGCGGCGGCTGCACGCCTATCCGCACGAATTGTCTGGGGGCATGCGCCAGCGGGTGATGATCGCCATGGCGCTCGCCTGCCGCCCGAAGCTCCTCATCGCCGACGAGCCGACCACGGCGCTCGACGTGACGGTCCAGGCCCAGGTCTTCGACCTCCTGAAGGTGCTGCAAGACGAGATGGGCACGGCCATCGCGCTCATCACCCACGACCTCGGCGCGGTGGCGGATATCGCCGACGAGGTGGCGGTCCTCTATGCCGGGCGCTGCGTCGAGCAAGGGGCGACCCGCGCGCTCATGGCGGCGGCCGAGCACCCCTACACGCGGGGTCTGATGGGCTGCACGCCGCATCTGCGCCTCGGTGCCGCTGCGACAGCCTCGCAGGAAGCCTTGCGTGAGATCCCCGGCCTTGTCCCGCCCCTCGGCCGGCGCCCGGCGATCTGCGCCTTCGCCGACCGCTGCCACCGCGCCGACGCCACCTGTCTCGACCGGCCGCAGCCGGCCCTAGCTGCGCACGGACCCTCGCGGGCGGTCGCCTGCTGGCACCCGGAGACCCGAGTGGCATGAACGCCCATTCCCCCGACTTGGCGACCCAGGCCGAGATCCTCCGGGTGGAGGATCTCAAGGTACATTTCCCCCTTCCGGGCCGCAGCGGATCTGTGGTCCATGCCGTGGACGGCGTCAGCTTCTCCGTGCGACGGGGCGCGAGCTTCGGCATCGTCGGCGAGTCGGGCTCGGGCAAGTCCACCACGGCGCAGGGGGTGATGCGCCTCGTCACGTCCACATCCGGCCGGGTGGTGTTGAACGGGCAGGACATTCTCGCCATCCGCGGCGCCCGCCTGCGGGAGGCGCGGCGCCACATCCAGATGGTATTCCAGGACCCCTTCGCCTCACTCGATCCCCGCCGCAGCGCCGGGGACCTCGTGGCCGAGCCGCTCCGCCTGCTGGAAGGGCTCTCACGTCGGGAGGCGGCCTCGCGCCTCGATGACCTGTTCGCAAGCGTCGGCCTGCCGCCGGAAGCGAGGAGCCTGTTCCCCCACCAGTTCTCCGGCGGCCAACGTCAGCGCCTCTGCATCGCACGGGCGCTGGCGACGCGGCCCGACATCATCGTCTGCGACGAGGCGGTCTCGGCCCTCGACGTCGCGATCCAGGCGCAGATCCTCAACCTGCTGGACCGGCTCCAGGCTGAACGGGGGCTCGCCTACATCTTCATCTCGCACGACCTCGGGGTGGTGCAGCACCTCTGCGACGAGGTGGCGGTGATGTATCTCGGCCGAATCGTCGAGCAGGCGCCGACGGCAGCGTTCTTCTCCGCCCCGCGTCACCCTTACAGCTGGTCGCTGATCTCAGCCGCCGTGCCGGCCGGCCCGGCTCGCGACGCTCTCAAGAGCCGCTATCTCGTCCGTGGCGAGCCGCCGAGTCCCATCGATCCTCCCGCCGGCTGCCGCTTCGCCGGCCGTTGTCCCTTCGCGGTGGATCGCTGCCGCGCCGAGGACCCGGCCCTGCTTCCCATCAGCCTGGGCCATGCCGTGGCCTGCCACCGGGTGGGAGAGATCACGCCGCCGGATTTCGACATGGCGCAGGCCGCGTGAGCTCGCGTTATTCGTCGTTGCGAGCGCAGCGAAGCAATCCAGGGTAGCGCTGCGTTCGGAAACGGCCCACATCCCTGAATTGCTTCGCTACGCTCACAATGACAGCGGGGGTGATGGCGTGAGGGACGGGCAGCGCCCCTCACGCCGCCTCATCGCGGTGGTGGTACCAGCGGTAGAGTATCCGCTGGCCGATGCGGCGGAAGGGGGCGAAGGGATGGCCTGGGAGAGAGCCTCCGTAGATCGGCAGGTCGGCGGGCTTGCGTCCGGCCACTAGCCCTGCGAGGCGCCGCCCGGCCTGGGCCGAGAAGGAGACGCCGTTGCCGCCGTAGCCGAGGCTGTAGAACAGGGGCTCAGTGGGCTCCGGTTGGACGATCCGGGGCATCATGTCGTGGCTGACATCAACCCAGCCCCACCACGAATAATCGACGCGGACCCCCTCCAGCACCGGAAACTTCGCGTGCAGGCCGTCGATCAGCAATTGCAGGTGCCGGGGATGGGTGGCGTCCGCCCCGGTGATGGCGCTGCGGCTGCCGATCTGCACCCGGTTGTCCGGCAGCAGGCGGTAGTAGAACCGCAGGGTGCGGGTGTCGGTGACGAAGGTGGTGGTGCGGAACGTAGCCGCCACCTCCTCCGGGGTGAGCGGTCGGGTGACGAGGGAGTTCGAGAGGATCGGCATGATCCGGCTGCGCAGGCGCGGGTGCAGACCCTGGCTGGTGTAGCCCCCTGTGGCGATAGCCACCGCCCGCGCCCGCACCGTGCCGTGGGGCGTTCGCACCCGGAACCCCGCGCCGTTGCGCTCGATCCCGAGCACCGGGCTTGACGGATGGACCTTCGCGCCGGCCGCGCGGGCGGCCCGGAGATAGCCGAAGGCAAATTTCGCCGGATGGATGCCGATGCCCAGGGGCTCGTGCAGGGCACCCACCGCCCCGACCTCGTCGAGCCAGTCGCGCTTCAGCTCGTCAGGCCCCATCATCCGCGTCCGGTAACCGAACACTTCGTTGGTGAGCGCCGATTCCGCGGCGAGCTTCTCGAAGGTGCGCGGTCGGTGCGCCACGTAGATGTGGCCACCGGCCTGCGGGTCGGGGGCGAATTCGCGCACGAGATCCGTGAAGTACTCGAACCCGTCCATGATCTCGGCATGGATCTTCAGGGCGGTCTCGCGCCCGTAGCGAGCGAGCCACTGCGAGCGGCTGAGCCGTCCCGAGGCGGTCTGGCCCTGGCCGCCGTTGCGGGTGCTGCATCCCCAGGCCACCCGGTTGGCCTCCAGCACCGTGGCCTTGATCCCGTGGTCGCGGGCGAGGCTCAGGGCGCAGGACAGACCGGTGAAGCCGGAGCCGACGATCACCACGTCGGCATCCGTGTCGCCGGTGATCGGGCCGTCATCCGCGGGCGGAGGACCGGCCGTCGCGACCCAGTAGGTCGGAGCGTAATCCCGGTTTGTGCCCGGTGTCGCATGGGTGAGGGGATCGTAGGTCGGATCGTATGGCGCGCCGGTCGGGCGCAACTGCGGATCGGCGATCAGCGTCACGGCCGCTCTCCCCTCTCAGACCGTCTGGACCGGGCGGTCCTTCCGGAACGCGCTCTTGTGCGCGATCAGGCCGCCTTCGAAGGTGAACAGGTCGACGCCGTCGACTTCAACGCGCCCGCCATCCGGCCTCGTGCCCGTGAACAGCCATTCGGACGTGGCGCGATCCCCGGCGATCGTGTGGTCCGCAACCGTCCAGGCGACGTCCGGCATGTCGGTCCAGACGCCGACGAAGGCTGCGCGGACGGCCTCCTGGCCGGTGAGCCGACGCCCGTGACGGTCCGGCCCGGCGGCGGTGTCGAACACCACGCCGGGGGTGAAGCAGGCCATGACACCGTCCGCGTCGTGGCGGTTGAAGGCTGCGAACAGGCGCTCCAGCAAGGCCCGGCGGCCGGTTTCGGTGGTGGCTTCGGTCATCGTTCTGGTTCCTCGCCCACAGGCATCGGCCAGACGGGTCTAGGCCGACGGCCGGGTATTCCGTGAGATCCAGAGGCTCGCCATCGAGGCGTCCAGTTCCCCTTCAGACACGCTCGGGCACGTCACGCGAGAGGGGGGCGACGGCGGGCACCACAAGGCCCGACAGGATAGTGAGACCCGCTTCGATTCGGTCGGTGCGGATCGAGGTGAAGCCGAGCCGGAAACAGGCGTGTCCAGCCGAAGGATCGGCGAAGAAGATATCGCCCGGCTCGATGAGGACGCCGCCCTCCCGCGCCCGCTCGGTAAGGTCGCGCGCGTCGAGGCCCGGCGGCCCCTCGATCCAGAAACTCGTGGCGCCGGGGTCACGGCGCCAGCGGCAGCCGGGCAGCAGCCGCGGCAGGAGGCCGCCGATGCAGGCGGCGCGCTCCTCTAGAGCAGCAGCGGTGCGGCGCAGATGCGATCGGTAATGCCCCAGGGCGATGAACATCGCGGTGGTGCGCTGGTTGTTCGAGGGCGGGTGGCGCAGCATCAGCCGCCGCAGCACCCGCAATTCGGCGATCACTGCGCGGGGCGCGACGACGTAGCCGATGCGCAGGCCTGGCGCGAGCACCTTCGAGAAGCTGCCGACATAGATCACCCGCCCGTCCGCATCGAGGCTCTTGAGCGAGGGGATCTCTCCCTCCATCGCGAGGTCGGCTTCGTAATCGTCCTCGACGAGCACGACATCGTGACGCCGAGCGGTGTCGAGCAGGGCGCGGCGCCGCTCCAGCGGCATCACCGCCGTGGTCGGGCACTGGTGCCCCACCGTCACAAAGGCGATGTCTCGCCCGGCGAAGGCCGCGTCCGGCACCACCCCGTGCCGGTCGATGGTCAGCGGGGCGAGGTCGGAGGTCGCAAGCCCGAGCATGTTGCGGGTGTCGGGGTAGCAGGGATCCTCGATCCCTGCAGGGGTGTCGTGCCCCACGAGTAGGCGAGTCAGGAGAGAGAGTGCCTGCTGCGAGCCGATGGTGATCATCACCTCGTCGGCCCCCGCGAAGATGCCCCGGCGCGGCAGCACCTGAAGCCGCAGCTGCTCCACGAGGTCGGCATCGTCCTCGTCGATGAGGTCGCCGGCCCAGCCGTTGATCTCCGAGGCGCTGGAGGCCGCGCGCACGCTCTCGCGCCAGTCGTTGGCCGGGAACAAGGAAGGGTCGAACTGACCGAACACGAACGGGTAGGGATAGTCCAGCCAGTCACGGGGTTTCGTGATCTGCGGCAGCAGCGACGGCCGGATGGCGAGTCGCCCCGACCAGTCGAGAGAGGGCTTCGAGCACGGAGGGCTTTCCTCGCGGGCCTCCGTTCCGGGCGCGAGGAAGATGCCGCTGCGCTCATGCGAGACGAGGAACCCCTCGTCGATCAGCTGCTGATAGGCAGCCACGACGGTGTTGCGCGCCACGCCGAGCAGGCCCGCCAACTGGCGGGAGGACGGCAGCCGCGCCTCCGGCGTCAGGACCCGCCGCTCGATGGCAACGACGATAGCCCGGCGGATCTGGAGATGCAGGGCCAATCCTGCGCGATCGAGCGCTCCGAATAGTTGCGTCCAGGCGACGTCGTGATCCGTGGCAGCCATGCGATGCAGATCCCCGCGATCTCCCGCGCCGGGCCGATGCACGTACAGTGCCGGTGGCTCGGCGCGGGGGCAATCTGCACGCAATGCGCGAAACGATAAATCGACGGTCTCAAATCGGCTTGGGAGAGGGCGCGAAGGTAGCGAGGGCGCAGGTCACTATCAGAGGGCTGCCTGCGCCACGTCATCAGCGCCCGTGGCGAGCTGTGCTGACACGCCGAGGGCCGAGTGTGTGAGGACCGTCCGGGCGGCCCGCTCCGCAGCGTCCTGTTGTCCGGCCTGAAGCGCCTGCAGCACGGCTGTCCAGTCCTGAAGTGATTCGACCCGTCGGTGCTCCTCGACGAACGACAGCGCGCGCGATCGCACGATGTGCCACGAGCCCAGATTGGCGAGCTGCTCGTAGATCTCGATCAGATACCGATTGCCGCTGGCACGCAGCAGAAGGTGTTGCGCGGCGATGGATAGCTCCGCGAATTTGAACGGATCGGCATTCCTGTGCGTATGGCGAAGCATCTGATCCACGATGCGGCCGAGATCACGGACGACATCCGTGCGATCCGCGCCCGCGCAATGTGAGGCCGCGACGCCGAGCAGGGCGCCACGGACTTCGAACAGCTGCAGCACATCCTGGGTGATCGGGGTGGCCACCCGCGCGCCGAAGCGCGGGGTGCGCTCGACGAAGCGGCTCTTCTCCAGAAGGATCAGCGCCTCTCGGACGGTCGCGCGGCTGACCGCGTGCTCCTGGGCCAGACTCAGCTCTTTCAGGCGGGCACCGGGAGGGAGGCGACCGGCCAGGATCGCGTCCAGAAGGCGATCCGCCAGCTGAGCCGGCAGGGAGCGGGAGGTCAGGCCGATCGGCGCGTCCGCGAAGGCGCTGGGGTCGGCGTCGGCATTGGATCTCATGGCTGTGATGTTAGCGCAGTCGACACTGTTTTGCTCTCGCCGGATCCGGACCAGCGCCGAAGCGCCTTGTCAGACAATCGACACCCGACTAGCATACCCGAAAATCAAATGGGAGGATGCTCGATGGGCGTGAACGTCGAACCCCTGGGCTACGCGCTTGGCGCAGCTATCACAGGCCTCGATCTGTCGCGGGACCTGGATGCGGCTGACTTGGCCGCGGTGCGCGCCGCATGGCTGAAGCACCTCGTGCTTGTCTTCCCGGGGCAAAATCTCACCCCCGAGCAGCACATGCGCTTCTCGCGGAATTTCGGGCGGCTTGACCAGCACGCCTCGCAGCCGCGCAACTACCTCGATCCCGAGCATCCCGAACTGCTCATGATCACCAACAAGCCCATCGCCGGGAAGCCTTCGGACACCCGCAATACTGGGCGCAACTGGCACACGGACCTGACGTTCACCCTGCGGCCAGCGAAGGGCGCGCTGCTCCTATGCCGGGAAAAGCCGCCAGTCGGCGGCGACACGATGTGGGCCAATCTCTACCTCGCCTACGAGACGCTGAGCCCGCGCATGCGGGACTTCGTCGAGGGGCTCGAGGCTGTGCACGACGCCTCGCTCATCAAGAACATCGAGCAGCGCGATCCCGAGAAGGTAGCCGAACTCAAGCGGCTGAATCCGCCGGTCGTGCACCCGGTGGTGCGCACGCACCCCGAGACGGGCCGCAAGTCGCTCCTGATCGGCCAGCGCATCCGGCGCTTCGTGGGGATGAGCGACGAGGAGAGCGACGCGATCCTGCGCTTCCTGAACGACCACGCGATGGCACCGGAATTCGTCTACCGCCATCGCTGGACGGTCGGCGACCTGGTCCTGTGGGACAACCGGTGCACGCAGCACATCGCGCTGCCGGACTTCGATCAGAGCCAGTATCGACACATGGTCCGCTGCTCGCTCGAGGGGGAAGAGGTCGGACGCCTGTACGAGGTGGCGCAGAACGACAATCCAGACGCGCTGGCGCGCGCCGTGGCCGCCATGGCCTGAGCCAAAACGCCGTCACCGGGAGCAGGCGCACTTCAACCGCCACGCTGCCGGTGGCCCACCGCGACCGAGGGTGAGGCGCTCATGGCGACGGGTTCCGCAAAAGCGTTCTATCTGCAGATCATCGCCGCCGTCCTGGCGGGGGCTGCGCTGGGGCATTTCTACCCCGAGATCGGCACGGCGCTTCAGCCGCTGGGGGACGCCTTTGTGCGCGCGATCCGCATGGTGGTCGCGCCGATCATCTTCGTCACCGTCGTGCTCGGTATCGCCAAGCTACGCGACAGTGCTGAGGTCGGGCGCATCAGCCTGAAGGCGATCGTGTACTTCGAGGTTTTGACCACGCTCGCGATGGTGATCGGCTTCGCCGTCGGCCATTTCGTGGCGCCGGGCGAGGGCATGAACATCGATCCCGCCACCTTGAGCCGCGCCAGCGTCGGGAACTACGTCGCGAAGGCGTCGACGCAGGACATGGTCGGGTTCTTCGTTCACATCATCCCGAACACGATCGTCGGCGCCTTCGCGGCCGGCGACACGCTCAGCGTGCTGCTCGTGGCCGTGCTCTGCGGGCTCGCTCTCGTCCAACTCGGCCCGCGCAGCAATGGCTTGCTGGTTCTGTTCGACGACCTCGGCGCGATGCTCTTCCGCGTCCTTGGTCTCATCATGCGGCTGGCCCCAATCGGGGTGTTCGGGGCGGTGGCGTTCGCGATCGGCCGCTATGGCATCGGCAGCCTCGCCCAGCTCGGCAAGCTCGTGCTGTGCTTCTATCTGACTCTCCTCGCCTTCATCGGCCTTGTGCTTGGGCCGATCGTCAGGCTCACCGGACTGCGGCTGTGGGCGCTCGCGCGCTACATCCGGGAGGAGATCTTCATCGCGCTCGGGACGAGCACGACTGAGCCCGTTCTGCCGCTGCTGCTCGTCAAGCTCGAACGGCTCGGGTGCGCGCGGTCCGTCGTTGGGCTCACGCTGCCGCTCGGCTACGCGTTCAACCTCGACGGCACGTCGATGTACTTCACCTTGGCGATCGCCTTCATCGCACAGGCGCTCAACATCCCGCTGTCGTTCGGCGACTACGTCCAGATGCTGGCTGTGCTCCTCCTCGTGTCAAAGGGGGCCGCTACGGCCCCCGGAGCGGGCTTCATCACGCTCGCGGCCACGCTCTCGACCGTGAGCGGCAAGATCCCGGTGGAGGGGATCGTCATCATCCTGGGCGTGGACCGGTTCATGAGCGAGGCTCGGGCGATCGGGAACCTGTTCGGCAACACGGTGGCCACGGTCTTCGTCGCGTGGTGGGAGAAGGCGCTCGACGTGGAGCAGGCGCGGCGCGTGCTGGCGCGCGAGGATCGCGCCCCAGCCTCCCCGCCGGCTCTCGACCCGGCGCAGGACGCGCTCGGGCGCTCGGTTTGAGGGCGATCCGAGGCCGCTCTGAGATCTACAGAGCTCCAGCCCTCGCGACGTCAAGGACGATCCGCGTTCCTGGAGCGTGGAAGTCGCGGCCGGGTCGGGCATGGTTCTTGGAACAGGCCGCACGTCAGAGCGCGCGGGATCAGACCGTCTGCCGCTGGGATCCGTCACGATGCGCTCGGCCCATCCGAGGACGCCGCGGACGGGCGCTCAGGTATCGCCTTTGACTCGAGTGCGGGGAGTTTCGTGGCTGCATCTCATCTCCATCCCGATCTTCTCGTCTTCGACGGCCTCGTCCTCACCTCAGGCGGTCGTCGGGAGCTCGAACTCATGCAGGCCGGCGGGCTGACAGGGGCCAATTTCACCTGCTCGGTGTGGGAGGGGTTTCGCCCAACCATGGAGCGCATCGCGCGCTGGAAGATGTCGCTGGCCGCGAACGCCGACCTCGCGCGTCCGGTGCTCACCGCGGCCGATCTGCGCGCCGCCAAGCGGGAGGGCCGGGTCGGCGTGGTTCTGGGCTGGCAGAACGCCTCTGCCATCGAGGACCAACTTCCGTTCATCCAGCTCTTCCACGACGTCGGCGTGCGCGTCGTCCAGCTGACCTACAACACGCAGAACCTCATCGGCTGCGGCTGCTACGAGGCGCGCGACTCCGGCCTCACGGGCTTCGGCCAAGAGGTCGTGGAAGAGCTGAACCGCGTGCGCATGCTGATCGACCTGTCGCATGTTGGGCCCAAGACCTCCGAGGAGGCCATCGCCGCCTCGCGTCTGCCGGTCTGCTACTCTCACGTGGCCGCGCGGGCACTGAAGGACCATCCGCGCAACAAGTCGGACGAACAGCTTCGCGCGATCGCCGAGAAGGGCGGGTTCGTCGGCGTGACCTTCTTCACCACGTTTCTGGCGCGCGGCATGGATTCGACCCTCGACGACTTCCTCGACGTCGTCGAGCACATCATCGGCGTCGTGGGCGAGGAGGGCGTCGGCTTCGGCACCGATGCCCGGCAGCGCTACGAGGCGTGGTCGATCTACTGGGAGGAATACAGCGAGGCCGACCCGCCCTACTGGACGCACGACAAGGGTTACGCCCGCCAGCTCACGACCTTCGCCCCGCAGCGTCGGCCCGCCGCCTTCGCGGATTACTCAAGCTACGGCGCGCTGACCGCCGCCATGGAGGCGCGCGGCTGGCCGGAGTCTCGCATCCGGCGCGTCATGGGCGAGAACTGGGTTCGCTTTCTCGGCGACGTCTGGGGCGCGTAGTCTCGCGGAGCGATCGAAGGGGTCGAGGATGACGGCGTCCGCTGGATCCAGTGTCGCATCAGGGTATCGCCGCTCCTGGCGGCGGGTGCTCGTCAGGGCGATGATCGGAGTGCTTGCCTGCCTGCCCGGCCCGGCGTGGGCCGAGAAGACCGAGATTGCCATCGCCAAGCAGTTCTCGATCGCGTTCCTGCCACTCATCGTCATGGAGCGCGACAGCCTGATCGAGAAGCACGCCCGCGAAGCGGGCCTTCCGGAGGTCAAGGTCAATTGGCTCACCTTCAGCGGGCCGGACACGATGATCTCGTCGCTGTTATCCGGCAGCGCGGACGTGGCGGCGGCCGGCATTCCGGGGGCGCTCATCGTCTGGGCGCGAACGCGCGGCTCGCGGCAGGCGGTGAAGGGGATCGCGGCGATCGGGGCGGTGCCGCTCTACCTCGTGACCCGCGATCCGGCGATCGCCTCCGTGCGGGATTTCAAGGACACTGACCGGATCGCCACGCCGGGTGGGAAGGGCACGATCAACGCGGTCCTGCTGCAGATGGACGTCGCGCAGACCTTGGGCGAAGCGAGCGTCTCCCGGTTCGACCCCTTGCTTTTCTCGATGGGCCAGCCTGACGCGACGACAGCCATGCTGGCGGGCGTCGAGACGGTGAAGAGCGTCGTCAGCACGCCCCCCTTCCAGGACCAGCTGCTCGCCGCGCCCGGCATGCGCCGGCTGTTCAGCTCGTTTGCCGTAATGGGCGGGCCGCACAGCTACGCGAACGTCCTAGCGACGGCCCGCTTTCACGATGAGAACCCGAAGCTGTTCGGTGCGATCGTGGCCGCCCTCAAAGAGGCGGAGGCGACCATCGCGGCGGACCCGCGCGGCGCGATCGCGGGCTGGATCGCCGCCACCGGATCGAAGCTGCCGCTCGACGTGGCCGCGCGCGTCCTGGACGAGCCGGGGACCAACTGGAGCCTCACCCCACAGAACGTGATGAAGTTCGCCGTCTTCATGGCGCGCGCCGGCATGATCTCGAGCGCGCCCGCGTCGTGGCGCGACCTCTACTTCCCGGAGGCCGTGGCCGATCGGCCCGGCGGCTGAAGGCTTACCCCTGCCGCGATTGAGCGATGGAATGCCCGGTCACGCGGGCAGCCTCACCCTCAGTTTGGAGCCTCGTGCGTCATCGCCCCGCTCGGTCCGTCTGAGGGCGGACGCCTCGCCCGCGCTTAGAGCAGGTTGTTTTTTGACGGAATCGAGGTTCACGGGCCGGCTGTGGTCTGGTTGTCTGTCAGCCCTGCAGCGGAGGGCGATGTGGGATGACGCAGCCCTATTCGGAGGATTTACGCGAGCGGGCCCTGGCCCGCGCTGAGGCCGGCGAGACGATCCGGATGATCGCTCGGGCTTTGGCGATCAGCCCATCCTGCGTCTCGAAGGAGCTATGCAGGATTTTAGGTGACGGCGGCGGTCAGGCGGCGCGGTGATCTGG
>CAXDNE010000059.1:0-29594 GCA_963990595.1 uncultured Methylobacterium sp.
GATTGCCTCTTGTCTCGTGGGCTCGGAGATGTGTATAAGAGACAGGCCTCGATGACCTCGCGGAAGGCGATGACGAAGGCGCCGATCATGGCGAACTCCAAACGTTGCGCGCGGACCGCGCTACCAGATCCAGAACAGCAGCACCCAGTTGGCCACCGAGAGAGCGGCCGCACCGGCGATGCAGGCCGAGGCCGCCAGCCGGCGGATCCCGCCGGCGCTGAGGCCGGCGACGCGCCAGGCGAGCCAGACGCTCCAGAGGCTCGCGCCGGCGAGCAGCGCCGCGCGGATCTCCGCCACGAAGGGGACGACGATGCCGTCACCGCGCAGGAACGTGACGGTGAGCGCCGACAGCCCCAGGAACACGCCGCAGCCCGCCACCGGGATCAGCGTCTGCGTGAGATGATGGAAGCGGCGGCGCGACCAACCTCCGAGGGTGAGGGTCGCGAGCGCGACGATCCCCGACAGGGCGAGCCCGAGGATCACCGTCGCGGCGCCGATGTAGGCCAGGAGCAGCGCGCCGTCGAGGAGGGTCATGACGTCGTTGCGGTCGGGGTAGTTCGTGAGCACGAACCACGGCGCCGAAGCCTCCAGCGGCCAGGTCACGCCCCGGTCGATGAGCCAGGTGGCGACCCATTGCTTGGCGTCGACGTACCAGGGGCTCGACGACCATTGGAAGGCGCCGACCGCCAGCGCCAGCATCCCGAACAGGATCAGGAGGGTCTGGTCGAGGCTCGGCTCGCCGCCGGCCACGTGCACGATCTCGTGGTTGGGCGATCGCAGGGCGAGGCGCACCGCCCCGCGATGGCCGCTGCAGCGCCCGCACATGTGGCAGGCCCCCGCGCCGCGCATCGTCTTCACCGGCACGAGGGGCGCGCAGTTGAAGACCTCGGATCCCCGCGCGGGCTTGGGCGAGGCGGCCCAGGCGGCGCGGTCGACCTGGAAGCTCACGGGGGCCAGCTTGGACAGGACCGCGAAGACGCCGTTCACGGGGCAGAGATAGCGGCACCAGACCCGCTTGTTGCGCCCGTAGAGCAGGCCGACCGCGATCGCCGCCAGCGTCGAGCCGCCGAGCACGGCGAGCACTGGCTTGGGGTAGCCGTAGACACTGGTCATCTGGCCGTAGACGGTGGTTCCGGCGAAGGCCAGGAACGGCCAGCCCTGCCAAGTGATCCAGCGCGGCACGGCGTAGCCGCGGCTCCAGCGGCTCGCGAATTCGCTGAGCGCGCCCTCGGGGCACAGCACGCCGCACCACGCCCGGCCGACCAGCACCATGCTCACCAGCACGAAGGGCCACCAGATGCCCCAGAAGGCGAATTGGGCGGCGAGCGTCAGGTTGGTCCAGATATGGGCGGCGTTGCCCGGAAGCGGCAGCAGCGCGGGCACGATCACCAGGACCGCGTAGACGGCGACGATCAGCCATTGCACGGCGCGGATCATCCCGCCGTGACGGCGCAGCCAGTCACCGAACCGGGCGAGCCGCGCGTCGATCGCGTCCCGTCGCGTGGTGACGGGCGCGAGGGAGAGGACGGCCGGCGCTGTCGTCGACGCGCTCATTTGGCCACCAGGGTCGCCTTCGCTTCGGGATGGAAATCGTCGAACACCTGGTAGGTGCCCGGATCGAGCGTGCGGAACACGATCGCCGAGGTCGAGCCGGCGGCGAGCGCCTTCTCGCGCTTCAGCTCCGTGCTCTCGAACTCCACGGGCGACTGGCCGGTATTGGCGATCTCGAGCTTGAACCGGACGTTGGCCGGCACCTCGATCACCGCCGGAAGGATCACACCGTCGCGCATCTCGACCTTGATCACCGGCATGTCATCCGCGCGCGCGCTCACCGTCGCGCAGGCGACGGCGAGGAGGGCAGCGAGAGCGAGAGGCAACGGACGAGACACGGAGAGCTCCGGATTTCAGTAGGCGCCCTTCTTCCCGACGCCGGCGAAGGTGAAGTCCTGGGTGACGTCGAAGGCGTCGAACCACGGGCCGACGCCCGTCTCCTTGTCGACATGACGGCCGAAATGGCTGTCCTTGCCGGGGGGCGCCACCGTGACCTTGAGGCGGTAGCGGCCCGGCCCGAACAGCTTGACGTTGTCGCCGTAATGCGGCCCGTCATTGGCGACCATCGGCATCAGCATGCCGGAGACCTTCTGGTCGGTGGGCTTGTCGCCGTCGAGCTTCACCGCCTCGAAACGCACATCGAGGGCCGGCACCCAGTCGCCCTCGGCGAAGCCGTTGCGGTTGTCCTTGGCGGCGCGGATGTCGGTCTCGAGATGGATGTCCGACTGCGTGGCGTCGCGCATCATTCCGGCCGGCTCCATCTCGATCGGCTGGAGGTAGACGGCGGCGACCTCGAGGCCGTTGCGGGTCACATGCGGGCCGATCGGCACCTCCTTGGCCGCGGCCGCACCCGCGAGCACCAGGAGAGAGGCCGCGGCGAGGCCGCAGAGATTCGGGACGTTCGAGGCGCGCATGGCTCCGCACATAATCCGTCGCGCGCGAAGTTCAAACAGGAATCACATCACCTCAAATAATAACAATTCTAATCTGAAGTGCTTCCTGCGGCGCGCGCACGTAATTCCGCGTTCGCGGCCTGGCGGCGGGTGGTTATCCCGTATCTCATGAAGATCTAGGACTCGCCTGTGATCTGCGGGACCTTGACGGGCGACCGATCTCGGATCGTCATGCCAGCGCCATGCAGCGGGGCGAGAACGTGGCGCGGCGCCGGACATGTCAGATCACATCTGCTGAGGCAGCATACCGCGGCTTGCGCGGGGACGCG
Organism: uncultured Methylobacterium sp.; assembly: GCA_963990595.1. Classification (GTDB taxonomy): domain Bacteria; phylum Pseudomonadota; class Alphaproteobacteria; order Rhizobiales; family Beijerinckiaceae; genus Methylobacterium. The sequence continues at coordinate 2,774 of CAXDNE010000059.1, forward strand.
CGCCGGCTTAGCAAGTGCTATACTTTTGCCGTGAGTCGCATGAGACCTCGCCCCGTGTCCCTGGCCCACGCCGCGGCCCTGATCCTGGCCGCCCCCCTGGCGGCGCCCGCCGCGGCGGCGGATCTCGCGGGGACGCGGCCGGCGGCGGTCGCCTCCTACACGGACTGGTCCGGCGGCTATGTGGGCCTGGAGGGCAGCGCCGGCGGCTCCTACGGGGCGTACAATTTCGGTCCGACGGTGATCGGCGGCCGTCCTGTCCCGGCCTTCAGGAGCGGCGATTCCACCGGCCGCAGCGACCAGGGCCGGGACGCCACCACGGCGGCCGGCGGCCTGTTCGGCGGCTGGAACTGGCAGACCGGGCCCTGGGTCTACGGCGTCGAGGCGAGCCTCGACGGGGCGAACCTGAAGCGGCCCGTCACCTCGACCATCGCGGGCTTCGGCTACGCGGATGTGGATCCCGCCTTCAACATCGTGCGCGCCAAGACCGACCTCTACGGGACCCTGCGCGCCCGGCTCGGCTACAGTTTCGAGCGTTACCTGATCTACGGTGCCTTCGGTCTCGCGGGCGCCGATGCGCGCTTCCTGGCGACCTACCCGGATCTCGGCACCGGCGGCCAGAACACGGCGCGGCGGAATCTCGGCTATCTCGGCTTCACCCTCGGCGCGGGCGTTCAGTACGCCATCACCGACACCCTCGCCCTCGGGCTCGACTACCGCTACGTCGACCTCGGCGGCAGCCGGAACTTCCCCCTGGGCTTCGTGCCGGGCGCGGGCGGCGGTCCGGTGACGACCCGGGCGAGCTTCACCTCGCATCAGATGTTCGCCCGGCTGATGTGGTTCCCGGACGGGCTGAACGTGCCGTCCGATCCGGACGTGACGGCGCCGCACGATCCCGACAACGGCGATACCGGCCGGTTCTCGCTGCACGGCCAGACGACGCTGATCGCCCAGGGCGTGCCGGGCTTCCGCTCGCCCTATGTCGGCGCACAGAGCCTGCTCCCGCATCAGGCCCGGCAGACGACGACCGCCACGATCTTCCTCGGGCTGAAGCTCACCGACAGCACCGAGATCTACTACAACCCCGAATTCAGCCAGGGCTTCGGCCTGTCGCGGACCCTCGGCGTCGCCGGCTTCGTCAACGGCGAGGCCCAGAAGGCCGGCGCGCCGTTCCCGAAGCTCCGGTCGAACCGCTACTACGTGAAGCAGACGATCAATCTCGGCGGCGAGACCGTGGAGGTGCCGGACGGGCCGAATCAGGTCGCCACCCGCTACGACGCGGAGCGGATCACGCTGATCGCCGGCAAGTTCGCCCTGGGCGACTTCTTCGACGGCAACATCTACGCGCACGATCCGCGCGTGGACTTCTTCAACTGGTCGCTCTGGGCCTCCTCGGCCTGGGACTTCCCGGCGAACCTGCCCGGCTTCACCCAGGGCGTGTACGCCGAGTACAACCGGCCCGAATTCGCGATCCGCGCCGCCTACACGCAGGTGCCCAAGGAGCCGTCGAGCGACGTGCTCGATCCGCGGGTGTTCCGCCGCGCCGGGCTGAATGCCGAATTCGAGCAGCGCTACGTCCTGCCGGGCCTGGACCAGCCGGGCAAGCTGCGCTTCGGGCTGTTCTCGAATGTCGGCGTCTCGGCCGACAACCGCGAGGTCGTCACCCTGACGCAGCTCGGCGCCTTCGGCGACATCAACGACGCCGTCGCGGCGACCCGGCGCCCGCGCCGCAAGACCGGCGGCTACATCAACCTGGAGCAGGCGCTCACGCCCGAACTCGGCCTGTTCGCCCGCGCCAGCCTGAATGACGGCCGCACGGAGAACATCTCCTTCACCGATATCGACCAGAGCTTCTCGGGCGGCCTGTCGCTCAAGGGCAAGGCCTGGGACCGGCCGGACGACACGATCGGCATCGGCGCGGCGATGAACGGGCTGTCGCCCGCGCACCGCGCCGCCTTCGCGGCCGGCTATTACGGGCTGCTGATCGGGGACGGGCGGCTCACCTACGGCACCGAGCGGGCGCTGGAGACCTATTACGCCCTGAACCTCACGAAGTTCGTGACCCTGACCTTCGACTATCAGTTCGTGAGCAATCCCGGCTACAACCGCGACCGCGGACCGGCGCACTTCTTCGCCTCGCGGCTCCACGCGGATTTCTGAGCGGCCCGGTCAATCGGCCGGCTCGATCACCGTCTCACCGAAGATCGCCTCGAACGCGGCCCGCAATTGCATGTCGACCTCCGGCATGCTCACCGGCAGACCGAGATCGACGAGGCTCGTCACACCGTGCGCGCGCACCCCGCAGGGGACGATCCCGTCGAAGTGGGTGAGATCGGGCTCGACGTTCAGGCTGATGCCGTGGAAGCTGACCCAGCGGCGCACCCGGATGCCGATCGCCGCGATCTTGTCCTCGACGTCCGGCCCCTTCTCGGGGCGGCGCACCCAGACTCCGACCCGATCCTCCCGGCGCTCGGCGCGGACGTTGAAGGCCGCCAGCGTCTCGATCAGCCACGTCTCCAGGCTCGCCACGTAGGCGCGCAGGTCGCGGCTGCGCCGGCCGAGGTCGAGCATCACGTAGGCGACCCGCTGGCCGGGGCCGTGATAGGTGTATTGCCCGCCCCGTCCCGTGCTGTGGACCGGGAAGCGGTCCGGTGCCACGAGGTCCTCGGGCCGGGCCGACGTGCCGGCCGTGTAGAGCGGCGGGTGCTCCAGCAGCCAGACGCATTCGGGCGCCGCACCGCGGGCGATTGCCGCCGCGCGCGCCTCCATCCAGGCGACGGACGCTTCGTAGCCCACCGGCGCATCGCTCACGCGCCATACCACCGGCCCGGCGACCGGATCGGAGCCGGGCCGCTTCGGGAAGGCGTGCGGACTGACCGTGAGGCGGGGCGCGTTTACCAAGGGTTCACCATCCTGCGTCGATGGTCGAAGCCTTCATCATCCGCGGCCGGCGGTTGCAAGGGTTCGCCCGAACGGGACCGGCCGCGACACGGGGTGACGGACGGTGGCGGTCTTCGAGACCCTGAAGGTCGATCTGACGGTGGTGCTGGGCCGCACGCGCATGCCGCTGCACATGCTGCTGCGCATGGGCCGCGGCGCCGTGATCGAATTGGAGGCCAGCGACAGCGACATGGTGGAGATCCTGGCCAACGATCACCCGATCGCCCGCGGCCAGATCGTCGTGACGGGCGACCGCATCTCCGTCGAGGTGACGGAACTGATCCGCAAGGCGGCCTCGATCGTCGAGCCCGGCATCAGCATCGGCGACGGCGCGGCGCCGTTCCTGGAGAGCAACTACGATCCCGCGTGAGCGGGGCGCTTGTCGGCGGCGGATCGATCTGTTATCCGCTGCGCCGCACGACACGACGGCGGCTCCGGGTTCTCCCGCGGGGCGCACCGGTCGAGCGAGCGGACGGGTCTTCGCGTCCGATGCGGCCATGGCGGAATTGGTAGACGCGCTAGCTTGAGGTGCTAGTCCCGCGAGGGGTGGAGGTTCGAGTCCTCTTGGCCGCACCAACCTTTTCTTGAACGATGAGAAGAGGTTCGGTGCCTTACGGTGTGATGCGGGCGACCGGCTCCGACGCCGCAGGCCCGCACATCGTCTCTCAGAACAACAGATCGGCCAGCACCAGCTCGGCCTCGGACGGATCCTGAAGCAGGAATCCGCCGACGCGATCCGGAGCTGCGGCCGTCGCGGCGGAACGGATCCGCCACTCCGACAGCGCGCTCAGGGCCTGACTTCGATCAGCGTGATCGTGGGGGGCGGGCTGCGATGCGGCACCGTCATCCGGACGGGAGACAGCGTCCGTTCGGCTCCGGTCCGCGCGGCCGGATTGGCCGCGCGCTGGAACCCACACGGACAGCGCGGGGTTTATGTCGTCATCCCCGATCCGACCGTCCCGCCCCGAGACCAACAGAGTGCCGATGAGTGCGCCTGTCAGATCGCTCTTCGCCCTAGCGGCGGCCTTTGCCGCCGGCGTCGTCGTGACCACAGCCCTGGTCGCCCCGAAGGCCGACAAGCCGACGGTCCAGGCGGGCAAGCCGGCCGGAGCGCCGGAGGCCGCTGCGTCCCCCAAGGCAGCGATGGTCGCCTCCCTCGCGCCCTCGCGCGCATCCGAGAGCGCACCGGCACCTCAAGCCGGCGCCGGTGCGGACAGATGGATCGATCCGGTCAAACAGCCGACGCCGGCCCCGAACGCCAAAGCGCCCCTGCCCCCGCTGGTGTTCCACCTGGGCGACAAGCAGGAGCGTTCGAACAACGATGGGGGGCCCCGCGACAGCAAGGAGAGCGGCGAGGGCCAGGCGCGGGATTCCGTGATGGCGCAGGTTCCGCCACCCCGCCGGCCGAAAGCCTCCGAGCTGATCGCCAAGCAGGCAGAACACCGCGGTACGACCGTCGCCAGCGCCGCGATCGACCGCGTCACCTCCGCGCCATCGACGACCTCGACGCCGCCGCATGCGTCGCAGGCGCCCCGCGTCGCCGCGAAGCTTCATCGCAAGGCTGAGCCCCCCCATGTGGCCTCGGCCGATGACAGACGGGACGACGCCAGCCTCGCACCCGAGAAACCGGCCCGGCGAGCGCACATGATGCGGCGTCAGTACGCGGAGATTCCTCAAGAGGATTATCCAGCGAGCCGTTACGAGGCGACCGCACCTTTCCAAAGTGCCGCGGAAGCCCGCGCCCCTGAGCGCGTGCCGCGATCGCCGTCCAGCCAGCCCAGCGGGGTCATGCGTTGGTTAGGCCAACCGTGAGACTCCTACTCTTAGGAATTCGGCGACCTGCATGATCGAACTTCGGGCAGTGTTCATCGGCGCGGCGGCAACCCTGTGCGTGACCGCGGCGCATGCCGCCGGTCCCGAGCAAATGAAAGACCGAACGGCCTTCATCGCCAAGCGCTATCTGCAGATCTGGTCCTCAAACAACATCAGCCCCGTCGCAGGCGTCCCCTACATGTACGGGCGGACGGTCCTGTTCTATGGCAAGCCCTATACGCAGGCGGACTTACAGGCGGAGAAGCAACGGGCCATTTCACAATGGCCGGTCCGACATTACGTTCACCGCCCCGGAACCATGCGGATTTTCTGCAACGCCGCTGCACAGAAATGCGCCGCCCGGTCCATCATCGACTTCACCGTCGCCAACCCGAGCCGCGGGACCCGCAAGAGCGGGTCCGCCAAATTCGATCTGGGCGTCAGTTTTGCCGGCCCGCATCCAGTGATTCTCTACGAGGGCGGCAGCTCGAACCGGCGATCCGAGCAACGGTGACGGTGAGCCGCGGGCCGGATGATGCGTCGGGCATCCGAGACGGTGCCGGCACCGATCCTCGAGAGGCTCCTGATGCCGCGGGTGGACGAGGCGGGGCATCATCTCGGGATCGCGGGTTCGGCGGGGGCGCTCCGCGGATTCGCCCGGCCCGACCGCGTCGCACGCCTGCCCTGCATTGACTTCGCAGCCGCACACCCGCATATCGGCGGTGCAGCGTCAGCGGCCGTCACGGCCCGCTTGAGGGGGCTGCGTGACGGATCGGGCGCCTCCGGCGTGATCCGGCCCCCCTCTTCATAACGTGCATGCACCCGGGCTGCCCCATCACGCGGGCTGCCCCCTGCCAACGGACCGGCCCGAACACGGCACCGCTCGCGTGAGACGCGCGGGACCCGGCCGGCCCTGCTGCATCGGATACATCCTTGACCCAATTCACCGATTTCGGCCTTGCCCAGCCCGTGCTGCGGGCGCTCAGCGAGGCCGGCTACGTCGCGCCGACCCCGATCCAGGCCCAGGCGATCCCGCCGGCCATGGAGGGCCGCGACCTCTGCGGCATCGCCCAGACCGGCACCGGCAAGACCGCGGCCTTCGCGCTGCCGATCCTGCACCGCCTCTCGCTCTCGGACCGCCGCGCCCCGCGCCGCGGCTGCCGGGTGCTGGTGCTCTCGCCCACCCGCGAGCTCGCCAACCAGATCGCCGAGTCGTTCTCCGATTACGGCCGCCACCTGCCCTACACCAACACCGTGGTGTTCGGCGGCGTCACGATCGGCCGCCAGGAGCGGGCGCTGGCGCCGGGCGTCGACATCCTGGTCGCCACGCCGGGCCGGCTGATCGACCTCGTCGACCGCCGCTCCCTGACGCTGGAGGGCGTCGAGATCCTCGTCCTCGACGAGGCCGACCAGATGCTCGACCTCGGCTTCATCCACGCCCTCAAGCGCATCGTGAAGATGTTGCCCGAGAAGCGCCAGAGCCTGTTCTTCTCGGCCACCATGCCGAAGAACATCGCCGGCCTCGCGGCCCAGTACCTCACCGATCCGGTCCAGGTCGCGGTGACTCCCGTCGCCACCACGGCCGAGCGGGTCGAGCAGGAGGTGATCTTCGTCCATACCGGCGCCAAGCAGGCGCTGCTTGGCCACATCCTGCGCGATCCGGCGATCGAGCGCGTGCTCGTCTTCACCCGTACCAAGCACGGGGCGGACCGGGTCGTGCGCGGCCTCGACAAGGTCGGCATCGCGGCGGCCGCGATTCACGGCAACAAGAGCCAGCCGCAGCGCGAGCGGGCGCTCGCCGCCTTCAAGGACGGCTCCTGCCGGGTTCTGGTGGCCACCGACATCGCCGCCCGCGGCATCGACGTCGAGGGCGTGAGCCACGTGGTCAATTTCGACCTGCCGAACGTGCCGGAGAGCTACGTCCACCGGATCGGCCGCACTGCCCGCGCCGGCGCCGACGGCCTCGCCATCTCGTTCTGCAACGACGAGGAGAAGGCCTACCTGCGCGACATCGAGCGCGTGACCCGGCAGAAGGTGCCGGTGGCGGGCTTCCCCGAGGGCTTCACCCCGCCGTCTCGCCAGGAGGCGGCCGAGATCGCCCGCGAGGAGGAGCGCCGGCCCGAGCGTCCGCAACAGCGCCCCGGCGGCGGCCGCCAGGGCCAGCGGCCCCGGCAGCAGCAGGGTCGTCCCCAGCACGGGCGGCCGGAGGGCGGACGCGGGTTCGGCGGCCATGGCGCACCCCGGCAGGGCCGCCCCCAGGAGGGCCGGGCCGAGGCCCGGGGCGACGGCCGCGCGCCCGCCCCGCAGCAGCGCGACGCCCGCGCCGACCGGCCCGCCCGTCCGCAGGGCGAGCGCCCCAACCAGGGTCGTCCCAATCGCGACGGCCGGCCCCAGCGGGCCGATAGCCGTCCGCGCAGCGGCGGCGGCGAGGGTCGCAGCATCGGCTGGCTGGAGCGGGCTCCCCGCTCCTGAACCGAAAGCGCCGCCCGGGACGGGAACGTCGCGGGCGGCTTCGTTTCGCGGAGGCCGCGGGTCAGGCGCCCGGCTTCGCCGTGCCGGATGATGCCACCCGGCCGCGTCGTCGGGGCCCAGACCGGGGCGGCGCGGCAGGCCTCCCCCCAGAGACCGGCGGAGTGGGCGGAAGCCGTGCTCCCTCCGGCACGCGTGCGCAGCCATCGATCCCGTTCACGGACACATGAAGGGCGGCTTTGGGGGCGCCGAGGCGCCGCGATCGAGCGATCCGGCGCGGACCGGATCGCCGAAGGCCTTTTCTCGCGCGTCCAACAACCCATCTGATCCGACGGATCAATCGGGGCCTGCACCATGCGGTTCGAACTCTACCGGGACGCGAAGGGCGAGTGGCGCTGGCGCTTGCGGGCGCGCAACGGCGAGGTCATCGCGGAATCGGGCGAGGGCTACATTCGCCGCGAGGATTGCGAACACGGCATCGCACTCGTGCGACAGAGCGCCGAGGCGCGCATCGACGATATGACGACCAAGATCGCCTGATCGCGCGCTCACGCCCGACGAGCGCCGCCTAAGACTCGATCAAGCCTGTCCGAAACGCCGCAGCGGTTAAGCTGCAACGCTTCTGCTCACCCGTGCGTTGCAGCGGTTCGGACCGGCGGAGGGCCCTCGCTTGCCGTGCGGTTCGTCGTCCGAGACGCAATCACACGAAGGGAGTCGAGACCGTGCTGAGGAAATTCCTGCTCGCGGCCCTGCTGGTGCTGGGCTTCGCGGCCGCGGCGCCGGAAGGAGCGTCCGCCGCACCGATCGGTCCGGGACTGGCCCTGCCGGCCGATGCCGCACCGGCTGTGACCGAGAAGGCCCAGTACTACTACCGTCGCCACTTCTACGGCCCGCGCCCCTACTGGCGCCGCCCGTATTACGGCCGTCGCTTCTATGGCCCGCGCTTCTACGGCCCGCGCCCCTACTGGCGCCGCCCGTACTGGCGCCGCCGGTTCTACTACTAAGCTCCGGCTGGTCCGACCGGCCCGGCGACTCACCCGAGTCGCCGGGCTTTTTCGTCCTGTCATCCGAGGTGCGCGATCGGCATCTGTGCTTTATTATGCACGTGACGGGACGGTCGACGGGAGATCGGCGCGCCCGGGAGGAGGCCCGATGAACGATATCGCGCAGCGCGCCGAGCCCGCGGCGACGCCGGACCTCTGGCAATCCGTTCCGCTCGAATGCATCCTGAGCGCGGTCGCCGTTCTGCTGGCGGCGGGGCTCAAGCTCGCCGGCCTTCTCTCCTGACGGCGCGAGAGGGGCGGATGGACGGCATGCAGCACGTCGGATCCTCAGCGGGCGCGGGCGCGCCGCCGCTCCAAGAGGCCGATCTGCCCCGGGGCGACCTGACGGTGCGCACCATCGCCATGCCGGCCGACACCAACGCCAACGGCGACATCTTCGGCGGCTGGGTTCTCTCGCAGATGGATCAGGCCGGCGGCATCGCCGGGGTCGACCGGGCGCAGGGCCGGGTCGTCACCGTGGCGCTCGAATCCATGACCTTCATCCGGCCGGTGCGGGTGGGCGATGTCCTGTGCGTCTATACCCGGGTCTCGCATGTGGGCCGCACCTCGATGAAGATCGAGGTCGAGGCCTGGGCGCGGCGTTTCTGCACCCAGGTCCGCGAGCGGGTGACGCAGGCCACCTTCACCTTCGTGGCCATCGATGAGGACGGCCGGCCGCGGCCGATCCCGCCGGCGGTTCCGTCTCCCCCGGCCGTTACTTGATCACGCCGCAGGCGACCCGGTCGCCGGCGCCGCCGATCGGCTGGGTCGTGTGGTCGTCCTCGTTGGCGTGGATGATCAGCGCCGAGCCGTCCCCGTCCTTGAGGCCGCCCTCGCCGTTGAGCGGCGTCTCGCTGGACACCTCGGCTTGGGCGGAGCCGTCCTGCGCGACGTAGAGATTCGGCAGGTCGCCCTCGTCGGGCCCTTCCGGGTTGAGCAGGCCGTGCTTGCTCTGGTCGTGGTTCACATGCGCCTTGGAGTTCAGGAACTTCGGATCCGAGCAATCGCCCACGGCATGGAAATGCATGCCGTGCCAGCCCGGGGGCAGGCCACCGGGCTGGATCGCCACGCGCAGCACCAGGGCATTCGCACCGTCGCGGATCGCCAGGGAGCCGATCGTGTCCCCCTTGGCATTCTTGATCGGCGCCTCGTAGGTCTCGGCCGCCTTGGCGGCCTCCTTCGGAGGCTCCTGTGCGACGGCGCCGCTCACGGCGAAGGTCCCGAGCAATGCGAGCAGCGGCAGGGTACGGGTCATGCTGTGGCTCTCCTCTACGGCCCGGTCTAGTTAGGAAGCCTGCCGGCCTTCGACAGGGCGGCACCTGGGAACCCTTGCTGCAGATCTGCCGGGACCGCACGACGCCCTCATGACCCGAGACCGGCCCATACCGGATCGCGCCGCAGCTTCCGCGGGCGCCCCGTCCGCCCGGCGCGCCGACCTGTTCCTGGTCGAGCACGGCCATTTCGAGAGCCGGGCCCGGGCGCAGGCCGCGATCCGGGCCGGGCTGGTGCGGATCGACGGGCGGACGCTCACGCGCCCCTCGGACCCGATCGCGCCGGGCGCCACCGTGGAGGCGACCCCCGAGCATCCCTACGCATCGCGGGGGGGCCTCAAGCTCGCCGCGGCCCTGGACGCGTTCCGGCTGGATCCGGGCGGGTGCACCTGCCTCGATGTCGGCGCCTCGACGGGCGGCTTCACGGACGTGCTCCTCGGCCGCGGCGCCCGGCGCGTCTACGCGGTGGATGTGGGACGGGGGCAGCTCCACCCGCGGCTCGCCGCCGATCCGCGGGTGACGAATCTCGAGGCCACCGATATCCGCAGCCTCGATCCGGCCGTGCTCACGCCGCGCCCGACCCTGGCGAGCGTCGATGTGAGCTTCATCGGCCTGAACCTGGTGCTGCCGGTCCTGCCGGCGCTGCTGGCGCCCGGCTCGGGCCTCGTCGCGCTGATCAAGCCGCAATTCGAGGCCGGCCGCGCGCGGGTCGGGCGCGGCGGCCTCGTGCGCGATCCGGAGATCCATCGGGAGGTCTGCGCGGCGATCCGCAGCGGACTGGAAGGGTGCGGCGCCACGATTCTGGGCCTCATCGATTCGCCCGTACCGGGCGGCGACGGCAATGCCGAGTTCCTGATCGGCGCGAGGCTTCCATGAGCGAGACGGTCACGATCCGGGAGCTCGGCGCCCGTGGCGACGGCATCGCGGAGGACGGAACGCCCGTTCCCTTCACCCTGCCCGGCGAGCGGGTCGAAATCCGCCAGGAGGGCCGGCGCGCCGAGCTGCTCGGCATCGCGCAGGCCTCCCCCGACCGGGTCGAGCCGTTCTGCCCCTATTTCATGCGCTGCGGCGGCTGCCGCACACAGCACCTCGCGCGGCCGGCGGAGCTGGCCTGGAAGCGCGGCCTCGTCGCGCAGGCCCTGTCGCAGGCCCGGCTCGACACCGAGCCCGCGCCGACGATCGACGCGCACGGGGCCGGCCGCCGCCGGATCACGCTCCATGTCCGGGAGATCGCGGGCCGGGCCGAGGCCGGGCTGATGGCGGCGCGCAGCCACGCGCTGGTGCCCATCGACCATTGCCCGATCACCGTGCCGGCGCTGCACCCGGCGCCCGAGGCGGCGCGCCGCCTCGCGGCGCCCCTCGGGCACGGCCGCAAGCCCCTCGACGTCGCCGTCACCGCCACCGATCAGGGCCTCGACGTCGATCTGCGCGGGCACGGACCGGTGAGCGCCGGCGTCGGGGCCGCCCTGGTGCGGATCGCCGGCGAACTCGGTCTCGCGCGGCTCTCGCTCCACGGGGAGCGCCTGATGGAGGCCGAGCCGGTGTCCGTCACCGCCGGCGAGACGCGCCTCCATCCGGCCCCCGGCGGCTTCCTGCAGGCGACCGCCGCCGGGCAGGCGGTGCTCACCGACCTGACCCTCGCGGCCCTCGGCCCGCGCCCGCGGCGCGTGGCCGACCTGTTCGCCGGATGCGGGCCGCTCACTCTGGCGATGGCCCGGAAGGCCGCGACCCACGCCGTCGAGGGCGACGCGGCCGCGCTCGCGGGCCTCGACCGGTCGGTCCGCGCCGCCACGGGCCTGCGCCAGATCACGAACGAGCGTCGCGACCTCTTCCGCCGGCCGCTCCTGCCGCTCGAACTCGACGCCTTCGACGCGGTGGTGTTCGACCCGCCCCGCGCCGGCGCGGAGGCGCAGGCCCGCCAGCTCGCCGCCGCGCGCGTGCCGCTCGTGATCGGCGTCGCCTGCGATGCCGGCACCTTTGCCCGGGACGCCGCGACGCTCGTGGCCGGCGGCTACCGCCTCGAGGCGGTCACGCCGGTCGATCAGTTCCGCCATTCGGGCCATGTCGAGATGGTCGGCGTGTTCCGCCGTCCGCCCGCGCGGCGGCGGTAAACCGCGCAACCGGCGCAGAGGTTTCACGTTCTCTCGACGATTGGAGGTTCCATGACCCGAGGATCCCTTCGCCCCGCGGTGCTGGCCGCGCTGAGCCTCGCCCTCCCCGCCACGCTCGCGGCGCAGACGGTCGCGCCGGATCAGACCGGCACCGGCGGCGGCCCGGCTTCGACGATCACGGCGCCCAACACGAACAGCCTGGGCGTCACCAAGCCACCGGACACGTCGCTCGGCCCCGGCGAGGTCCCCTCCCGGGAGGAGCAGCGGCGCGAGCGCACGCTCACCGACAAGATCGATCGCAGCATCTGCGACGGCTGCAACTGACCGGATGCCGGGCTGACAGGTCGCGGGCGCGGCCGTCGCCGTCCGTGAGCGCCGCGAGAAATGCCGTTCGCGCGCCCCTCGTCGGCCGCGCCCCGGCCGCGCGGGCGAGATCGGTGCTGCGTATCGTGGCGCCCCGCGATGTCACGGAAGCGTCAGAAAACACCGTCACATCCGCGCCACAGCTTGCGTCGGGACTCGGCCTGCCGGATGCGGGTTGAGCCCCGCACCGTATCGTGGCCGTTCCGCATCCGAGACTCGTTCGTGATCTTCATCCACCAGCCCGCCATCGGCGCCGGATCCACGCTGCTTGAGCGCCGTGTCATCGATCTCCAGGACACGATCCCCGAGGACACCGTCTGGCTCGATCTGATCCGCCCGAGCCGGGAGGAGGAGCTCAAGGTCGAATCCTTCGCGGGGATCGAGGTGCCGACCCGCGAGGAGATGAAGGATATCGAGCCGTCGGAGCTGCTCTACGTCGAGGACGGCGCCCGCTACATGACCGGGCGGGTGCTCTCGAAGGTCAGCGATTCCGAGGAGCCGGGCCTCGCCGGCATCACCTTCATCCTGCGCGGCAACCGCCTCGTGACCGTGCGCCACGAGGAGCCGCAGGCCTTCCGCATGTACACGCAGCGCGCCGGACGCTCGATGGGCAACGGCAGCGCCTCCGCCACCTCCGGGGAGACCATCCTGGCGGGGCTGATCGAGGCGGTGATCGACCGCGCCGCCGATGTGCTCCAGCTCCAGGGCGAGCGCATCGATCGCCTGTCGGGCAAGATCTTCGAGGTGCAGGAGGATCCCTCGGCCCGCAACACCGCGCTGCAGGACACGCTGCGCGCCCTCGGCCGGCACGGGGACCTGATCTCGAAGCAGCGCGAGAGCCTCGTCTCGATGGAACGGATCCTGCTTTCGCTCTCGGCGACCTACCGCACCAACAAGGCCCCCCGCGATCTGCGGGAGGATGTCCGCTCGACCCTGCGGGATCTCCAGTCCCTCGAGGAGCACGCGACCTTCCTCTCCACGAAAATTCAATTTCTGCTTGATGCCACCCTGGGACTTGTCAACCTTGAGCAGAACAACATCATCAAGCTGTTCTCGGTCATGGCCGTCGTCTTCATGCCGCCGACGCTGATCGCGTCGATCTACGGCATGAATTTTAAATCCATACCGGAACTAGATCTCTCGTTCGGCTACCCTATGGCGCTGATCATGATGGTCGTCGCCGCCGTATTCCCGTACTTTTTCTTTCGGTGGAAGAAGTGGCTTTAGCCACCAATGCTGTCGCGAAACCGATAAATAATTAAGACTTACCTGAGAGAGTGTCTGGGCCTGAAGGCGCGGCCTGCCCGCGAAGACGGAAGCCCCCATGCGATTCTCCCTCAAGATGGTCCTGTCCGGCGCGATCGGCCTGCTCGCCCTCGCCGCGGCCGGCCAGGGTATCGCCAGCGTCGTGACCCTCTCGCAGATCGAGCGGAACGCGGTGGCGGTGTCGCAGCAGGCCCTGCCCGCGCAGAACCAGGCCGAAGCCATCGGGACCGCCGTGCGGGAAGCGCGCCTGAAGCTCTACACCCTGGTGGTGGCCTCCCCCGACTTCGCCGCCCTCGACAGGAATCAGACGGCGCTCACCGAGAGCCTGGAAGCGCTGTCCGGGCTGCGCCAAGCCTATCAGGACCGCCTGACGAGCCCCCGGGACCGCGCGATCTACGAGCGCTTCACCGCGGCGTGGAACGCCTACCAGAACGTCCAGCTGCAGGTGGTGGAGCTGATGATCGCGGGCGACAAGGCGGGCGCCCTCGCGCTGATCCTGGATCCCGCCACGGGGACGCAGAACGACGCGGCGGTCGCCAGCCTCACCGAGGCGATCGCGTCGGCCCGCGCGCAGACCGAGGCCAATGTCGCGGCCACCGCGCGGGACGCGACCGCGGCCAAGTTCACCGCCATGGTCGCCACGATCGGAGGCCTCGCGGTGGCGGTCGCGGCGATGCTGTTCGCGCTGTTCGGGATCGCGCGCCCGATCGAGCGCATGACCGGCGCGATGGGGCGCCTCGCCGAAGGCGACGAGGCCGTGCCGGTCCCCCATACGGGCCGCCGCGACGAGATCGGCGCCATGGCCGCCGCCGTTCAGGTCTTCAAGGACAACCTGATCCGCACCCGGTCGCTGGAGCGCGAGACCGCCCTGGCCCGGGAAGGCGCCGAGGCGCAGCGCCGCCGCGCCGTCCACGCGATGGCCGAATCCTTCGAGGCCGCCGTCGGCGGCGTGCTGGCGCGGGTCTCGGACGCTGCGCTCGGCCTCCGGGCCGACGCCGAGGCGATGACCAGCACCGCCACCCACACGGCCGAGCGCTCAGCGACGGTGGCGGGCGCGGCCCAGGAAGCGGCCGTGCATGTCGGCACGGTCGCGGCGGCCGCGGAGGAACTCGGTGCCTCGGTCCAGGAGATCGGCCGGCAGGTGGACGGCTCCGCCGATCTCGCCCGGGGCGCGGTGGTCCAGGCCGGCGAGACCGCCGGGCTCGTTCAGGAGTTGAGCGCCGCCGCGGGCCGGATCGGCGACGTCGTGCGGCTCATCACCGACATCGCCGGCCAGACCAACCTGCTGGCCCTCAACGCGACGATCGAGGCCGCCCGCGCCGGCGAGGCGGGCCGCGGCTTCGCGGTGGTCGCCAGCGAGGTCAAGCAGCTCGCCGCCCAGACCGCCCGGGCGACCGAGGAGATCGCCGGCCAGGTCGGCCGCATCCAGGGGGCGACGGGACAGACCGTGGAGGCGATCGACGGGATCGCCGCGCGCATCCGCGAGATCGACGGCGTGGCGACCTCCATCGCGGCGGCCGTGGAGCAGCAGGGCGCGGCGACCCGCGAGATCGCCCGGAACGTCGCCGAGGCGGCCTCCGGGACGGGCGCGGTCACCGGGACGATCGACGCGGTGGCGCGGGCGGCCGACGATACCGGCTCCGCCGCCACCCGGATGCTCGTCTCGGCGGCGAGCCTCTCCGAGCAATCCGCGGAGCTGCGCCGGGAGATCGATACTTTCCTGGCGACGGTCCGGGCCGCCTGACGTCTCAGCCCGGGCTCGACAGCTTCATCAGCACGAGCCCGGAGCCGATCAGGCAGGCCGCGCAGATGCGGATGGCCCCCGCCTGCTCCCCGAGGACGGCGATCCCGACCAGGAAGGCGCCGACGGCGCCGATGCCGGTCCAGATCGTGTAGGCGGTTCCCAGCGGGAGCGTGCGCATGGCCAGCGCCAGGAAGCCGACGCTGCCCGCCATCGACACGGCCATGATGACCGTCGGCCACAGGCGGGTGAAGCCGGCCGACTGCTTCATCGCGAAGGCCCAGACGACCTCCAGCACGCCGGCGGTGATGAGAGAGATCCAGGCCATGGCGGCCCTCCTGAAAGGGCCGGGCCGTCCCGGACTTGTACCCCGCCTGCGGGGGGAGGACGTGGCCTCGCGGTCGCTCAGCTAAGGTTCACCCGGGCCAGCGGCAAGGGCGCTGCTGCCCGGGTCATCCAACCTACCGCCTCATCCTGAGGTGCGGCGCAGCCGCCGCGACGGCGGGCTCCAGGGACCGCGCGGCCGGCCGGAGGTCTCCTGCGAGGCCTCCGCCGCGCTCCGGCCCCTCACGATGAGGGGTCGGGCGGGAAGACCCGAAGCAGCGCTCTGTCAGGCCACCGCGGCGAGGTGCTTCACCTCCGCCTTGGCAACCACCTTGCCGACCGGCGGCGCCTTGGCGCCGGACTCGTCGGGAGCCAGGACCGGCGGCTGCACCCAGCGGCCGGCGTCGAGATCGGCGATCCGGCCGTTGATCTCGCGGATGACGTAGCGCGAGAACGGGTAGACGTGCAGGTAGAGCACCATGTTGGTGACCACGGCCTCCAGGGCGGCCGGGTTGCGGCGGGCGGTCTCCAGGAACACGCTCCAGAAGTGCTTGGCGAGTTCCGGACGCCGCACGGTCATCCGCCAGCACACCCGGGCCAGCGACCAGAGGTCGTGGGCGACGTGGCGCCAATTGACCTTGTGGGCGGCGAATTTCGGCCGCTTCACCCGCCGGGCGACGACGCGCACCCGGTCGAAGAAGTTCGGCGGGTCGTAGACCTCCTGCAGGACGTCCCGGTAATCGGCCAGCACGTCGCGCTGCGGGCGCAGGGTCACGAAGTTCAGGCCCTGGGTGCACTGGTCGCCCTGGTCGGCGGTGGTCAGGGCGTAGTTCTCGTAGAGGCGCCCCTCCTTGCGCAGGCGGCGCGAGAGCTGCGTGTTCGGCAGCGCGAAGAGCAGGCCGACCATGGCGATCGGGATGCCGGTCTGGCTGATGCACAGCGACATCGCCTTGCTGATGCTGTCCTTCTCGGTGTCGAAGCCGACGATGAAGCCGGCCGTGACGAACATGCCGTTCTCGTAGAGCTTGTGCACGCTGTCGGCGATCGACCGCTTGGTGTTCTGCTTCTTCTGGGTCTGAATCAGCGTCGCCTCGTCGGGCGTCTCGATCCCGGTGAACAGGGCGAAGAAGTTCGCGTCCCGCATCATCCCGAGCAGTTCATCGTCATCCGCGAGGTTCAGCGACGCCTCGGTGGAGAACTTGAACGGGTAGCCGTGGGCCTCCTGCCATTTGATCAGGTGCGGCAGGAACAGCTTGATCGCCTTCTTGTTGCCGATCAGGTTGTCGTCGACGAAGTCGACATGGCCGCGGTAGCCGAGGCCGTAGAGCCGGTCGAGCTCGGCCAGCATCTGCGGCGTGGTCTTGGTCCGCGGCGCGCGGCCGTAGAGCTCGATGATGTCGCAGAACTCGCAGGTGAACGGGCAGCCGCGCGAGAACTGGACGCCGATATAGAGGTAGTGGCTGAAGGTCAGCAGGTCGAAGCGCGGGATCGGGCTCTTGGTGACGTCCGCCTTGAACTTCTCGGCCGTGAAGCGGCCGCGGCGCTCGCCCGCCTCCCAGGCGGCCACGAAGGTGTCGAGGATGCCCTCGGCCTCGCCCAGCACGAGGAAGTCGGCCTTGTCGTAGACCTCCGGCGTCGAGGTCGGCGCCGGGCCGCCGACGCAGACCGGGGTGCCGAGCGCCACGCAGCGGTCGATGACCACGAGGCAGTCCGGCTCCTGGGGCAGCATGCCGCCGGTCATCACGAGGTCGGCCGCCTGGATCTCCGCGTCCGTGAGCTCCTCGCAGTTGCGGTTGATCAGCTTCACCTGCCAGGCCGGCGGCAGCATCGCGGCCAGCGTGATGAGGCCGAGCGGGGGCGCGGGGGCGCGGGCGCCCTGCAGCTCCATGGCCTCTTTGAAGTTCCACATGGAGTTTTCGTAGAACTTCGGGAACACCATCAGCACGCGCGGGGCCGTGTTCGCATCCGACATGCCAGTTTCCCTCGTTCCAAACGCGCCACCCCGGCCCGAGACAGAGCGTGCCGGGCCCAGGACCGCCCCCTGACCTGCGGGCGAATTGAGGCCGTTTTTCGCTCCCGCAGCAATTCGGATCGGCGATGCCGACAGGACGCCCGCTCGGAATCGATTAATCAAGGCCGTGGCGCGGCCTGGCGCCCGGGTTCGGCCGGAATGTCGGAGCGCTGCGCCATTTCAGCGACAAGCCTGCGGCGCAGCCCGCTCACGGTTCGATCCGGAAGCGCGGCGGCTGCGTCCCATCGGCGTCGGTGAAGCCGTAGATCGGGGCGAGGTCGCCCGCGTGCAGCACGGCGCCGGCCCTTCCGGCGACGTCCGGGTCGGCGGCGAGCGCGGCGAGCGCCCGGCCGGCATAGAGAGGACTTTCCGTGGCGTGCGCCTCCTGCCCGAGGTCGCGCGCCCGCTCGGTGGCGACGAAGCCCGGTGAGAGGCCGAGGGCGGTCACCCCGTGGGGTGCAAGCTCCCGGGCGAAGGCCAGGGCCAGCCGGTTGGTGGCGGCCTTGGCGGAATCGTAGAACACGTCCCCGAGGTAATCCTCGGTCCCGAAGGAGACCAGCGCGATCAGGCCCGCCCGCGCCGCCACCATGGGCGGGGCCAGCGCGCGGGCGAGCAGGAGCGCGGGCAGCGGTCCGGCCTGCAGGAAGCCGAGATACGGCTCGGCCGAGCGGCGCCAGAACGGCGTGCCCCAGCCGGCCCCGTCCGGGTAGCGCGCGCCGTCATAGCCCTCGTTGCCGCCCCAGACGCTGCAGGCCGCCACGTCGATCCGGCCGAAGCGGCGCAGCACCCAATGCACCATGGCGTCCGTGGCGCGCTCCGAACGGTGATCGCAGAGGTAGTGGTGCCCGCGCCCGCCGGCGGCATCGACCAGGCGGGCGGTGTCCTCGATCGATTCGGTCCGCATCTCGGTCCGCGCCCCGGTCTCGCTGGACCGTGCGGTGACGATCACCGTCGCCCCCGCCTCGCCGAGCGCCTGCGCCAGGCCCCGCCCGACGCCCCGGGAGGCGCCGGCCACGAGACAGATCTTCTGCGACAGGTCGGGCGCGCTCACGCCGAGGAGGCGGGTTTCGAGCGCGACAGGAAGGCGGCGAGGCGCTCCTGCGATTCGGGCGAGCGCAGCTGCGCGTCGAACGCCTTGGCTTCCGCCTCGAGCGCCGCCTCGACCTGCGCCTGGTCGCCGCGAATCAGCGCGCGTGACGCCGTCAGCGCCCCGCGCGGCAGGGAAGCGAGCCGCGTGGCCTCGGCGATCGCCTGCTCCAGCATCATGTCGGCGGGCAGAACGGCGTTGACGAGACCCAGCGCCTGCGCTTCGTCTGCGTCGAGCGGTCGCGACAGGAGCAGCAGCTCGGTCGCCTTCAGCCGGCCGACCCGCAGGGGCAGCAGGTAGCTCGACGCCGCCTCCGGAACGAGCCCGAGTTCCACGAAGGGCATGCGCAGCCGCGCCGCCGGGCTCGCGTAGACGAGGTCGCAATGCAGGCACAGGGTGGCGCCGATGCCCACCGCGATCCCGTCGACCGCCGCCACCATGGGCGTGCGCGTCCGGGCGAGCTGCCGGATGAACGCCAGAGCCGGCGAGGCGCTGAACCCATCCCCGGCATGGCCCATGAAATCGGCGAGGTCGTTGCCGGCGCTGAACATGCCGGGCTGCCCGGCGAAGACCACGGCGCCGATCCGGTCCCCCGCATCGGCCTCCGCCAGGGCGGCGCGCATGGCATCGTACATCGCGCCGGTGAGCGCGTTCTTCTTCTCCGGGCGGTTCAGGGTGATCAGGCGGACGCCGCCCTCGAGATCCGTGATCGCAACCGTGTCGGCCATGTGGATCCCCTCAAACCGCCAGGGCCAAAGCGGCGTCGTCCGTGAAGGCGCCGCCCGCCACCACGCTCTGCTCCAGGCCGCCGGCCGCCGTCAGCAGGTTCTCCGCGTAGAACCGGGCGAGCGCGATGCGCGCGGCATGGGCCGGATCGGTCTCGCCGGCCTTCAGGGCGGCGCTCGCGGCGAGCGCGCTCCGGGCGAGACAGGCACCGCCGAGCGCCAAGCCGAACAGCCGCAGATACGGGCTCGCCCCGGCGAGCGCCGCCTCCGGACGGTTGGAGGCCAGAGCCGCGAGCTGGTGGCTCGTCGCCCGGTCGAGGCAGCCGATCCCGTCCCGCAGCCGCGCCGCCATATGGCCGAAGGCGGGATCGGAGGCCTTCAGCAGGCCCTCCGCGGCCCGGCGCATCCAGGCGATCTGCGACCGCGCCGTGGCGCCGCCGTTCAGCGGCAGCTTGCGGGCGGTCAGGTCGATGGCCTGGATGCCGTTGGTGCCCTCGTAGATGCCGAGGATCCGGGCGTCGCGCATGAGCTGCGCCGCGCCGGTCTCCTCCACGAAACCCATGCCGCCATGGACCTGCACGCCGAGCGAGGTCACCTCGTTGGCGAGATCCGTGGAGAAGGCCTTGGCCACCGGCGTCAGCAGGGAGGCGCGGTCGAGGGCGGCTTGCCCCTCCGCCCCCCTGGCCGCGTCGAGGGCGGCGGCGGTGAGGTAGCAGATCCCCCGGGCGGCCGCCGTGCAGGCCTTCATGGTGAGCAGCATGCGCTGCACGTCCGGATGCGCGACGATCGGACTCGTCGCCTCGGCGGCCCCGAGCGCCCGGCCCTGGCGGCGCTCGTTGGCATAGGCCAGAGCGCGCTGCGTCGCGGCCTCGGCCACGCCGACACCCTGCAGGCCGACATTGAGCCGGGCCGCGTTCATCATCGTGAACATGCAGGCCAGCCCCTTGTTCTCCTGGCCGATCAGCCAGCCGGTGGCGCCGCCCTGGTCGCCGAAGGCCATCGAGCAGGTCGGCGAGGCGTGGATGCCGAGCTTGTGCTCGATGCCGGAGCAGCGCAGGTCGTTGCGGCTGCCGTCCGGCAGCACCTTCGGCACCAGGAACAGGGAGATGCCCCGCGTGCCGGCGGGCGCGTCCGGGAGCCGGGCGAGGACGAGGTGGACGATGTTGTCCGCCAGATCGTGCTCGCCGTAGGTGATGTAGATCTTGGTGCCGGTGATCCGGTAGGTGCCATCGCCCGCGGGCTCGGCCCGGGTCCGGAGCAGGGCGAGGTCGGAGCCCGCCTGCGGCTCGGTCAGGTTCATGGTCGCGGGCCATTCGCCCGAGACGAGCTTCTCGAGGTAGCGCGCCTTCAGGTCGTCCGAGCCGTGGGCCGTCAGCGCCTCGATGCCGCCCTGGGTCAGGAGCGGGCAGAGGCCGAAGGCGAGGTTGGCGCCGTTCCACATCTCGGTGCAGGCGGCCTCGATCAGCTTCGGCAGCCCCTGACCGCCATGGTCGGCCTCGGCCGAGAGCCCGTTCCAGCCGCCCTCCGTGAAGGTGCGGTAGGCCTCGCGCCAGCCGGGCGGGGTGGTGACGCGCCCGTCCGCGAAGGGCGTGCCGTGCCGGTCGCCGACCCGGTTGAGCGGCGCGATCACCCCGGCGGCGATCCGCCCGGCCTCGGTCAGGATCGCCTCGGCATCCTCGGGATCGACCGCGTCGAGCCCGGCCACGT
Organism: uncultured Methylobacterium sp.; assembly: GCA_963990595.1. Taxonomy (GTDB): domain Bacteria; phylum Pseudomonadota; class Alphaproteobacteria; order Rhizobiales; family Beijerinckiaceae; genus Methylobacterium. The sequence goes on from CAXDNE010000059.1 coordinate 23,641, forward strand.
GCCGAAGGGTGAACAGCATCTCGGGGACCGGGGCGCGATAACTCATACGATCCTCCCGTGTTGCGGCCGGCCCGCTCGTTCGATCCGGGGCGGGTTTGACCGCGCCCGCGCACCGGCGCTAGGGCGGCCCGAGGATAGGCGTGCGCGGCCGGCGCCGCCATGACCTCGGAGACGGCTTCCCGCATGAATGATCCCGGGTCAACGGTTCCCGCCGCGGTCCCCGCCGCGACCCGGCGGCTTCCCCCCGACGCGGCCGGCGTCGCGGAAGCCGCCGCGCTGCTGCGGGCGGGCCAGCTCGTGGCCTTCCCCACCGAGACCGTCTACGGGCTCGGGGCCGATGCCACGGACGCCGCCGCGGTGGCGCGGATCTTCGCCGCCAAGGAACGGCCGCGCTTCAACCCGTTGATCTCTCATCTGCCCGACGCGGATGCGGCCCTGGCGCAGGGCGTCTTCGACGCGCATGCGCGGCGCCTCGCGGAGGCGTTCTGGCCCGGCCCGCTGACCCTGGTGGTTCCGTCCCATCCCGGCACGGGGATCTGCGACCTCGCCCGCGCCGGATTGCCGAGCGTCGCCCTGCGGGTGCCCGCGCACCCGCTCGCCCAGGCTCTGCTGGCGGCCGTCGGCCGGCCGGTGGCGGCGCCCTCGGCCAATCGCTCGGGCCGGGTCAGCCCGACCCGGGCAGATCACGTCCTCGACGACCTCGCCGGCCGGATCGCCGCGGTGCTCGATGGCGGCGACACGCGGGTGGGGATCGAATCGACCGTGGTGGCGTGTCTCGGCGGCACACCCCGGCTGCTGCGGCCGGGCGGGATCACCCGCGCGGCGCTCCGCGCGGTCCTGGGCCTCGATCCGACCGCGCCCGAAGCTGGGGCCTCCGACCGGCCGACCGGGCCGGGCATGCTCGCCTCGCACTACGCCCCCCGGGCGCGGGTCCGGGTCGACGCGGTGCGCGTCGAGCCCGGCGAGGCCGTGCTGCTGTTCGGAGCGGACCGTCCCGCGGGTCACGAGGCGGCGCGCGCCGCGCTGAACCTCAGCCCGGCGGGCGATCCGGTCGAGGCGGCCGCGCGCCTGTTCGGGGCGTTGCGCGATCTCGACGCCACGGGCGCCGCCACGATCGCGGTGGTGCCGATTCCCACGGACGGTCTCGGCGAGGCGATCCGCGACCGCCTCGCGCGGGCGGCCGCGCCGCGCTGAGGCGGACATTTATTTCGGCGGCGGGGGAACAGACCCGGACGCCGCCCGTTTACCAGTTACGAAGGCCTTCTCAGCCCCCAAATGGCCTTTTCCCTTTCAGGCTCGGAGCAATCCGAGCCTTTTTTCTTGCCCGCGGCTCAGGCCAGCTTGGCCGCGATCCCGGCGACGTGGCGGCCCTGGAAACGGGCGCCCTCCAGTTCCACCGCACTGGGCTGGCGGGAGCCATCGCCGTCCGCGATCGTGCTGGCGCCGTAGGGCGTATTGCCCTTGACCGCCTCGACCCCGGCCTGTCCCTGGAAGCTGTAGGGGAGCCCCACCACGACCATGCCGTGATGGAACAGCACCGTGTGGAAGCTCGTCAGCGTGGTCTCCTGACCGCCATGCTGGGAGGCTGTGGAGGTGAAGACCGAGCCAACCTTGCCCACCAGCGCACCCTTCATCCAGAGGCCGCCGGTCTGGTCGATGAACTGCTTCATCTGCGAGGCCATGTTGCCGTAGCGGGTCGGGGTGCCGAAGATGATCGCGTCGTAATGGGGGAGTTCCTCGACGGTGGCCACCGGCGCGGCCTGATCGAGCTTGAAATGGTTCTGCCGGGCGATGTCCTCAGGCACCAGTTCCGGAACGCGCTTCACCACCACCTCGGCCCCCGCCTCCCGGGCGCCCTCGGCGACGGCGTAGGCCATCTGCTCCACGTGTCCGTAGGTCGAGTAGTACAGCACCAGAACCTTGGCCATGGGACGCTCTCTCATCCTGCGTATCGGGCGGCCGACCGAATCGTCGGGCGGCGCGGTGCCCCTCCATGACGCGTTTTGCATCTTGCAAAAATGCCCCGCCCTGCAAAATCAGCCTTGCATCGATGCAAGGATGGCGGCGTGTCGCTGGACTGGGATGAATTCCGCTTCGTCAAGGCGGTGGCGGATCGCGGGGGGCTGACGGCCGCCGCGGCGGAGCTCGGGATCAACCATTCCACGGCCTTCCGGCGGCTCACGGCGCTCGAGGCCAAGCTCGGGGTGCAGCTATTCGATCGCCTGCGCACCGGCTACGTGCCCACCATCTGCGGGCGGGCGATGATCGAGGCGGCGGTGCAGATCGAGGCGGATGTCACCCGCTTCGAACGCGCGGCGGCGGGGCGCGGCGATACGCCGTCCGGCGAGTTGCGCGTGACCGCGCCGGCCGGTTTCGCCACGGACCTGCTCATGCCGGTGCTGGCGGCGTTCGGGGCGCGCTATCCGGACATCCGCATCGCGCTGATCCTGTCGGAGGAGGCGCTCAACCTGTCGCGCCGGGACGCCGACGTCGCGATCCGGGTGAGCCGCGATCCGAGCGAGACGCTGGTCGGGCGCCGGCTCGCCGCGGTGGCCTGGGCGGTCTACGGCTTGGCCGGCCGGGATTACGGCGACCTCGCCCGGGAAGACTGGATCAGCCCCGGCCCGGGCGTTGCGGGCGGCTCCTTCACGCAGTTCGTCGCCGCGCGGGTGCCCGCCGACCGGGTCAGGCTGCGGATCAACACGGTCACCGGCCTCGACGCCGCCGTCGCGGCAGGCCTCGGCATCGGGCCCCTGCCGTGCTTCTCGGCCGACACCAATCCCGCGCTGCGCCGCCTGTCGGGCCCGCACCCGGAACTCGGGGCCGACCTCTGGGTGCTGACGCATCCGGACCTGCGCCACGCCGCGCGGGTCCGCGTGTTCATGGAGCATTTCGCCGAGGCGATGCTGCCGCTGCGTCCGCGCTTCGAGGGCCGGTGATCCGGCTCAGCGGATCTCGACCACCTCGACCTCGTGGCCGTTCACCTCGACGACGTCACCGACCGTCTTGCCGGTGATGGCGCGGGCCAGCGGCGCCACGTAGGAGATCGAGCCCTTGTGCGGATCGGCCTCGTCCTCGCCGACGATCCGGAAGGTCTGCCGGATCTCCTTGCCGGCATCGTCCTCGCGCACCACCGTGACGGTCGCGCCGAAATGCACGGTGTCGCCCCCCTTGGGCTCCACGAGCTGCGCGGTGTTCTTGCGCGCCGCCCAGTAGCGCAGGTCGCGCCCGATCCGGGAATCCTCAGCCTTGTCGGTGTGATCCAGGGAGGCGACTTCCTTCTCCAGGCGCGCGACCTCGGCCTCGATCTGCGCGAGCCCCTCCGGGGTCACGAAGTTGGTGTGGGGCGAGATCGGCCGGTCCGGCAGGTTCTCGAACGCTTCCCCACCCTCGGGCTCTTTGACGAATGCGACGCTCATGAAGAAGGGAACACCACAGGAACGGCAAAGGTTCCATCCGCCCGGGTCTAATTGACCGCCACCACGGTCCGGCCGCGGACCTTGCCGGCGAGGATCTCCTCCCCGAGCCGGCCGACCTCCTCCAGGCGGACCGTGCGCGTCATCGCGGCGAGCTTGCGGAGGTCGAGATCCCGGGCGAGGCGCGCCCAGGCCGCGCGTCGCTTCTCCCGCGGGGTGGTGACGCTGTTGATGCCGAGCAGCGAGACACCCCGGAGGATGAAGGGCGCCACCGAGGTCGGCAGGTCCATGCCCTGCGCCAGACCGCAGGCCGCCACCGCGCCGTCCGCCTTGGTCATGGCGAGGACGTTGGCCAAGGTGGTGGAGCCGACGGCGTCGACCCCCGCGGCCCAGCGCTCCTTGCCCAGGGGTTTGCCGGGCTTCGACAATTCCGCCCGGTCGAGGATCTCGGCGGCGCCGAGCCCCTTCAGGTAGTCGGCCTCGCCCGCCCGGCCGGTGGAGGCGATCACGTGCCAGCCGGCCCGGGCGAGCAGCGCCACCGCCACCGAGCCGACGCCGCCCGAGGCGCCCGTGACGATGACCGGGCCGTGCGCGGGCGTCACGCCGTGCGCGTCGAGGGCCATGCAGCACAGCATCGCGGTGTAGCCGGCGGTGCCGATCGCCATGGCCTGCTCGGCGGTGAGACCCCGGGGCAGCGGCACCAGCCAGTCACCCTTGACCCGGGCGCGCTCCGCATAGGCGCCGAGATGCGTCTCGCCGACGCCCCAGCCGGTGAGCACGACGGCGTCGCCCGGCCTGTATTCGGGGTGGTCCGACGTCTCGACGAGTCCCGCGAAGTCGATGCCGGGGATCATCGGAAAGCGGCGCACCACCGGCGATTTGCCCGTCAGCGCCAGACCATCCTTGTAGTTCAGCGTCGAATGCGTCACCCGCACGGTGACGTCGCCGTCCATCAGGTCGGCCTCGTCGAAGTCCCGGAAGGCGAGGCTCTGGCCGGCCTCGCTCTTCTCGACCACCCAGGCCTTGAACGTCCCCATCGTCACCTCCCGTCTTTCGCGGTGAGGTGTCGCCTGGCGCTGCGGAATCAAGGCGGCCCGGAGACGTCGCCCGGGCCGCCCATCCGGTCAGTACCCCTCGTAGCGGCTGCCGTAGGAGAAGCCGAGGCCCACGCCGATATCCGACGCGCTGGCGCCGGTGACGCCGAGCGCGTCGGGGATCGAGCCGACGGCCGGGCCCGCATAGGCAGCGGGGCGATAGCCGTAACCACCCCCGATCGGCACCCAGCCGGCGCGCGCCGGCGCCACGAGGACGCGGCGGCTCACGCTGGCATATTGCGGCGGGATCGTCTCGGGGATCGACTGCGCCGGCCGCACCAGCACGGTCCGGGTGCGCACGGCGAAGCGCGGCGGCGTCGTCACCCAGCAGCCGATCAGCTCGCCACCGGGGCCGCGGCTCGTCTGCCAGTAGCGGCCGCCGGGCGAGACCATCACGCGCTCCGACACGGTGTCGTAGACCGGCGGCACGGTGCGGTAGATCGTGCGGGGCGGGCGCACCAGCACGTTCTCCTGCACGGTGTCGTAGACCGGCGGCGTGACGACGTGCCGGTAGCATTCGGAGCCGTAGCAGCCGCCGGCCTGGGCGGGAGCGGCGAGCAGCAGGCCGCCGAGAGCGGCGGCGATGAGAGTTGTGCGAGCGACCGGCGCGGTCATGGACGTCCTCTGGTACGCGATACAAGCGAGAAGCGACGCAGAAGCGGCGCTCGTCTCGACGCACCAGAGGCCAGACTCGTTGCCGGGCGCGCAAGCATTATCGGGAACGAGGGTAAAATTAACCCTCGATTTCGACTGCTTAGCCGCTGCCTACTTAGGTAGAATGCTCAGTTTATTCGACAGTCTCTCTTATGAAATCCGGACCACGAAGCGCCCTCAGGTCTGCCCAGCTCTGAGCTGGTAGAAGATGTGGCGGCCGATGACATCCATCTTGCGCAGCCGACGCGCCCAGCCGGGCCGCACGTAATCGGCATGGTAATGCGTCGCGGCGCCGACCTCGGCCAGATAGGTCCGGCCCTCGATCACCGAGCGCGCGATCCGGGTCGCCGTCTGCCAAGCCCCGGCATCGGTGATGCGCAGGGACTTGCCCTCGCAGGCGAAGGAGAACTGGCAGCCCATGTAGTGGTGGCGGTTCTGGTAGACGACGCCGCAGACGCTGCTCGGGTAGAGGCCGCTCTTCACCCGGTTCAGGACCACCTGCGCCACGGCGGCCTGACCGGCCTCCGGCTCGCTCCGGGCCTCGAAATAGACGGCCTCCGACAGGCAGCGCTGCTCCTTGTCGAGGGATTCCGGGTCGATCAGGTCGGCATAGCGTCGACGCGCGTCTTCCGGGACCGGCTGAGCGCTGTCGGGTCGCTCCGTGCGGATCCCGAAATCGGGCAGCGCCAGGCTGGCGGCGGCGACCTCGACGGGGATCGCGTCCGCGGGCGCCGGGGTGGTGGACGACCTGTCTCTTATACACATCTGACGCTGCCGACGAAGAGGATAG
>CAXDNE010000060.1:0-29350 GCA_963990595.1 uncultured Methylobacterium sp.
CCGATCTAGGGAGGCAGCGCACATGGGGTCGATATACTGGCACCCTGATACAGGGTGAAGTCACCGAACAGCCGGCTCAAAGACTCGCAAACAGCTTGCGTGGGCTTCCCGAGACGTTCATGCTGAAGATGCGGGAAGACGGCATCGAGATCGATTCCGACGGTGTCGCACAGTTGGACACGATGGAACTGCTCGATCTCGGGCGTGCGTTGAGCCGCTTTTGGGAGCGCATGCGCAAGGCCATGGCACGCGAAGGCGAGACCAACGAGCAGCTCTCGCTCTACAAGGCTCGTCTCGACTGGCCGGGTGCCGCAGAGGCCGTCGTCCAGGGCTTGGCGGAATCGGTCGACGCTCCCACGAGCGGCGGAATGAGGCGCTGGATCCGCAGCGTCGTTGACAGATCGTTGCAGATACTTGAAAGTAACAACATAAAAATGAGTGCTGCAGATCTGCAGGCAACCTTGTGGTACCCCGAGAAAGATCTGTATCAGGTACTTCTTGGTCGTAACACCTCTGTAAGGAATGACAGCTACGATGATGCCCTCTACGCCACCGCCCGACGAGAAGGACACGACCATGCAGCCATCGAAGCCGCACTTCGCTCCTTGGGAGCGCACGGATTCGTCGGACGATGGGATCCAGAAGCCTTTGGACCAGGCGAGCCCGGAACAGCTGAAAGGAATGGTCCAGGATCTGAGGGAGATCGCGAAGAGCCGGAAGGCCTCGATTTCGGAGAAGAAGTCGGACTGAGCGCCGAGGCCTACGAGGAGCCCGCCTCCTCCGCAGATACCGAAGTTCCCTATTCCGCCTCGTTTTCGCCTGCATAGTGTTGCCGATCGGCCATTGCTTCGGCTCCTTCGAGCTGCAAGCTGGCCGGATGGGTGGTCGGCGCTTCGGCCAAGCCCCAGGTCCGGTGGTGGCGATGCAGGTGGTTGGTGGTCTCCGGCGACGCCGGCCGAGACCGATACTGGTCGCGAAGATCAGCGGGAGCGTCGCCGCGCTCTCGATCGCGGCCATGGCCGTCGTCCTCGTGCTCGGCTTCCGAGGGCACGAACTGGCATCGGCGACCCGTGAGATCGCTGCGCTCGACGTCGTGCTGGCGGAGACGACCTCACAGGCGTTCTCGACCGTGTCGATGGTCCTCGACCGGACCGTCGAGGACGTTGGGTCGGACCAGATAGCCACCCCTGCCGATTTCCGCCCCCGGCTTTCGGGCTTCGACGTCCACGACTGCCTAAAGATGCGTGGCGCCGGGATCGCCCGCGTCGCCACGCTGCTGATGTTCGACGCGGCGGGCGACCTCGTCAGCCACTCGAAGCGATGGCCGACGCCCGCCATCAACATCGCGGACCGCGACTACTACCGGCACGCGCGCGACGTCCCGGGGTCCCAGCCTTACGTCAGCGAGCCGATCCAGAACAAGGTGACCGGCCGCTGGGTGGTCCAGGTCGCCAGGCGTTTCGACGCCAAGGACGGCGGCTTCGCCGGCGTCATCGTGGGCGCGATCGAGCTTGAGTACTTCCAGGACCTCTACGCGAACATGCGTCTGCCGGAGGGCTACGCGGCGGCCCTGTGGCGCCGCGACGGAACGCTGCTGGCGCGCAGTCCCGCCGACGTGGAGGTCGGCCACCGGTACGTCACTCCGGCCCTGAGCATCATCCAGTCCGGAGCGACCTACGGGACCTACCACACCGAGCAGGCGAGCGACGGCAAGGCGCGGATCACGGCGGTGCACGCGGCCAGGGACTTCCCGGTTTTCGTGACGACGTCCATGACCCGGTCGGCCGCCCTCGCGGACTGGCGCAGCATGGTGACCATCGTGGCGGTCGCCGCCGGCATGGCGCTCGTCGCGACCCTCGCCATATCGGTCGCGGCCGTGCGGAGACTGGCCCTTTTCGAGAGGCTCCAGGCTGCCCTGCGCGCGCAGGAGGAATCCGAAGCGCAGGTGCGTCAGCTGCAGAAGATGGATGCGCTGGGCCAGCTGACCGGCGGCATCGCGCACGACTTCAACAACATGTTGGCGGTGGTCAAAGGCAACATCGATCTGCTTCGGCGGCGGCTCGATCAGGGCCGCAGGGACGTCGGCAGCTATCTGGATGCGGCCGACGACGGCGTCGTGCGGGCGGCCGATCTGACACGCCGGCTGCTGGCCTTCTCGCGACGCGAGCCGCTCCGGGCCGAGGTCGTGGAGCCGAACGCGTTCGTCGAGAGCCTGGCCGAGCTCTTCCGCAGGACGTTCGGCCATGGCCTGACGCTTGAGACGCGGCTCGGGTCCGCGCTGCCTTTCGTCAAGGTCGATCCGGGGCAGTTCGAGAACGCGATCCTCAACCTCGCCATCAACGCCCGCGACGCCACGCCGGAGGGGGGCACCGTCTCGATCCGGACGCGCCCGGCGAGGGGAGCCGACACCGGCATTCCCGGCGCCGCGCCCGACGCGGCCTTCGCCGTCGTGGAGGTCTCCGATACGGGATCCGGCATGACGCCCGAGGTCCTGGCCAGGATCTTCGAGCCCTTCTTCACCACGAAGCCGGTCGGCAAGGGCACCGGTCTCGGGCTTCCCCAGGTGTTCGCGTTCGCGGATGCCGTCGGCGGCCGCGTGGAGGTGGAATCGGAGGTCGGGCGGGGGACGAAGGTCAGGATCTACATCCCCTCGACCGACGAACGCCCGGCCGGGCACGTCGAAGAGGCGGCGCCCCCTTTCGCGACGGGCAGCCACAAGATCCTCGTCGTCGACGACGAGGAGGCCGTGCGTCGCCTTTCCTGCGAGATGCTGCGCAACCTCGGCTACGAAGTCCTGACGGCCGCCGACGGCGAGGAGGCGCTCGCCATCCTGGGTCGGGACCGGGACGTCGAGCTGGTGATCACCGACCTCGGCATGCCCGGCATGGGCGGCGTCCGGTTCGCCCAGGAGGCCGTCCGGCTCCGCCCGGGCATGCGGATCCTCTTCGCCACGGGCTCCGGTCACGAGGTGCCGGCGGCCGACAACGATGCCGGTCCGACGGTTCTGGCGAAACCCTACTCGACGGCGGAGCTCGCCCGCATGGTCCAGGCCGCGCTTGCGGCCTAGTGCGGTCCGAAATCGCACCGAGGAGCTCCCGCCTCGGTGCGCGTCGGGAGGGGCGGATCCGCCTAGGACCCGAAGAGGATCTTCATCGAAGTCGGCGAGATCGTCTCCAGATCGGCGGCGTCGGCCGAGAAGTTCGTCCCGCCCTTCTTGCCGGAGCTATATGCCGTGCACCAGACGGGCTTCTCTCCGGTCTTGATCTTGTCGATGTACGCAGGGTTGTAGCTGTAGCAGATTGCGAACCCGATCTGCTTCACGTCCGCAGTCGGCATCCAGTTCCTCGACATGTTTTCGACGAACTTCGCATCCGGATTGGAGATCCGAACCCAGACTTCGCCCAGGTACTTGGTCGCTTGGCGCCACTGCTCGTTGGCCGGTGTCCGGCCTTCCAGGAGGACGTCCGGGGAGCAGTTCCAGAACTCGAAGAACCGGATCGCCCTGCCCGAAACGAAGTGCTTCGTGCCATCCGGCAGTTCGACGCCGGCGACGCCAGGGCCTTGGTTCTCCGGAAGGTAGGAGACGACCTTGACCGGCTGTGCGTACTCGAGCCGCTTATTGACGATCGTGTACTTGGCCGGGCCCGTCTGTTCGAAGGTGTCGATCGTCGCCCATTGGGTCGGATCGGACTCGAACATCCGATGACGGGGCTCGAAGAGCCATGCCTTCCGGCCGACCCACTCCTCCGGCTTGATCGACGAGCTGTCGATCCCCTTGCATTCGCCGGCCGAGGCCGGAGCGGAGCATATCGATGCGGCGGCCGAAAGGAGGCAGGCGGCCAGCGTCGATGCCTTCGATAGCATGGGAGTTCTCTTCGGGTTCCGTCGGGTCTACAGCGCGAAAATAGAGCCGAGTATTAAAATTCGCCTTTCGTCGAACACGACAATGCCAGCCGTTGGAATTCCTTCCGTGGTCATTGCGGCGGATGGCAAACGAAGCCTTCCGCGACTTGCCGACGACTGGTTCGGCGTGGGCAGGCCGCCCGGTCCTCAGGCCGCCCCGACCAACTCGAACCATCCGGCCTCGTCGATCACGCGGATCTGGAGCGTCTTGGCCTTGGCGAGCTTGTCGCCGGCGCCGGGCCCCGCCACGACCAGGTCCGTCTTCTTGGAGACCGTCCCGGACGCCTTCGCGCCCAGGCGCTCCGCCATGGCCTTCGCCTCGTCGCGCGACATCCGCTCGAGACTGCCGGTGAACACGACGGTCATGCCGGTCACCGGGCTCTGGGTCGGAGCCGCCGGCGCGGTGGTCTCGATCTCGGCGAGCAGCCGATCCACCTCCTGCAGGTTGTGCTCCTCCCGGAAGAACTCCACGACGGCGGCGGCCACGATCGGCCCGATGCCGTTGATCGCCTCGACGATGGCCTCCGTGCCGCCGGCGGCCAGCGCGGCCTCCCGGACGGCCGGCAGGCCGCGGAAGTGTCTGGCGAGAAGCTTCGCGTTCGTCTCTCCCACGTGCCGGATGCCGAGCCCGTGGATCAGCTTCTCCAGGGGCACGGTCCTGCGGTCGTCGATCGCGGCGAACAGGTTGGCGACGCTCGTCTTCCCCATGCCCTCGCGGTCCGTCAGATCGATCTCGCGGCTCTCCTGGCGCCGGCGGAGCGTGTAGACGTCGGAAGGCGTCCGTATCAGCCCGTCCCGATGGAAATCCTCGATGCGCTCGTCCCCAAGGCCCTCGATGTCCATGGCGGCGCGGGACGCGAAGTGCTTGATGCGCTCCACGGCCTGGGCTTGGCAGATCAGGCCGCCGGTGCAGCGGCGCACGGCGTCCTCCTTGCCGCTCTTGGGATTGACCTCGCGGACGGCGTGGCTGCCGCATACCGGGCAGGTCGTCGGGAACGCGTAGGGGGCCGACCCCGGATCCCGGCGCGCGGTATCCACGTCGACGATCTGGGGGATGACGTCGCCGGCCCGCTGGATCGTCACGTGGTCGCCCACGCGCAGATCCTTGCCCCCGCGGATCGGGAGGCCTTCGTTGTCGAAGCCGGCGATGTAGGCCTCGTTGTGCAGAGTGGAGCTGGAGACCACGACCCCGCCCACGGTCACAGGCCGCAGCTTCGCGACCGGCGTGAGCGAGCCCGTGCGCCCGACCTGGATCTCGATGTCCTCCAGAACCGTGGTGGCCCGTTCGGCCGGGAATTTGTGGGCGATCGCCCAGCGCGGGGAGCGCGAGACGAAGCCGAGCCGGCGCTGCAGGGCCAGATCGTCCACTTTGTAGACCACGCCGTCGATGTCGTACTCGAGATCGGCACGCATCTCGCCGACCCGCCGGTAGGCATCGATCATCTCGGGGACCGAGACACAGAGCTTCGTCAGCGGGTTCACGTAGAAGCCCCAGTCGTCCAGACGCGCCAGGGCCTCGTGCTGCGTCTTCGCGATCGGAGCGGAGGTCTCGCCCCAGGAGTAGGCGAAGAACTTCAGAGGCCGGGCCGCGGTGATCTTCGGATCGAGCTGCCGCAGACTGCCGGCGGCCGCATTGCGCGGGTTGGCGAACAGCGGCTTCCCCGCCGCTTCCTGCCGCTCGTTGATCGCGGCGAACGCCTCCTTGCTCAGGTAGACCTCGCCGCGGATCTCGACGACGTCCGGCGCGTCGCGCGGCAGGTCGTCGGGGATGTCCTGGATCGTCAGGGCGTTGGCCGTCACGTTCTCGCCTTCGGTCCCGTCCCCGCGCGTGGCCGCATGGACGAGCTTGCGGCCCTCGTAGCGGACCGACAGCGACAGGCCGTCGATCTTCGGCTCGGCCGTGAAGGCGAGCGCCGCGTCGGCATTCAGATCCAGGAAGCGACGGACCCGGGCGGCGAACTCCTCGACGTCGCCGTCGGAGAACGCGTTGTCCAGAGAAAGCATCGCCACCGCGTGGACGATCTTCTTGAATTTGGACGAGGGCTTGGCGCCGACCTTCTTCGCCAGCGCGCTCTCGGCCGCGAGCGACGGGTACTGGACCTCGATCTCGGCGGCGCGCCGACGGAGGGCGTCGTACTCGGCGTCCGTGATCGTGGGCGCATCCTCGGTGTGATAGCGGACGTCGTGCTCCGCGATCTCGGAGGTCAGGGAGGCGTGTTCGATGCGCGCGTCCTCCACCGACAGTTCGGCGACCGGAACGGCGCGCAGAGTTGCGGTCTCGGACATCGTTCGGCAACTCCGTTCGGGAGCGTCGCGGAGGGCGTCGGAGCCCCGCAAAGTACGCTCGTGGCTCTGGCGCGGGCTCCGGCCCGACGGGACGAATACATCGCTTATCCGGCGGCACCGCGGATGGCGCGGCCGGGCGGCGGATGGCAGCGGCGGATCGGTCCGGACCGCGTCAGTGTCGCTTCGGCTTCTCGGAGCCCATGCTTCGCATGAGCGTCAGCATCCGCAGAGCCGCCACGTCGTCCTGACTCTCGAAGACGGAACGCGCATCGCGCGGTGATCGGGCCGGAATCGGCTGGATGCTGGTCATCAGCCCGTCCTGCCCCTCCCCGGCCGGCTGGGCCCGGATGATGAAGTACCGGCAGCCCTTCACCTTCGAGATGGCGGCCAGGAACGCTCCGCTGTCGCTGTTCCGGCTGAACTGCAGGGCGTCGGCCACTCCGGACGCCAGAGCGTTGGCGAGCACGTCGGGGTCTTCGGGATCCATGCCCATGCCCCTGAGACCGGCGGCGACCAGAGCCGTCACCTCGTCCGTCCGACCGAGGTCGGAGCGGCGGATGAACATGCCCTGCCAGATGGCCATCGGAGCGGCGAGCACCACGCCCGCGTAGCCGATGACATCGGGATCGTCGATCAGCTTGTCCGGGTCGGTTGGGCTCATGCGTCTGCCGTTCGTTGGGACCGTCGCACAGCAGTAGTTCCGCTTGGTGCCGGTGTCACGGTTCGAACCCCTTTCTCCTCCGCAGCTCCTTCCGTGGCGGTTAATCTCGGCCTTCCGGTGGGGCTGCGATTTGAGGCTTTCGTGAGCGCGATCTAGCATCGACCCACACGCACCTCGAACTTGCGGAGAACCTGGATGTCGAACGAAGCCGCGCCGGCGGTCGCCGGTCGTCCGGAGAGATCGGCCGTCGATGGCCTCGCGGCGACTCTGATGACCCAGGAACTCGTCGCCCGGATCCCCGAGTACGCTTCGTATGCCGAGGTCGAGGGCTTCGACGCGCTCGCATCCCACGTGGCGGAGGCGACCAGCGAGCTGGCCAAGCGCGATATCGACGCGGAACAGGCGGCGCGTCGGATCGAAGTCAGGACGATGGTCGGCGCCCCGGCCCGGACACAGGCGCTTCTGGAAGGATTTGCGAAGTTGCGCGAAGACGCGGCCGCATTGCTGGAAGGCGGCTGGATCCGGGAGGTGGCGAAGGAACCCCCGTTCGAAGGCCCCTTCGCCAGGGTTGGACTGGATCGGGGCGATCGCCTTCCCTGCATCGGCTACGCTTTCCGCCATCCCGACCTGGACGCACGCGGACTGGTCATGTTCGTCCAGACCAGGAAGGCGAACTTCGCCGGCCTGCCGGGCAAACTCGCAGCCTGGGAGAAGATCGAAGGCGTGGAGCCCGTGCAGGACCACGACCTGCCGCAGGTCGAGGCACGCCATCGATACATGTACGACCTGGTCGCCCGGAGCGAGCAGAAGATGGGCGCGAAGTTGATGGACATCCAGAAGGCCTTCACCGAGGCCGAGTTCAAGGAGGTCGCACCGGTCGACCGCAGCCATCTTCTCAGATCCCTCTCCGACGAACTCGGCCAAGCGATCGCGGACGCGGACACAGGTTCGCTCCGAGACGTCCTCAACAGACTCGCCGGCGTCGCCGCCGCGGTCGCCGAGGTTCCCGACGGCGATCTCATGAGCGATGCGCCGGAGGATCGGACCCAATCCAGGCCGAGGCTCTGAAATCGGAATCCGGGTCCGAGTGGATCTCGCGGGCTTCGTTCCTTCGTTGACGCTTTCGTCCTCCCGGACGATGGTGATCGAAGGAACGGCCGTCGCCTTCCGTGGGAGCGCTGCCGTGACGCCAGAAGTTCGCGATCCAGCCATACCGGAAGCTTCCGAAGCCTCGATCCGTCCGACGAGCCTCGCCGATTTCAATGGCCAGAAGGCCGCGCGCGGGCAGCTGCAGCTCTGGATCGACGCCGCGAAGCGGACCCGACAGGCGCTCGACCACGTCCTGTTCGTCGGGCCGCCCGGCCTCGGCAAGACGACGCTGGCGCAGATCGTGGCGCGCGAACTCGGCGTGAACTTCCGCTCCACCTCCGGGCCGGTGATCGGGAAGGCCGGCGATCTGGCTGCGCTCCTCGCGCAGCTCGAAGACAACGACGTCCTCTTCGTCGACGAGATCCATCGCCTGCACCCGTCGGTCGAGGAGATCCTCTACCCGGCCATGGAGGACTTTCAGCTCGACCTGATCGTGGGCGAAGGCGCGTCCGCCCGGTCGGTGAAGCTGGATCTGCCGAAGTTCACCCTTGTGGGTGCGACCACCCGCTCCGGCCTCCTCAGCACGCCGCTGCGCGACCGCTTCGGCATCCCGATCCGGCTCGAGTTCTACTCGGTCGACGAGCTCGAACTCGTGGTGACCCGTGCCGCCCGCGTGTTCGGGGTTGGCATCACGCCGGAGGGCGCGAACGAGATCGCCCGCCGCGCCCGCGGAACGCCTCGCATCGCCGGCCGGCTCCTGCGCCGGGTTCGGGACCTTGCGGTCGTCGAGAACGCGTCCGCCATCGACCGCGACGTCGCCGATCGCGCGCTTGTCATGCTCGACGTCGACGCCACCGGTCTCGATCGGCTCGACCGTCGGTACCTTTCCATCATCGCGGAAGCCTTCGGCGGCGGCCCCGTCGGGATCGAGACGATCGCGGCCGCGCTCTCCGAGCCTCGCGATACCATCGAGGACACGATGGAGCCCTTCCTCATCCAGTCGGGCTTCCTGCAGCGTACGCCGCGCGGGCGCGTGATCACCCAGCGCGCCTGGGAGCATCTCGGGCTGAACCCGCCGTCCCCGGCTCCGGCTCCGGTCTTCCGCAACGATCTCTTCGCAGACCAGGCGGCCTGACCGGTGACGACGCTCTCGCAGACTTCGCTCGCCGTCACGGGGTATGCGGTCCGTCGCGTGGCCGCCGGCATCCTGACCCGCGGGCAGGTTGCCGAGCCGACCTCCTCGCACGTCGCGAGGCTCGCCCTCGCCTCGGTGTTCCTCCCCGTTTGGATCGGGATCGCCGCCGTCCTGGCACGGATCCTGGGCGGTCTGGGATGCGACGGTCCGGTCGCAGCGGCCGCGGTCCTGAGGATCTTCGTGCTCCAGTCGATCGCGCTCGCCCCGATCCTGGCCTCGATGCGGAGCTTGAGGACGGTCGGCGCGCTCGGCGGGAACGGGGCCCTCCCCGACTTCGCCCTGGTTCTTCACCTCACGGCCGGCGTCGCGCTCGGCCTCGAGGCCGGAAACGTCGGTGCCGGCGCTGCGGCTTTCGCCCTGCAGCAGACGGTGGTCTACGTCACCAGCGTGGCGATGGCGATCGCCGCCGCGGGTCGCGGGGTCGTCGCGGGTTCGCCGGTGCTGGTCGCCGCGGGGGTCCTGAGCGCCCTGATGCCGCCTTGCATCGTTCTCGTCTCCCGAGCCGCGACCGCCCTCGCGATGCTGATCGCCGGATTTCCGGCCTCGATCCTGTCCGCCATGCGGCTGGTCGGTGGACTGGTCGGAATTTCCGATTTCTAGGATCGGCGTCTTATGTTGACGTCGATAGCTGATCCGGTTCCGATCGCTGTTTGCGGGCATCCGATCTAGTGCGTAGCGGCCTCCCATTCCTTAGATCGAAAGGTAAAAGCATCATGAACCGCATCCGCAACCTGCGTCTCGGCCATGCGACCAACTCGTCCTCGTCGCACTCCATCGTCATGATGAAACCGGGGCATAAGCCGCTGCCCAGCGAGTGGTATCTCAGCGATGGCCCGAGGGGGTGGAGTCGGCGAGATCCAAAGTTAGAGGACGCCGCCGCAGGATCGACGGTATTCGGTCAGAATAGTTTCATCCTTTCCGATGCGCGATCCAAACTTTTGTATATAGCCACAGAAAATAAATACGGTTACAAATCATGGCAGGACATGCAGGCAGATTTCAAGCCGCTCCTGTCGGATGACGATCTCCGAGCCGCATGGAGTGGATACCACGACAACGACGACGGCATAGACGTTCAGTCGTTTCCGCGCGAATTCTTGCTGATGGATGGCATCATGATCCTCGGCACCGACGGAGATCACGACATGGAACTGCCGGACACGATCAAACTGGACTACATGAGGGATCTGCGTCTGAAGAAGGACGGTGCAGCATCTATCTGGTACTCTCCATCCACCGGCTTCAAGGCTCGTTTCTCGCCGGAACCGTACCTGAAGGCAACCTCGCCCGAACTGGTCGACGTCAAGATCACGGACTACTGCCCCTACGGATGCTCCTTCTGCTACCAAGGTTCCACCCGCGAGGGGGCGCACGCTCCTCTCGAACTGATCCTGCAGACGGCGGATCGGCTGGCTGAGATAGGCGTCTTCGAAGTCGCATTGGGCGGTGGCGAGCCGATGATGCACCCCGATTTCCCGGCGATCATCAGAGCGTTTCGTGATCGCGGAATCACACCTAACGTCACATCTTTCGGCGTCGAATGGCTGAAGCGCGAGGACGTGATGAACGTAATCGGACTGGTTGGCGGTCTCGGCGTGTCGATTCAGTCACCCGGTAGTGTGTCGAAGATCGGGCAGATCAAAAGGGCCCTCGAAGACGTGCCCGGTGGCAATTCGGTCCAAATCCTGCCGCAGCATGCAGTGGGAACTGGAGATCTCTACGGGATCGTCGACGAAATGTTTGAGCAAAGTCTAGAGCCATCGCTTCTACTTCTGGGGTTCAAGAACGTTGGCCGAGGCATCGATGGGCAAAGCCACCCACAGAGCGATGCCGACGTGATCTCGGCCATCGAATGGCTGATTAGCTGGGGTGAAGCCAGTACGGGCTGGGGCGACAAGCCGGCCGGGCTGTCCGTGGACACCGCTTTCCTCGAGCAGTACCCGAACGTGATCGAGCATCTCGACGTGCCCGAACACATGACGTCGAGCCCGGAAGGCATGTTCTCGATGTACATCGATCTGGTCGCCAGGACGATGGGACCGTCGTCGTACTGCCCGAAGGACGCCTATGTTCCGCTCGACCTCGACGGGATCCTCGACGTGTTCGCCCGTTGGCAGCCGGGTGCCGCGAACCCGTCGCCGACGTCGAACGTTCCTTCTTGAAGGAAGGGCCAGTGACCACGCCGGGACACCGGTTCCGGTGTGGTGGACCGTTAACAAATTCTTTTCCGGGTGCCGTCGATACTCCAGGACCTCAGCCGCGCGACGCACGTTGTACGGCTCTGGACGCGGGAGTTCCCGATGCTGTTCAAGGCCATGAGGGCCGCCGCGGTGATCGGCACCCTCTACTACATGTCGCCGGAACGGGCGCGCATGCCCGACCTGCCGCCGGCCGCCCTGGGTCTGCCGGTGCAGCTCGGCCTGCCCATGGCGTCGACCGCTCCGCTCCCGAACCTCTCGCAGATCCCGCCGTCGATCCTCCCGGCGATGCTCTCGCGCATCCAGGACGCGGCCGCCGGGTCGGGAGTGCCGGATCTCGGGCCGTTCACGCCGGGGCGTGCGAACGAGGAGGCACCGCCGGCGGCCCTCGAAGCACCGAAGCAGCAGAGCCTCGCGGACCGCTGGGCGCAGGCACCTGATTCCGTCCGCCGCCAGATCGCGTCGCTCGTCGCTCACAGGGGTACGAGGCTGTTGGCGGCCGGCCGCGAGTAGTGTCGATCCGGCGGTGCGGGCCGCCAATGCACGGCGCCGGTGGACCGTCAACTCTCGACATGTGCGCGGATCCGATGGATCGTTCCTTCGATCGAAGGAGCGTTCATGCACACCGGGGAGGAACCCGCGGAAGCTCCCGTTGCCGATGTGCGGCACGGGCGGCATACGTTTTCCGCGGAGGAGCAGTACAGGCTTCTGGACCGGCCGGAGATCGTCGTCGGTCCCGCCGTGAAGCGCGCCTCGCTCCGCGTTTTTGGGCCCGGTTGCCTGTCCCTGCTCGTCGTCGACCGTCTATCCGGCACCGAAGTGGCTTTCCGGGGTGCGGAGGCCCTCCTGGGCTCGGGCAACCTGGAAACCCGCCACCCGTTTCTGCTGCTCCGTCATGTCGGCTCCGACTGCACGTCGGTCTTCCTCTGGAACACGGTCGGCGGTCTCGTCGCCGAGACCCATGAGGACGGCAGCGAGGGTGCTGTCGCGCTCGTCGAGGTCATGTCCTGCGCGCTGCGCCGTCACGGTGCGCCGCTGACGGGTCCGGCCGGTCATACGGCGGTGCGTACCGACAGCCTGCACCCGCGGGCGTTCGAGGCTGCGGCGGCGGTCGAAGCGATCTTCGCCGACATCCAGATCGCAATGCTGGAGGCCGACAGGATCGTGCCCGGGCCGGAGCCCGACGGCGGCTGCTACCTGCCGGACGAGGACGACGGCCTCCACCATCTCTGTCTAGCCGCCTGGCGGCGCCTGGGCGGCCGCCAGGCGGGGGGCGCAGTCGTCGTGCCGGTCGTGGTCGCTCCCCGCGTACTGATGATGCCGCGGGAGGATTTCTTGCGAGTCGTCGCGGATGCCGCTGCCTTTGCCGCCGCCACCGCCGTGGGCGAGCCCTGCGCGCCGCTGATCGACTTCGCTCCGGGCCCTCCCCTCGGGCGTGGACCGGCCTTCGCGGTCGTATGCGCCCTGACGCGCGGCTTCCACGGGGACGGCGTCTGCGACGGCCTCGCGAGGCTCTACGATCTGCCGGCCGAGGCGCCGGAGAGGGTGTGGTGGATGGCCGCCCTGCCCGGCGTCCATCTAGCCGCGTTGCAGGACGAGATCGACGCGGTCTGCGCGGAGGAGGCCGACTGCCTCCGGTTTCCGATCCGAACCTCAGATCTCGCCCGGGCCGTCGGGCGCGCTTCGGCCAGGGTTCTTGAGGAGGTCCTGCGTCCGAAGGCCAGGAGCATCGGTTCCCGTCAGGGCGAAACCGGCGGCTCCATGTCCGGCCTCAAACACTGATCCGGCACCCGGCCAGACCGATGCCACGACTTCGTCGGGATCGAAGGCGAAGCCGTGACACATGACCCACGACGAACTCATGCGGCACCTGATCGGACGCGATGCTCTGATCGTGCACTGTTCGCAGCCGGCGAGGCACGGCGGTAGCCAGCGCTACGGCGACCTCGGCGGCGACGACCTGCTGTTCCCGAGCGACCTGCTCAATGCCATCGAAGCCGTCGGCGGCACCGGCGAGCTGTGTTGCTCGGTCGTCTGGCCCGACCACCTGGAGACGTACGGATCCGTGGGCATCGTGCTGCGCCCCCGCTCGACGGCGTCGATCCGAAGCCTCGGCACGGTCGATACAGGCTCCAGCTGGGACGACGCGACGGGCAGACGCAGGACCGGCGGTGATCCGTTCTCCGCTCAGGCGGTGGCCGACACGTTCGCCAACGCGGCCGGCTACAACGAATGGACCGTCACGGACGCCGATTGCCTCGGCATCTTCGTGCACCCGACGAAGCCGATGCAGGTCGCCACCCGCGTCGAACCGGAGAAGATCGACGGGTACGATCCTTCGGCCGTTGCCGTCGGATCGACGCTGGTCGCGACGACCATCGATTTGGACGAGGTGATGCGTCTGTTTCCAGGCCAGCCCATCTTTACCTTCCACAACGGTCGGATCGTGCAGATGGAGCGCGGCCCCGTCTCGCCCTACCGCCCGGCCGGCGAGGTCGCGACCGCCGACGATGCGGCCGATGGGGCCGCAGCCGGGTCAGGCGACGAGCGACGGGCGAGGCGAGACGAACCGGTCTCTCGTCGGCCCGTTCGATATCGACAACCCGCCGGCAGCCGCGCGCCGCGCCGCGGCCTCGGCCAACGCCTCCGGGCTGCCCGACACGAGGACGCCGCGGTCGGTCCAGCGCGCCGACCCGTCGATCTGGTCGAGGCACGTCACGAGCAGGCTGTGTCTCGCTTCGATGCCTTGGGCGTCCTTGAGATCCGCGTCGATCGCCGTCGCGAGCACATCGAGATCCAGGAGCGCGAACCGAAGGCTGCCCTGCCATGGGTTGGGGACGTTCGTCCGGTCGACGATGCCGGACCATGGCTTCTCCGACAGCTCGCCGGCCAGCGGGCCAGCCCCGTGCCGCGTGACGTAGGCCCGCGTCGCGTAGAGGACGTCGAGCCGGCCCACGTCGAGATCGTGCGCCATCTCGACCACGTTCCTCAGGCCGGTGTTCGACCGCGTCACGTGAGGGAAGGCGCCACGATCCTGATCGAGGAGCAGACCCTGGGCGTTCTCGAAGATCAGCGGCGCGTCGGCGGGCAGGTCCCGGGGGCCGTCGATGAGATCCACGGCCTTGAGGAAGGCCGCCGCGTCTTCGAGGTAGTTGCGTAGCACCGCATCGGATCCGATCAGATCGAGCCGCCCGGCGTCGAGCCGAACGCCGAGCCGGGCTGCGCGTGCTGGCACCCATTCGCGCCGGATGCGGTCTAGGACCACGGTCAGAGCCGCCGGGTCCCGGAGAGCGTCGAGGGAGAATGCGAATTCGGGCGCGAGATTGCGCTCGATGGTCTCGCCGAAGCCGATTCCGCAGCTTCCGTGACGGCCCCCGGCCCGATCCTGCTCGACGAACTGGTTGAGCAGGACGTCGTAGGGCGTGGTGGCCATCCCCCGGGCGTCCGCCCGGATCCGGGGCAGCACGTCCTTCAGGGCGAGCTCCGCCAGCTCCGCGCCGAGGAGCATCGGGCTCGAGACGAACCGCCGGCCGAGGAAGGTCGAAGCGCCGGCGAAGCTTCCCGAGCCGACGTGGTGGAACACGTGTCGCCGTCCCTCGGGCGTGACGACGGTGTGCCCGGCCTGCGCCCCGCTGTTCGCCCGTACGACGATGCCGCTCTCCCCGTAGCGGGATGCGAGCGCGTCGGTGGCGAGCCCCTTGCCCTCGTCGCCGTATCCGGCCCCGATCACGACGTGGACCGGGGCCCTTCTCATGGCGGACATGACGTGCGTCCTTTTCAGAAGCGGGCGAGGCCGCCGGAGGTCGGTCTGCCCGGGATGGTCGGGAGATTGCGGATCGCGGAGCCGATCGTCTTCGACGCGCTCGTTCCCCAGGACGCGGCGACGGACGCCTTGTCGGCCCCACCGATGACCTGGAGCGTCGAGACGACGACCTCGGGCAACAGCGTGTGGTCTTCGAGTTCGATGAGGCGCTCGGGCAGGAGCGGCTTCCAGGACGCCCGCACCATGTCGAGGCCGCCGTAGTCCCGGATGTACGAGCCGTCCTTGACGACGATGTGGAAGACGTCCCAGTTGCGGGCGGCGAGAGCATAGATCTCGGCGGCGGTCATCTGCGGCCGCTCGATCCTGATGCCGACGACGCGCTCGATCTCGGCGCGCGTGTAGACCTGGTGGACCGGTTCGTCGCCGGCGGTGAAGATCACGCCGCGTCGACCCTGCAGCTCGATGGCGTCGCAGGACGTGCGCAGCGCCATGGCGAGCACGAAGAGCGCGTAGCTCTCGCCGTCGTTGCCTTGCCCGTTCCCCTCGAGCCAGAGCTTCTTCACGCCGTCGGCCAGACGCAGGTCGGCCTCGAACTGCGTCATCTGCAAAGGAGCGGAATCGCCCTTGCTGTCGCCGATCGCGCCGATCAGGAGGTGCGGATCGGTGATCGGAGCGCGCGCGTAGACCTCCGTCATGGTCCGGTCCATGCCCCCGCCCATCAGCTGATGGGCCAGAGCGCCCATCGAGCCGGTGCAATCGAGGCCGAGCCCCACCGGCGTGGGCCGCGGATTCGAGGCGCTGATCCTGCTTTCGCGGACCTTGAACCGCGCCGGGTCGTTCGCCGGATCGGCTCCGGCGGAGAAGCGCTTCGCCTTCGGGATCGGGTCCACGTGGATGCGCTGGTAGTTCGTCCAGGCACCCGAATCCCATCTACTGTTGCCCATCGTCGATCTCCCGTGTTCGGATGAGGGCGTCGACGTCGACGTCCATCTCGATGAATCGGCGTGCGCCGAAGCTCGCTTCTCGGGCGCCTTCCCAGGACCGGTAGTCCGCGAAGGCGTCGTCGGGCGACGGTAGGACCAGCCACTCGGCCATGGGCCGCGGGATGGTCGGATCGTTCAGCAGGCGCGTTCCGTTCGGATCGCCGAGGGCGGCGCGGCCGACGGCCCGGACCAGCTCCAGGTCCAGGCGCGGCGTCGCGCGCTTGTCGGGACCGACCGCCGCCCTGCCATGGCGGACCGCGAACTCGGGAGAAGGGAGCAGCGCTGCTCCGAAAGGAACGGAATGGAACCAGCCGCCTGCCACGACGGCGGAATGGTATCGCGGGGAGACCATCACCGTGTCCGGCTGGATGGCGCCGTGCGAGCGCCCGGACCAGCCGAGCCACGCGACGATGTTGAGGAGCGACGAGACCACCCAGGCGGCGTGCCGGGGATCGAGAGCGCCTCCGGAATGCGCGACGAGGTCGTCCAGGAAGACGAGGTCGTCGGTGCCGGAGACCACCATGACGAGTCTGTCCGCCGTCTCGAAGGTCTTCACCACGGAAGGGACGCAGCGCGAGAACTCCGCTTCCATCTTCCGATCCGCATACCGGAGACCGGTCAGGGTTCGCCGGGCATTCTCGAAGAGATCCGCATGGTCGCGCTCGACCGAGAAGGCCAGGTTGCTCGATCCGGCGTAGAGGTCGCCGATCGCGATCCTGCGATGACGGCGGTACCGCATCCGGAACGTCGGCCCTGCGAGCGAGACGAACCTGATCTCGCCCGGGGTCCGCCAGATGCCGGATCTCGCGCGCCGATCCGCCTCGCGGTGCAGAGCGCCGATGTGGCTGAAGACGGCCGCGGCCTCCGGTGCGCTCCGGTTCGCGTCCGGGTGCCAGCGTTTGGCTAGATTCCGGTATTCCGCCTCGATGGCATCCACGCCAGTGAAGAGCCGCTCGGGCCATTCGGCGGGTATCGCCAGGATCTCGTCCGCCCCGCGGGCGGTTCCGGTCGCGTCCATGTCGCGTCCTCCGATGCCGCATATCTAGGCTCGTTATTTGTTCTTTGCAAGTATCAAATATCGCTTGCGGCACTCGCCTACGCGGGTACTCTCGTGCGGATGGAATCGGAGCGATGCGTGACGGAGAAGGAATTCGAGAAGCCCGACGCCAGCGTCGACTGCGTGCTCTTCACGCTGGGGGACGACGGGTTGCGCGTGCTCCTGCTGCCGCGGGATCGGGAGCCGTACCGCGGTCGGCGCACTCTGGTCGGAGGCTATGTCAGGACCGACGTCGACAGGACGTTGGAGGACACGATCCGTCGCGTCCTGCGGGACAAGGCCGGGATCGAAGGCGTCTACCTCGAGCAGCTCGGGACGTTCGGAAGCGCGGATCGCGACGAGCGCGGCTGGTCGATCGCCGTGGCCTACTTCGCCATGGTTCCGGATGCGCTCGTGGCCGAGGCCGAGAGCCGGACGGGGACGCGGTTCGAAGCCGTTCCGCTGGATGCGCTGTCCGATCTGCCCTTCGACCACGCGCGGATCGTCGCCGCGGCAGCCGAGCGCCTCCGGGCGAAGGTCGCGTACTCGACGCTTCCCGCCTTTCTCCTGGAGCCCACCTTCACCTTCGCCGAATACAAGTCGGTGTTCGAGAAGGTCCTCGGGCGCACCGTCGATCAGTCGAGTTTGCGGAAGAAGCTGATGGACGCGGACGTCCTGGAGGAGGTCGGCAAGCGTAGCGTGCCTTCCGGCCCGGGCGTGCGGGCCAACCGCCCCGGCAGGCTGTACCGCCTGAGGAATCCCGAGCCGGTCCTGTTCGACAGAACCCTGTGAGGTCGACCGCGACCCGCTGCCGGGATCAGCGCTGCTGGACGGCGGCTGGGCGGGGCGGATTGCCGGGGATCGAGGACACCAGCTTTCGGATGTCCTCCGGACGTGCGTCCATGCCGCTCGCGTCGATGATCTCCTGGGCGATGCGAAGGTCGGTCCACCCGGCCGCGCGCGCCCAGACTATGCCTTCGAGGGCCTGGACCTTGACGATGTCGATCCTCGACCCGGGCTTGGGAGCCCGGGCCATCCCGAGGAGGATCGTGGCGATCGGATCGGGATCGTCCCGGCCGGCGGCGGCTTCCGGTTTCGGCGGGGCGGCCGGGATCGCGACTACCTCTGCCGGCGGAACGACGGGTGCCGCGGCGTGCGGGACGGCCTGGACGACGAGGCCAGCCTGCCCCGTGCTCGTGAGCGGCTTGTGCTTGACCCGGAACAGTTCGGAGCGGCCGCTCTTCCCATCTGCGATCAGGTCCCCTTTGTCCCGAAGCGCGTTGACGGCCGGTCTCGCGTAGGCGGAGCCGCTGATGGATCCGTCGTCTTGAAATTCCGGACGGGCGGCGAAGAAGATCTCGTTGGGCGTCAGCGGTTCCGGCCATCTCGGCTTGAGGACCGCCAGGACCTCGTCCGTCGTCAGCAGCGGGATACGGCGTCGCTCGCGGCTCTGCGCTTCCATGGCTCTGCCCTCAACGTTCACAGGCGTAGACGCGACGGATCAGGATGACGGCCATCTCGGCCGGGATCTGCATCCCGCCGTCGGCGATGAACCGTGCCGCGATCTCCTCGGGGGTGGCACCGGCATCCATGGCCTGCCGGATCATGGGCGCGTACCGGGACAGGATCTTGCCGACCGGGCTTTCGGACTCGAAGTCCACGAGCGCCTTGGCCTTGAGGATCTCCGAGATGCCGGGGCGCGCCGGTGTCGGTGCCGCAACCGGCGCGGGCGGCGCGGTCCTGCCCGCCGAGGCAGAGCGCGGCCCGCGCGCACGACGCACCGGGTTCGTCGCTGCCGTCGGCGCCGGCAGCGGATCCGAGGCGGGCGGCGAGCGGAGTTGCGCGAAGGCGTCCGCCATCCAGGCTTGGCCGTGAGCCTTCGCATCGTTGCCATCCGTTCCGTCCGGACCCGACAAGGCGTCGAGGACGATGCGCAGCGCCGGACCGTGATCGGTCGGGCCGAGGGAGTATCCGGATACGACCTCGTTGAACGCGGCCTCGGCCTTGTCGATATCGAGTCCTGCGAACCTGACCGCGCGAAGCGCGGTCGAGGATGCGAAGGCCATGTCCGCCAGATCGGAACGCCATCCGGCCACCAGCGCCGTCTCCGGCAGCGGAGCATGCGGATCGGCAAAGATGCCGGCTACGAGCGCCTCCGCCGCCTCCGTGTCGAACAGGGGAATCTTGATCGATCCCCGGACGACGTCCTCGACGAAGATGCGGGCGGCGGTGCGCTCGGGGCCGACACCCTCATCGGGACGTGGCGATGCCGGTTCGGGGTTCGACACCGGCTCGCCGGCATGCGCGAACAGGCCCGCCGGCGGCAGATCCATGCCGCTGGTCTCGGCCAGACGGTAGACCTTCGATCGCCCCTCGGAACCGGTCGCCAGTATCCGTTGATCGCGCTCGAGCGACTTGACCGCCTTGTGCGCGTAGCTGCTTGGGTTGTCGCAGGCGGCCAGATGCGACGGACCGAACACGTGCTCGAACATGTAGTTGCGCGTGCTGGGTCCTTGCGACTTCAGGATCTCGAGAACATCGTCCCGGGTCAGCGTCCTGTAGCTCGGCGGATAGATGCGTTGCTTCCCATCGTCCGGCGGGGAAGGCGGTTCGATCGCCGGACGGGGCGGGGTCGGCCGCGCCGTCCGTTCCGGCTCCGAATCGTAGGCGTCTTCAGGAGTACGCCCGGCCGAGGCGTCGAATTTGTCCAACATCCTGGCCTCGCGAGGAAGGAATGGAAGCCCAATGTACCTACATCGGGGGTGCCGTCAAGAAACCGTCGTCGTTCCTTCCGCGTTCCGGCGCCGCACACCTGATTTCACTTAAATCGCGCCCGGCGAGATCAGTCGGCGAGGCCTACGTCCGAGGCGCCGTCGGTTCGGGCGCCTCTTCCGGAGGGGAGATCCGATCGAGCGTGCCGATCGACATGCGGAGCTCGGGCCGACGTCCGGCGTACGGGCCCATTTCTTCGAGAACGACCGCCCGGAGCCTGGCGCAGGCCCCGTCGAAATCTCCCGCGTGGAGATCGTCCACCGCTTCGACCACGTCGGTGGCCCGGGCGTCGATCCCGGGCTGCAGGCCGAGTGCATCGACGACCTCCCAGAACGACCAGACGTCGCGCCCGCTCCTTTCGCGAGAGACCGACGTCTTCGCGCCCGCGACGAGGTCGAAGACGAGGCCGGGCTCGGGCGTGGCCATGCCGATGGCGAACGAGAGTGCATCTTCCAGCCGCACCTTGAAGGAGGCATCCTCCTTGTAGGCGACCGTCCTCTTCTTCTGGCCCAGCACCCAGGTCGCGAGATTGCCGGTCCCGTCCGGAGCGGACGCGGCCACCTTCTCGCAGAAGAATTCGCGCGTGGCCGCATGGGGATGCCAATGACCCTTGTCGCTGCCCATCGGATAGTAGGAGCAGAGCGGACAGGGCTGCTGGAAGGTGGGGCCACCGCAGCCGCCGCAAGCGGCGAGATGCAGCGGGCTTCGGGTCAGCATGGAACGCTCATAGAGGCGCGCGATGCCTTCCACGGCTTCGAAGACTGCGGTTCGGGGGTCCATGGCTCGGCCTCGCTCTCCCGCGGAGATTAGGGCGGCCGCCTGAAAAGCAGAAGGCCCGGCTGTCGCCGGGCCTTCGCCGTTCCTTCACCGATGTCGCAGTCCGTTCCGTCGTGACAACGTGCCTTCCGTGGGTCGGTTCCGTCCCATCGTTGCGCCGATGCGATTGGCGGCTTTCGTGCCCCGAGGCTACTGTGCCGGCAAGGGATCACGAAGGACCGGAAATGTCTTCGAAGCGGCCGTTCCGCATCTTCGTCGGAGAGTCGACCGCCACGGCGGACGGTGCGCGCTGCAGGGCGGTCGCGCACGAGTATGCCTTCGCGGAGGATGGTGTCGGCCGCGTCGTACCGGTCCAGCTCTCCGGCCAGGTCGCGAGCCGCTATTTCGTCGAAGGCCACCGCGCCTGGGCGGAGATGCAGGGGCGCGTCAAACGGCTGTGCGAAGCCAGCGGGGCCGACAGCCGGGTGTTCTGGAACAGCTCGGCCGTCGTGGGCTTCTTCAACGCCCTCGACGCCGGCAGGCGCGATCTGCTCCGCATCTCGAGAAGCGTCGACGCCCCGACCGCAGCGGGACGCGTCTGGACGACGCCTTCGTCCTGGGGCGAGGCGCATTTCTGCGGCGAGGCCGCCCTCGACGCTCTCCGTCGCCGCCGCCTCGGCGAGGACGCCGAGCAGGTCTACGTGCTCAAGGACGACCGCGGCGGGAACGTGCTGGTGGTCGGCGCCGCGGGAGGGGAGACCGCCTGGGCCAGCCCCGACGGGTACGAGGCTTGGTACCGGCAGGACCTCAAGGCGTTGTCGGCCGCGCTCCATCGGATCGATGCAGGGCCGGCCGTCGAGTCGCCCTCCCCGCGGGTCTTCGCCCCGTATTGACGGTGTGCAGGCGTCGGGCCTCGGTCGACCTGCGGTTCCGGAGCGCCTATCCTCCGGCCTCGTCCTGCCGGAGGTTCGGTCGAGACACATGCTCTGCGACGACATACTGGCCAGCCTGGGCCCGACGGCCGTCGAAGCCGTCCTGCGGACCGGTCTGTCCGGCCGCATGGCGCGCGACCTTCGGGAGATCTCGCAATCCCTGACCGAGGGCGTCTCCAAGGCGCAGAGGTTCGTTCTGTCCCCCCTCGTCAAGGCGACCGCCGACGACCTCGCCTCGCCGCGGGTGCTGGACGCCAGCCGGGACCACCTGTTCCTGCCGGCCGAACGCGTCTGGATCGAGTGGCATCAGGACGCGACGATCATGCCGGGCGCCGGCCGGATGGGCGTGCTGCTCGAGGCGGCCCACACGTTCAGGCCCGAACTCGACTACACCCTTACGATGGGCAGAGCCTCGATCTTCCTGCCCGCGCCGCGCGACGCCGCGGTGCCCTTCCGCAATCTGATGGGCATGTTCGACTTCCCCCAGGAGGGAGCCGCGCTGCGCTTCAAGGACGTCGTCGGCATCCAGGGCCTGGACGAGGAGGTCGCCGGCGCGTGGCTGTGCGCCGTCCTGTGTCTGATCAACACGCCCAGGATCGCGGAGGTCCGGCCGCACGACCACTCCAAGCTGAACAAGGCGCGGACCCGGGCACGAAAACCCCCGTTGCTCGACTGGGGCGAAGTCCACATCAAGGTCGACCTGGGGGCCCCCGGCCGCGGAGATCAGATCTCGCCCACCGAGCTCCGGGCGCTTCATCATGTGCGCGCCCATCTGCGCATCCGCATGGGTCGCGTCGAACTCGTCCGTCCCCATGTTCGCGGCGATCCGAGCGCCGGCATCAGGCTGCACCGGCACGTGGTGTCCAGGGTGGAGGACGAGCCCGGTCCCTGGAAGGGCGGCCCCCTCCCCGCGCCCCGCATCCTGCACGAGATGGAGGAGCCGGAGGAGCTGCCTCCCGAACCGCCGGTCCCACCTCGTTTCGGCTGAGGGCGGGTGGGCGTGACGGCCAGCCGGATCTCTGCCATCAAAGGAGTGGCCGTTCCTTCCCGTCGCACTAGGCAGGATAGGGCGCAGCCCGCGGCCGTGTCCGGACCCACCCATGCGTCTCGTCTTCGTCCTCGCAACGGCCGCACTCTGCGCCCTGCCCTTAGCCCTCGCAGGCACGGCGTCCCGCGTCTTCGTGCGCGGTCCCAGCTGCGAGGATCTCGCCGGCACGCCCGAGGTCGACCTCGTGCTGGGCATGCCGGAGGTCGAGGTCGACGACACCCGCCCGCGCGAGGCGATCGCCGCGCTCGACATGAAGTCCCGTTCGCTCGCCGGCTACGCCCGATCGGGTTGGATCACGAACGGCCTGACGCTCTCGAACCTCCGCAGCGGCGTCCGCTTTACGACGAGGCAGGTCGCGTTTCCGAACGGCTCCGGATGCGCCGCGGTCTCGAAGGCGGAGATCCACGTCGGGTTCGACAAGCCGGTGAGGATCCTGCTGCCCAACCGCTACCCGGAAGGCGGATGCCCCCGGGCGACGCTCCTGTCCCACGAGCAACAACACGTGGAGATAAACCGGAGTGCGCTGTCCGCGGGGGAAGCTCGGTTCCGACAGGCGGTCGAGGGTCTGGCCGGCGTCTTTCCGATCCACACCGACGACGTCGAGGATGCCCGCGCCCAGGCCGAGGCGGTCGCGGCCGAAGCGGTCGAGCGGGTCCGGCAGTCGGTGCTGGAAGAGATCGGCGCCCGGAACGCCGCCATCGACACCGAGGCGTCGTACCGGGCGCTGCAGGCCCAGTGCGACGACTGGTGAGGCCGGAGGGCGGGAGATAGCCCGCGATCCGTGCCGTCCTCCCGACGACGCGTCAGGGTCGAGGCGACCAGTCCGGTTCGGCGACGTTGGCGATCGCGGCGTCGAGGCTGGCGGCCAGGGCCTCCAGGGACATCCTGATCGCGGCCCGGACCACCTCGGGCGTGTCGTCGGGCAGGCGCCGCGCCTGCACCGCCTCAAGCGCGAGGGAGGACGGCGGAAGCCACCCGGCCGCGACGTAGGCCGTGCAGACTGCGACCGCCCTCGCGCCGCCTTCGTCCAGGCCGCCGAACGTGACGAAGCCGAAGCGGTCCGGCGGGTTGAAGACCTCCGCGATGGCGACGGGACCCACCGGCCCCGCATGGTCGCGCAGCAGGAGCGCCAACGCGCCGGCGACGCCCGGGAGCTGCTCCTCCGTCGCGCCATCGCCCCAGTGGCATGGATGATAGATCCGGGTCTCCGCCTCCGGCCCCGAACTGAAGCGGCAGTCCGCGTCCAGGAAGCGGCCTGCCGCGTCGATCAAGCCGGCGGACGACGACCCGTCGCAGTAGCGCCGACGCACCAGGTCGGCA
Source organism: uncultured Methylobacterium sp. (assembly GCA_963990595.1). GTDB lineage: Bacteria > Pseudomonadota > Alphaproteobacteria > Rhizobiales > Beijerinckiaceae > Methylobacterium. The sequence continues at coordinate 23,943 of CAXDNE010000060.1, forward strand.
TCCGACGGAGGTACCCAGACCTCGACGCTCGTGCGACGGGGCAGCGCCTCGGGCCCCCGGATGAGGAGGCAGCCGTCCGATAGGGCGTCGAGGGCGGGCAGCGCGAGACCGAAGGACACGTGAACCTCCTGCATCCGTTCAGGGCCGCGGCGCTGGAGCGGCCGCAGCTTCGACGTCGTCGGCGGAGTCGCCGCGGTCGGGATGGTGCCGCGCCACGAACTCGGTCAGGCGGACCTGCTCCGAGATCCAGATCGCCGAGGCCGGAAGCTCGGTCGCGCTCCACGGACGTGCAGGATCTATCAGATACTCGCCGTCGGTGCCCAGGACGATCCGCTCGACGCCGCGTCGGGTCGCGACGACGGGGGAGCCGTCGATCCGCAGGACGGGAAATCGGCCCTCCGGCATGACGGCGAGCAGGTGGTCCTCCGAGGAAATCACGTCGTAGATCGCCTTCCGGAAGTCCGGGTCGACGAGCACGTACGCGTCCGGAACGTCGGGATGCCGGTACGCCCTGAACACGCTCATCCCCGCCTCGCGGGCCTTGTTGCCCGTCGCGACCCGCCACGGGTCCGGGCTCTCCTCGGTGTCGTCGACTGCCAGGCCGAACCTCGAATACCCGTCGCGGGGCACGTCCCCGAGCCGGATGTAGATGTGCTGCTCGCATTCCGGCGCGTAGGGGTGCGTGCGGCCGAAGCCGCCGGCTTCCTCTATGGCCGCGATCCGCTCGTCCTCCTCGTCGGCCTTCCGGCGTTCGAGTTCTAGGCTTTCCGCGTCTTCCGGGTTCGGAGCCGCCGCCCAGGAGGCGCGCAGCGCCATGCCGCGCCGGGCGAGTTCGTCGAAGGGCAAGTCGGGGAGCGCGAACCACGTGGACATGTCGCCGGACCGCATTCTGGCGTTCGCCGCCAATTCGTGGGTGGCGTAGCAGGCCGCGTCTCTCAGGCGATCCTCGAACGATCGCGGATCGCCGCCCTCCGATCTCCATGCCGCCATAGCGACGTCCGCAAGCGCCTGGCCGGTCGTCCCCCTGGGGAACGACTGCAGGACCTCGAGTGCGAATCGCCGATTGGCGCATGCGTCATCCGTCATGCCGAAAGAGTAGGCGCGGCCGTCGCAAATCGCACGGTCGCCCGGGCGATACCTTCGGCGTCGCGCGATGCAAAGCAATGGATCCGACAGATCGAAGGAACGAAAAGCATTGGCCCGTTCGCGAAGCAGTTTCCGCTTCCGCCTCGGCGGCCGATGTGGATAGGAAGACGTGAAACCTCGCAACCTTGACCGCGTTGTCGAGGCTACGACCCCATTCGGAGGACCATCCATGAGAAAGGGCATACTGGGCGCGCTCGCAGGCCTCGCGGCCTTCGCTGCCGTTCCGGCGTCCGCCGGCTACTTCCCGTCGATCTACGAGTCCCGGTACGACTACGGTTCGTCCTATATGGACACCTACGTCGACGGCGTCGGCGCCGGCGTGGTGGTCCACGAGCGAAGCTACGTCGGACTGAACAACCCCGATCCTTCGATACGGTACAAGACCGCGCTCGATGGGTGCCTGTACGGTCTCCCACGCGGCTGCGACCGGACGGGGCTGACGATCGACGATCGCGCCAGGGTGGCGGCCGCTCGCGGCCCGGCTCCGCTGAACTGGACGCCCACGACCTACGTGCCCTACGCCGTCGTCGACGAACCCGTGCGGAGGATCGCCGTGGCGCCCCGGCCGCGGCCCCGCGGCTACGTCTATCGTCGGACCGTCGAGCACGCGACCAGGATCTCGCGCTCGACCAGCGTCACGGTGGAGCGGACGGGCGCTCCGTTCCGACGCTACGTCACGCGGTCGGCATGGCGCGAGTATCGCTGATCGCAATCGCGCCGTTCGGGGATGCGGCGGCCGGCGCCGTCCGCGTCCCCGGCTCGATCCATCGCCGCATCGCGTCGCGGGCGGGCCGCTCGAGGAAGCGGTAGCTGACCGCCGAGCACAGGACGACGAAGGCGACGAAGCCGGTCGCGACCAGGAACGTCGCCGGGGTCGAGCCGAAGAACTCCAGCTGACCGGGGTGCGTCTTCGAGTAGCCGGTGAAAGGCGTCTGCGCGTCCAGGGCCCGCACGGCCTTCATGCCGACCGCCCAGAGACCGGCGTGGAGCATGTAGATCGAGTAGCTCAGAGTCCCGAGGCCGACGAGCCAACGCAGCCGCAGCAGGCTGGAGATCAGCCCCCGCCCCCAGGCGAGCACGCACAGAACCACCGGGAAGAGAACCGGTACCGCCACGGCGTACGCGGAGTCGCCGAAGATCGTGATCGTCGAGAACAGCGCGGCGATGCAGGCGATCTCCATGCAGGTCGCGACCGCACTCGGCAGATGCCGATCCTGCAGACCGAGCGCCTCGAACGCGACGTAGCCCAACGCGCCGAGCGAGAACGCGTACATGCAGCGGGCCAGGGTCGCCGGTCCGGTGAAATCGAAGATCCCCTCCGGCAGGACGAACGCGAGGAGCAGGAAGGTCGCGACCGCCGTCGTGGCGAACACCGCGGCGAGGGTCCGGCGCCGGGAGGCCGTCGCGACGAGGACACCCCCGAACGCCACGTACGCCCAGGCCTCGACGGCCACGGACCAGCTCGGAACGTTCCAGGGGAGCTCCGAGCCGAACACCGCGTGCAGCAGGAACACGCGCTTCAGGAAGTCCGGAGAGGCGACGAGGTCGACCGGCGATCCGTCGGCGGCCGCGATCTCGTGGACGCCGCAGGCGAGCCAGACGCCGAGAACCGCGAGGTGGAGGGGCAGGATGCGGGCGGCGCGAAGCCACATGAACCGCAGGTAGTCCGCGACGTCCGCTATGCGATCGAGATATCGATGCGCCATGACGAACGCGCTCAGGGCGAAGAAGAGCTCGACCAGCAGCGACGCGTTCGCGACGACGCCGAGATCGCCGATCCAATGCGACCATTTCAGGTGATGGTACACGATCGTCACGGCGCAGAGGCCACGGACCGATTCAAGCGGCAGGAAGACGGCGGATCTGTTGCGGGACAACACGTTCGTTCCTTCGTTGGAAGGTGCACGCGGTCCGATTGATCGCCATTTCGTTGGTACGTCAACCCCGGGCCGCCGGGGTTGACGCGCGCTTCGTGCCTTCGGATTTCAGGCCGCGCGCAGGACCAGCGCCAGTCCGAGCGCTTCCGCGTGGCGGGCGATCCGATGGATGTGGACCGGCATCAACCCCCGCTCGACATCCTGCACGGACCGCTCGCTGAATCCGCAGGCTTCGGCCAGATCGGCGATGTTCCGCCCCCGCTCGATGCGTCGGCCGCGGACCGCCTCCAGGACCTCCTTTTCCTGCAGGCGAACGGCGTTGCGCGCGCCCGACTGGGACAATCCAGGCGGCTGGCCGGGGGCGCACAGACGAGGCCCCAGGGCGACCAGCGCCGGCTCCCGCTCGCTCCGGTCCACCGCGGTCAGTCGGTAGCCGAGGCCGGCGGCGAGGCTGGCGGTGGTCTTGAAGGGACCCAGGACGCGGCAGGACCCGGGGTCGCGGCTCACGGCCTCCGGCAGGTGTACGCGGCGGGCCAGGGCGACGGCATCCAATCTGGTCTGATCGAGAGCCTCCTCCATCGCCCGCCTGATCCATTCGACGTCGGCGTTCGCGTCGTCGCAATCCGCAGGGCCCGTCGGGCGCGCCGGCGATCCCGCACGATGGGCCGCCTGCCACGCGTCCTTCACGGTCGATCCGGCGACGATGCGCAATCCGAGCCCCAGATGCGCCGCGAAGGCCGCGACGCCCCCGAGCGTCGCGCTCTCCGCGTCGCTCTCGGCGGCCGTGTGGCCGAGCGGCAGTCCGCAGGCGAGCGCGTACGCGGAGAGGGAAAGCCCCGTCTCCGTCCGCAGACGTCGCAGCGTGGACTGCAGCATGGCGACGTCGGTCGCCGCCAGATCCGTCGAATACGAGCCGGCCGCGACGGCCGGCGGGGCACGATGCCCGACCGGAAGGGCGACGAGAGCCGCACCGGCATGTCGCGCGAGGCGCGCCACGACCGTCAGGGGCGGATCGGCCGCGCCTTGGAGCGTGCGGTCGATCATCGCCGGGTCCACCGAGATGGCCGCCGCGATGCCGTCGAGCCTTGCGGTATCGAAGGCCCGGCCGACATACGTCCCCGTCAGACGCCTTATCTCGGCTACGGCTTGACGCCACTCCCGGGCGGCCTTGTCCATGCGATCTCCCCATCGGCCGAGGTGGTCGGCCGCTTCGACGAAAGGGCATTGAACATCGAGGGACATTGCAGCCAAGTTGATGCCTCGAGCGACCTTCCGTGGTGATTGACGCGCGGTAAACGCGGTACGACGCCTTCGAACGAAGCAATCGCGAAGGTTGCGCTTTTCACGGGGGCCGTGGACTCTGCGGGATCGAACCGCGAGGCGCACCCGGCATGCATCCCTACCGCATCGACTTCGGGATCCCCGCCGGAGACGCGATCCTGATGGGCACCGATGTTCCGCTTCGGGCCGTCTACCACGTCGAGGAATCCGCGGAAGCCTCGGCCTTCGGGGTCGCCGTCCGGTCGCCGCGCTTCGATGCCTTGAGCGTCGCGGCGCCGTCGGGACGCACGATGGCGCTGGAGGTGATCGTCGCGGCCGACGGCTCCGGGCTGCACGGCATGGTGTATCTCCGGACGGGATTCTTCGACGAGCAGTCGACGCCGATCGGCCGGGAGCCGGCCGGGTGCGGAGCCTGGGACGTCGGTGGAAGGCCCGTCGCGTTCCAGATCGCGTTCGGTCTGCCGGGGTCCGCCTTCGACCGGAACGTCCCGTTCTGCTGCGACGTCGCTCTGGACGATCCCGAGCACTTCCTCCGGCATGGCCGCCTGGATCTCGGGGCGGAGGATCTCGACCCGATCCTGCAGGAGGCGCGGGCCGTGTTCGACCGCTTTCTGGCGGAGACGCCCGATCTCGTCACCGAGGCGGACCGCGCGCTGGGCCTGGTCCGCGTCGACATCCTGCGGCGGCACGCCGATCTCATCGTCGAGCAGGCCTCGATCAAGGCCGCGCAGCTTCGGGAGGAGGCCGACGCACTCGAAGCCGCGCCCCCGCAGCCTTCCGCGCCTCGGGGGTGACCTCAGGGCTTGGGAGCGGCGTCGTCCTCCACGGCTTCCAGCCGTCCGACCGTCATGCCGTCGCCGGGCTCCAGCGCGTCGACGACGACATCCTGGATCGCGCCCGACAGAGCCGCTGCCTCGTCGGAGCCGATCTCCCTCGACGTCTCGACGTGAAGGGCAACCTTTCGGCTCGAGACGAGCTCGGCGACGACCTCGGCGTCCTCCTCCAGCACCCCCCGCGCGGCGGTCTCGATCCCACCGCGCAGCTTCTCGGCCTTGATCGGCCCCCACGAGGTGGTCCAAGGTCAAAGTTAGTGCAGGGTTGGTC